>WGCY01000038.1 GCA_015493525.1 Bacteroidales bacterium
TTTCCTTTCATGCAAGCTTTTTTTGAAAATATTTTTTCTTTTTTCTTCACATGACCACCGGCTAATCCCCCGGTGTTTCCCTGTCCCCACTTCTCCTTAGCAGTACCCGCTTTTTCTATGAACGTTTCCGTAAAAACGAGCGGCAAAAGTAGAAAAAAACTTCTCTCCCACAAGCATAAAATGAAAAATAAATTTTAAAATATATTCTCTTTTTTTTAACCCCCTGAATGCCAGATGACCATTGTCGAAAATAGATGAAAAAAAATACTGAGAAAGAACGAGAATCCTGAGATTTCCTACCTCGTAAACACTATTTTCCCCTCTTTTGACAGCTTTTCATTGTAATAGTAGCCATCCGCATCGAAGAATTTTAACTCATCCGGATTGGTCAGTTGGTTCTTAATGATGAAGCGGGCCATCATTCCCCTGGCTTTTTTTGCGTAAATAGTTACCATTCTAAAGCCATCACCACGTGCTTCCTTAAATACAGGTGTAATAATTTGCAGGGACAGCTGCTTTTTATCAATAATCTTAAAATACTCGTTGGAAGCCAGATTAACGAGAACCCTGTCATCCTGATTGGCCAAAGCATTATCCAACGACCTGGATATCCGCTCTTTCCAGAAATCATACAGGTTCTTATAGCCCACAGGAGAAAAATGCCCTCCCATCTCCAGCCGGTAAGGCAGTACCATGTCGAGCGGTCTTAAAATACCATAGAAACCGGAAAGTATTCTCAAATGCCGCTGGGCAAAGGGCCAGTCGTCCCCATCAAAATCAGAAGCGTTCAATCCCCTGAAGACTTCACCCTGATAGGTGAGTAGTGCCGGACTCCCCTTTTCCCCGTGGGCAGAAACATCCCATTGCTGAAAGCGTTCAAAATTGAGCTGGGCCAGCCGGGGACTAATTTTCATCAAACGGGCAAGTTCAGCAACAGGTATCTTTTTCAGCTCTTCTGCCAAATGCCGGGTTTCCTCCGGATATTGCGGAAGTGTTACATCCCGAAGATTTTGTATTCCCACATGCTGCATAGTTTTTGCAGGGGATATAATAATCAGCATACCTTATTTATATGTTTTAAAATTGTTATCGATGTTGTTTAAAGTCTAAAATAAAACTCAATTATAAAAACTTGTAAGACAGCATAAACTTTTGACAAAGGTAACAGAAAACCGAGAAAAGGCTTCAAAAGGAGAACCGGAATAGCTTCCGGAAAGTTGCCGGTTGAAGGTTGTTGTAAATAATTCTCATTTATCCAATTTTAAGACGTATCTTTGCAGCCATATATTTATTACCTATTACAAGAAACTCCCACAGAATTTCATCGGGAGAACAAAACTTAGAAATTAATGCAATTTAAAGATTTAAAAATTATAGAGCCGATTTTACGTGCTCTCACAGAAAAACAATACACTACCCCTACCCCTATTCAGGAAAGGACAATTCCTCTTATTCTCAAGAGAAATGACATTTTAGGAAGTGCCCAAACCGGAACAGGAAAAACTGCGGCTTTTGCCGTCCCCATCCTGCAACATCTTTTTGCGGATAAGCAGAAAAACAACGGACAGCGCAAAATAAAATCGCTTATCGTTACTCCTACAAGGGAGTTGGCAATTCAGATAGGCGAAAGTTTTACCGATTACGGAAAATATACGGGGCTCAAAAATACTGTCGTTTTTGGCGGTGTAAACCAAAATTCGCAAACAGCTATTCTCAAAAGGGGCGTTGATATATTGGTGGCCACACCGGGCCGGCTTCTCGACTTAATGAACCAGGGCTTTATCAGCCTGAAAGATATTGAGTACTTTGTGCTGGACGAAGCTGACCGGATGCTTGACATGGGTTTTATCAACGATATTAAAAAGATTATTGCCCAATTACCTGTACAGCGGCAATCGCTGTTCTTTTCGGCTACCATGCCCGACAAAATAGTCAAACTCTCCGGGAAAATATTGAAAAATCCCGTTAAAGTGGATGTCAGTCCGGTTTCTTCAACAGCCGACACTATTCAGCAGTACCTCTATTATACCAACAGGAAGAGCAAAAATGATTTACTTGTTCACATTCTTCGCGACACAAAAATCAATCAGGTATTGCTGTTCTCGAAGACTAAACACGGTGCCGACAGAATAGTCCGCAACCTGAAAAAGCAGCGAATCAAAGCAGAAGCCATTCACGGAGACAAATCACAAAACCAAAGACAAAAAGCCCTGACACAATTTAAAGAACGTAAAATCAGGGTTTTGGTTGCTACCGATATTGCCGCAAGGGGCATTGACATCGACAAACTGGCGTATGTCATCAATTACGACATTCCCAACATTGCCGAAACCTACGTTCATCGCATTGGCCGTTCGGGAAGAGCTGGAGAAGCCGGTACTGCCATTTCTATCTGCGAGCCGGAAGAAAATGCCTTTGTCAAAGACATTGAGAAATTAATCAACCGGAAGATTGAATTGATGGACGACAACCCTTTTCCACAAACAGACAAGCCCATGACAGACAAGGAAAAAAAGGAATGGGAAAAAGAAAAACAGCAACGGAAACAAGCCTTTTTTGCCGCACGAAAAAATAGCCGGGAAAAATCAGGGTCGAGGAGATATTCCAGATAAAATCCAGGGAATTGTTATCCAAAAAGTAACCATCACGGCAAAACAGGTTCAATAATATCGGGCCAATCCCGGACATTGGATAACTTTTTCACAACACGGGCTGTCTTTTTAAGCAAAACCTCTTTGGACTGATGACCGGCAGCCACCAGCAGGTAATCTATTCCCAACGCTTGCGCAACTTCCCTGTCATGCAACGTATCGCCAATGAACAGCATCTCTTTGGGATCTTGCCCAAGACGAGCAACAAACCCGCGGGCCATTTCCGTTTTCCCACCGGCATAAATATTGTCGATTCCCGAAACCGCCTCAAAATAGGAGTCAATTTTGCGTTCTTTCAATGTTTTCACCAAACTGTCGTGTTCCATGGCCGAAACAACAAACTGGCGAAAACCTTTTCTTTTGAAATGTTCCAGAACTTCCTCCGCACAGGGGAAAAGCTTTGTCACCGGTAAAAACTTATGGTATAGGTCCATGAACTCTTTGGCCGGAACTTCAAAATCCTCACGGGAGTAGTCAAACCCTATTTTCTCATAATAATCCTTCACGGGAAAGCCAAAAACATTTCGGTATTTTTCTGTAGTAAGTCTGGGCAGGTTCCGCTTCTCAAGCAGGACATTCATGCATGCCACACACATCTCCACATCGTTCAGCAAAGTACCGTTCCAGTCCCAGATGATTGTGTTCTTACGCATAGTTTTTAAAAGAATATCGGATGAAACACAAGGCCATCCTCCTGGTTATACTCCAGTGCCGGAGCCGGAATTTTTATGAAACTCAACGCTTTAAAGATAAAACGCAATACTTTGGAATGGGTTTTTATTTTTGTCCAGTCCACATCCACCGAAAGGTAAAATTGCGGTATGCGGTTGAACTGCGGCATGGGCCGCCCGTTATGCTCTTTCGGGTTTTCATAAGCACCAATCATGCCGCGGGCACCATAGCCGAAAGCTACATTGAACCAGGCCGGAAATCTGGTATCCTTTTTCAGAAAAGAGGCAATGTTCATCGAAAGCCAGTTGGTTTGGCCGTTGTAATCTTTAATGATACGCTGGCTCCAGGTAGAGCCCAACAGATCAGGTCTGTACTGGGCATATTCGGTAGGATGATAAGAGAATTTCAACCGGAAACGCTGTTCGTGCCACAAAAGCTGCTGACTGATAAACAGGGTGGCCCCCAACGTATTAAAAGCCATATCACTGGGAGAGAAGCCCCATTCGGCGGACATACCATCAAAAATTTCGATGGTAGTCATATAAATCAGGCCCCAGGTGCCGCCGTACCAAATGGCTTTTTTCTCGCTCATTCCGGCCCAGCGCAGGCTCCAGTAACCGTAATTCCCTACCTGATAAGTGGTTGTCAGGTGCCCCAGTTTGTCTTTCATCATCCACTCACCCCAGTCGTCTTTAACATGGAAAGAAGTCCGGGCATAACCTTTGTACCAGGCAAAATAAAGCCAGGATACCGAGGCCACATAAAGCCCGCCGGCTGTTCCATAGACTACGGCCAGCCTTTTCTTGTTCAGGGTATCCGGATAGCGTGTCATATCCTGTGCATATCCGCCAAAAAAAGCAAACAACAACAATATGGTTATCAGCCGTTTCAATGCATTAGTCTGTAAAAGGTTTCAGCAGTGTATAGACCTGTTTTGTCTTTTCATCAAGTAGTTGCTGCGATTTGGCTTCCGCAAGAAAACGCAGAAAAGGCTCCGTATTGGAAGGGCGGATATTGAACCACCATTCGGGAAACTCCAGCCGGTAGCCATCGAAATCGTAATAGGCAGTTGGTTTTTGCAGCTTTTTAAAGTAATCCACCACCGCATTCATGGCTTCTTGTTTTTTTTCTATGCGAAAGTTGACTTCGCCCGTGTTGGCATAAGAAGAAATGTTGTGCATCAGTTCCGAGACAGTTTTTCCCTGTTTTTTAAATTCGTCAACAATATCCAGCATAATTAAAGAGGCCATCAACCCACTGTCGGAGAAGTAAAAATCACGGAAATAATAATGTCCGGCCAACTCTCCGCCATAAATGCCATTCACTTCGCGCAATTTGGTAGCGCCATAGGCACGTCCCACGCGCCAGATAGTAACCTCAGTATTGAATTTTGCCAGGTACTCTCCCACTGCCTTGGAAGTCCTTATGTCGTGCACCACATGTTCCCTTTTATCCGTATCTGTCAAGAAGTAATGGGCAAAAAGTGCAATAATCAGATCGGGAGAAATGAAATTTCCTTTCTCATCGATAAACATGACCCGGTCGGCATCGCCATCGAAGATAATGCCGATATCAGCCTTATGTGTTTTTACGGCCTGTTTTATCTGTTCCTGATTTTCAGGGTCCAGCGGATTGGGTTCGTGACCGGGAAAAGTACCATCTGACTTTTCGTTTAAGGGAAAATATTTTTCGCCAAACAAATCATGGGCAAAAAGCGAAGCCATCCCGTTGGAATAATCGATGACAAGATTGATTCCGGAATAATCCTTTTTGTACCGGTTTAAAAAAGCAAGATAATCGGGCTTGATATCCAATTGCCGGATAGTTCCTTTGGTCTTTTTTATGATTTTTTCGCCTGAGCCCACCAATGATTCCAGCTTTTTCAACCCGTTGTCATAACCTACCGGCAATACATTTTTTGCCGAAATCTTCAGCCCGTTGTGATTTTTGGGGTTATGGGATGCCGTAATCATCACCGAGGCATCAAAGTCATACTTTCCGGTTCCCCAATAGACCATGGGTGTAGTTGTCAGTCCGCCATCAGCTACATTCACACCCGCATCGGTAAGGCCTTCGGCCAGTGCCTCAAACATTTCGTCAGACGACAAACGCACATCGCGCCCCACAAAAACTTCTTTCACGGGAAGGATTTCCGGCAAAAAATAACCGATACGGTAAACCATTTCCCTGTTCAAATCTTTTCCATATTCGCCCCTGATATCATAGGCTTTAAATGCATTCATGTTTATATCCTTTCGTTTTTTCTTTGTATCCCTGTTTTCACAAAATAGAAATTGCAAATTAAAATAATTTGCAAAGCTAAAGATAAAAACGGGGGAATAAAAGAAGCTTTTAATTTGTATTTGCCTTTTTCAAAAGAACAACGGCCTTTGCGGCTATGCCTTCACCCCTCCCGATAAACCCAAGATGTTCTGTGGTAGTGGCTTTGATGGAGATGTTGCTTTTCGGGATATCCAGATTTTTGGACAAAATGTCCCGCATCCCGGAGATATACGGTGCCAACTCCGGCAATTGGGCAATGATAACCGAATCAATATTTTGAACCTGATAAGAGGAATGGGTTATCATTACGGCCACCTCTTTCAGCAATTGGAGACTTGAAATGTCTTTGAATTTCTCATCCGAGTCGGGAAAATGGCTTCCGATGTCGCCAAGGGCAGCTGCGCCAAGGAGTGCATCGCAAATGGCATGCACAAGCACGTCCGCATCCGAATGTCCGGCAAGCCCTTTTGGAAAAGGAATAGAAACCCCTCCCAGCACCAATTTCCTGCCTTCCGTCAACCGGTGCACATCATAGCCGATACCAACACGAAAAGGCATGATTCAGAAATGGTTTATTTCCTTTGGCGGTTGTTGCCAAAGTTAAAGAGAAGTGAAAAACGGAGTGTTTTTTCCAACGGGTTTTGTTGCGAAACGGTGGGGATCAGATAGGAAAAATCGAGGCCAAAGACATTGTATCGCAAGCCTACGCCCAAAGTAACATACTGCCGGTCGCCTTTGTTCTTGTTTTCATAAAAATACCCAGCCCTGATAGCCAGTAAGTTATTGTACCAGTATTCGGCACCGATGGAGAAATTAAATTCATGCATCTCTTCTTTAAAGCCGTTCGGGGCATCGTACCACGATTGTACCATTCCTTTAATGACACCCACATCCGGATCGCGCCCTTTTTCTATTTTATAGGAGCCATCAGGATTCAAGATTGGGTTACCCATGGTATCAGTGGCATAAATAGGTGGTGTAGGGACCAGTAACTTATTGATATCCACATCAAATGATATCTTATTATACCGATCCATATCGATGGTTAATCTGGAACCAAAACGCAGGTTGGTAGGAATAAAATCTTTTTTAATATTCGTTTTACTATAAGATATTTTGCTTCCGATATTGGAGATAAAAACACCCCAGGCAAATTGTGCATTATTATTACTAAACCAATTGACATCTTTTTGCCAATATAACCCGATGTCCACTGCCACAGACATGCCGGCAGAACTTTCGGTACCTTGCGAGGCAAAACCGGCCGTCAGGTTAGAATAGATAAAACGGCCATCCACCGAAAGGGCCAGGTAATCGGACAATTTCCGGGCATAAGCCACGTCAACGGCAAACTCGTTTGGCTTGTAGGTACCCAAAGGAAAACCCATTTCATCAGTAAATTGAATCTCGCCCAGCGAAAAATAGCGCAAACTGGCGGCCAGCGTCTGCCGGTCATCAAGCCTGTGATAATAAGTCAGATAAGCCAGGTTAATATCATTTACAAGATTGCGGAGCCAGGGTGTATAAGAGATGGAGAACCCGGATGGGTTGTCAATAAAAGCATACTTGGCAGAGTTCCAGTGCATGGAGTTGGCATCGGGAGAAGTGGCCACGCCACCATCGCCCAAGCCGCCGGCACGGCCATCGGGGCCAATCATCAAAAAAGGTACAGCCGTAGTAATCACACTTTCCCCACTGGCCTGTCCATTGAGGTTACCATAATTCTGTGCCTGACCACTCAAAAAGAATAAGACCATGGCAGAAAGTAAAAGGAATCTTGTCTTCATAAAAATCTGAATATTAAAAAATGTGTGCAAATCTAACGAATTAAAAATTGTTTTATTATTAAACGGCCGGTTAAATTTTTATCTGCTATTCATAAGTTGAAGTTGTTTAAAGTTAACTCATTATTTCTTAGTGTTATATAAATCGCATCAGCAAATCCTTATTCCTTTTCTACTATTTGACGAATTATGGTAGAGATGTTCAAAAAGATAGTTTTGAAGGTTCACGCTAAAAGCGCAAAGGTTCAGCAAAGTACGCAAATCATTTTGCTATAATGATTTAAGTTTTGCGTTTTCTGCGCTAAAGTTTTGCGCACTTTGCGTAAAATCCCTTTTTGAACAGCCTCACAAACAAAAACAACAATTAAATTTAAGATGTAATTCATTCTTTTAACGTATCTTATCAAGGACAAGATATCCTGGACTTTAAACAACTTCGCTGTTAATTTCGCAGTTATTAGCGAATAAACACGAGTTTATTTCTGAGGTATTTTGTTTGCCCATCAGGCAGGGAAACTTTCAGCTGATACACATAAATCCCCCGACTGATTTTCTCACCGCTCTCCGTGGTACAATTCCAATGAATCCTCCCCGAGGTAAACCCGGCCGGTGTCAACACGCGTTGCAGGCTTTTCACCCGCCGGCCATCCAGTTTATAAATATCAATGTCCACATTCAACCTTTTTCCCGCCTCGTTGTGTTCAAAGACAAAGTCTGTGGCATCGGTTACGGGATTGGGAATATTTATCAAATGTTCAATGACCAGTTTTGAGGAAGGTTCAACCACAAAAGGCAACACAGCCGTTGATGAATTGTTGTACAAATCCCAGGCTTTCAGGCTAATGACGTGACTGCCATCGGACAATCCTTTCAGCTGAAAGCGGACTGTTCCCTTTGAGAAATCACCTTCATCGGCCACATAATAGGCATTCAGGTTAAAACTATTGGATGGATTGTCATCCAAAGTAGCAATAATGTCATGCCCGATACCACTTCCGGTTGTATTTATTCCATTTTTATCACTCAGGCGTGCATAAAGCACAGGATCGGCATGGGTAATATCCCCCGGAGAAAAAGAGGAATCATTCATGTACAAATGTATCTCCGGGCCACTCGTATCCGAAACGGCCTGCTCGTCAAACCCGCCCACGATGATGTTTTCGTTATAACCGTGGCCATCGGTTTTGCCATTATCAAAATAATAGCTGATGCGGCCTTTCCCAAACTTATAAGCAATGTCTTTGGGAACCACAAAGGAGAAATCAAAAACGCCGTTCTTAATGGCTGCTTTTCCCTTAAACAAAATGCTGTTCCAGACATAAAAGGTGGTTTTGCGGCTGTCGGGATCAGTGGCCAAAGTAGAAATGGCCGATGCCTTATCAAAAACCGTAGAAAAAACAGTACCGGTATAGTGATTCAGCCTTTGCCCATCATTGTTGGTAATTTCACCTTGTACCTGCACTTTCGACAAAGCCTTCAACGTATCCGGCTGTCCCACTACCACTGCTTTGGAGTTGATAAATGTTGTTTTGGCATTGTCTTTTGGATAGGCCATTTTTAAAGCAGGGTCGCCAATCAGGACAAATTTTTTGTCGTTATCGCCCCCCAGCACCTTTGCGTGCATAATGATATCGCCAAAACAGGGATAGGCCCCATTCACTTTTTCAAACATATTATTTCTGAAAATAGCCATGTTCAGGGCAAGGTTGGCACTGGCATAGGTAGCCCGTGTAGTTGTAAACAAAGCAATAGCCCCCCCGTTGGGATTGGTAAACACCTGCTCACCTGCCGATACACGTTCCGGATTATCATAACGGGTAAATTCGCAGGTAGCCGTAATGAAAACTGTCAGTTTATCTTTGTTTGTCCATGAATTAATATCGCCTATCGTCATAAACCGTTCGTGCCCGAGGCCGACCTCCCCTCCGTGGCCTGAATAATTGAAGATTAAAGTCCCCTCGTCAATGGAGGAGTTAATGGCTTCATTCAATGCCGGTGCACGCTGTCCGCTTGGGGTAGAGACCTGTGGAAAAGCATCGAGATAGAGTTTGTTCACGCCATAAGCAGGATAATAACGGTTGATATATTTTGTGAGCGTCTCCGCATCGTTCAGGTGCCGGTTATAATCGCCATCGTCGGCAACAAAAGTAAGCCGGTTGCGCCAGTCCCCCAGAATTTTGGGTGTATTGGAGACATAATTTATGCACTTGTCAACAGCGTTTTGCGCCTCTTCCGGAGTATCTACCGGAAACCTGCCGATACCAATATCCACCTTGTCACTACTGCCGGCCCCTTCCCCGGGATCGAGATAACCAAAATAGTCATCGGTGGCAATGGAGGTAATGGTATTAAGCGAATTGACTGATTCCCAACAGGGAACAAAGTTAGTATTGTCCGGCAAACGATCTTTATAATCATAAGAGGCATCACCGAAAAGCAACAGATATTTCAGCTCTTTTCCGGCATCACTCTGGTCATAAATGTGCTTGACAAAATCGCGGATAGCCGATACATCCTGTGCTCCGGAAGAGAACTCATTGTAGATTTTTTTCGGTGTGGTAACATAAACTTTCAAGCCGTCTTTTTCTCTGTGAAAGTTGGCCAGCCGGTTGGCCTGCCCTAAAAAGTCAGGGTATGCAACAATCAGGAAATCAATATTCTTTACAGCATGAAGGTCTTGGTTCTCCACTTTTTCAACAAATTCAGGCGAATAGAATTTAGTTCCATCAAAAGCAATGAAAGCCTTATAAGGCGATATTTTGGTACGAAAAGTTACTTTGCCGGAAGCCTGGTTTATATCCATTTCTTTCGGGGAAAGTGGTTGTGATATATCCCAAACCCTGGTTTTGTCAGTAGCCTGCCGCAGGTGATAACGGGCAATGTTTCCGGTAGAAAAGATATTCCGGAATTCCATTTGTCCCCCATCAAAAATCAGCTGCCGATAGGCGTTAACGTCAAGATAATCAAGATAGCCGACCGATGATGAAGAGCTACGCTGAAAAACTGTTTTTACCGAAAGTTTATCGTCCGATGCATTGAACGCAAACTGCGCGCTGCCGCTTTTGCCCACATCATAACCACTATTTCCGGTTATGGGCATATTTATTGTCCGCTTAAGCTGGCCATCAACATATATCAAAAACATGTTAGAAGAATATGCCTTAGAGGCAAAAACAGCTTTCAGATAAGCTTTCTCCGTCTTAATGAGGTGGGGAAAATCAAAATGAAAAACATGTTCGGCAGCAGCATAATCATAAACTTCGCCATACCAGGTCCTTCCGGTACCACCGAGGTTTCGTTCATCCAACTCGTGAAAGGCATAATCGGGGAAACTGTTTACCTCCACATCAGCGGTTCCTGTAACAGGCTCTTTTTGAATTCGTAGACCTGGATGTGAACCGGATGTCAAAAAATAGTAAGCATAATCATCGTAATAGTTATGCTGATGATTAAAGTGCCCGGTAACCTTGTTATATTTCCATACCACAGGGCCCACAGCATAAAACAGGATATAATCCCCTTTGTCAAACTTGCCATCACCGCCGTCCACAACCTCAATAGGGTTTTCCGTTAATCCCGGAGGACGGGAAATGTTGTTTTTCTCGGGCAAAACCCCTCCCCCGTTTCCATAAAGCGCAAAATTGGCCGGATTGTCAGTAACGGGGAATCCCATGCTTTTCAAGTCATCATAGGTTAGTTTGTACATTCCGCTTTTGTCGATGCGTATCTTAAACCAACTCCCTGTAGCCAAAACAGAATTCGACAACAGCAACCGTTTCTTTGACAAAACATTGCCGCTGCCCTTCTCCGCTATCTCAACATTTACCTGAAAAAAAAGGAGCTTTTCATACTGTTTTTTCTCCGGGTTCCACCGGACCGGCACAAGGTGTACCACGGCATAAGGCTGTTTGCGGGCAATGGAAAGGTCCACCCGAAGTCGAAAGACCGTATCAGAAAACCGCTTTTGCAAAAGCCATTCGGACGCAACCGGTTCCACCACCGCTACAATTTTATGGGAAAGGGCAGCTTTCAGCACCACCTCTGCCGAATGGATAGGCATAACCTGAATGAAAGCGGGCAACGCATCAAAAGAAGAAAATGTTGCCCCGGCAAATGAGAGGCGTTGGAATTCGGTACCTTTTTCCGTCCTGAAATGTTGCATTCCCTGCCAATGAATGGTGTCCGTAACAGCATAATCAACAGCATAGCTCACAAATGGCAGGGCCAGTGCAAGAAAAATAAATGTGAACTTTTTTATCTGCATAGAAATTATTTCGATGGCAAATATATCGAATTTGGGATATTTGCCTGAGGAAAAACGTTCAAAAAAGGGATTTATTATCTGCAAAGAGCCTGTCCGGACGTATTCATCCGGGTTGTTTTTCAGGCTAAATCACCTGAATATGAATTAAAACAGAGGTGCTGACAAAATAAATTACGATGAAAAATGATAATGCGTATATTTTTCTTATAATATTATTTACATTTGTCCCGTAATAATTAAATTTGCATCATCCCGTTGGGGATGAAATTCATTTTCCGGGAATACAATAAATATCACCGGAAATAGTTATACAATCAAGAAAAATTAAGCGTAATAAAAAAATGCTGAGATTAAAAACGATTTTAATCATTTTTCTGTCCCTGGGCAGCATTATGATTTTTGGTACGTCCTGTAGCCTTTTTAAAGGAAAAAAGGATGTTTCGCGCACAACGGGTTGGGCCTATAATAATCCCAAAAACGGAGGTTTTGAAGTAGCACCTTCACAGGAGCAAAAGACAGGACCGGGACTGGTATTTATTGAAGGAGGGACCTTTACCATGGGGGCAACTGAAGAAGCACCATTTTATGAATGGGACAACCCACCCCATCAGGTAACGGTCAACAGCTTTTATATTGACAAAACAGAGGTCAGCAATCTGGATTATCTGGAGTATATCTACTGGTTAAAAAGGGTTTATGGGGCGGATTATCCCGCCGTTGTCCAGAAAGCACTTCCCGACACTACCGTTTGGTTAGATAAAATGACTTACAATGAACCTTTGGTCGAGAATTATTTTCGTCATCCGGCTTATCACAATTATCCTGTGGTGGGTGTCAGCTGGGTGCAGGCCAACGCTTATGCTTCATGGCGTACAGACCGGGTGAATGAGCAGTTGCTTATCAACGCCGGCTACCTCGATTATGACCCCGACCAAAAAGATGACAACAGCTTTAATACGGAAGCCTACCTTGCCGGTCAATATCAGGGCGTTGTGAAACAAAGTAAGAAAAACATGAACCCCGACGGTAAAGGGGTCAGAAAAGTCAGATATGGCGATGGCATCCTGCTTCCGCACTATCGCCTGCCTACCGAAGCAGAATGGGAATATGCCGCTTTGGGGCTTATTGGAAATACCGATGGAAACAGAATTGTAGAACGGAAGACCTACCCGTGGAGCGGACAAGGCCTCCGTGCTGCCGATAAAAAATACCAGGGCGACTTTGTGGCCAACTTTAAAATAGACAGAGGTGATTATATGGGGGTTGCAGGCCATTTGAACGATGCTTCCAGTATTCCAGCCCCGGTTATCTCCTACTGGCCCAATGATTTCGGCCTGTACAACATGGCTGGAAATGTCAGCGAATGGGTTCTGGACCGTTATAGCCCCTCCGCTTATGAACAGGTTTCCGACTTCTCCCCGTATTATGGCAGTGGCTTTAAAACCCTTAAACGCGGACCTGATGGAAAGGTAGTGGCAAAAGACAGTTTAGGAAAGATTCCGTTGGTACCACTGAATAAAAGCAGGTTGTCCCAAATGGAGAATACGACAGCCCCTCCTGACAAATTTGACAAAGACTTTAAACAATATGGCGTAACCTCCTTGATTAACAGCAACTCAAGGGTAATTAAAGGAGGCTCATGGAAAGATCCGCCGTACTACCTCAGCCCTGATACAAGAAGATATCTGGATGAAAACAAATCATCTGCCACAGTAGGTTTCCGATGCGCCATGAACCGTGTGGGAAGTCCCATATCCTCAAAAAAGAAGCGGAAGTAATCTTACGAAGAAATGATTAATTTTAAGGGCTGTTTCCTTTTAAACGGAACAGTCCTTTTTTATGTATATGAAAGCTATTGAAAAAATATATTTTCTCTTCAAACAATGTTCCGGTGTCAGCATCGACTCGCGGAAACTTGTAAAGGACAGTATTTTCTTTGCCTTGTCGGGAGAAAATTTCAACGGCAACCGTTTTGCCCCTGATGCCCTGCAAAAAGGTGCCGTAGCGGCCATTGTGGATGATCCGGAGTCTGTCCCGCCAAACGATCAACGCTATATTCTGGTAAACAATACTTTGGACACATTACAACAGCTGGCTAAATTTCACCGTCAGCAGTTTGATATTCCCGTGCTGGCCATAACGGGAACCAACGGGAAGACAACGACAAAAGAATTGTGCAGTGCCGTACTTTCTTCCGAAAAAGATATTTGTGCCACACAAGGCAATTTCAACAACCACATCGGTGTTCCACTGACCCTGCTGAACATAAAAAAGCACACCGAAATAGCCCTTGTGGAAATGGGTGCCAACCATCCGGGCGAGATTGCCAGGCTTTGCAAATTGGCACAACCAACACACGGACTCATCACCAACATTGGCAAAGCACATTTGGAAGGGTTTGGCAATTTTCAGGGCGTTGTCAACACCAAAAACGAACTCTATCAATACATAAAAGATAATAAGGGTACTGTTTTTGTCAACAAAGACAACCCGCTCCTCATGGACCTCTCCGAAGGGATACAACGTACTACCTACGGCCAACCGCCAGCCGAAGTAGAAGGAAGTATAGAACAAGCCAAACCGTATATTAACATTATCTGGCATCGGAAAACCGGCAATAAGAATATCCAAACACAGCTTTACGGCAGTTATAATTTCAGCAATGTCATGGCGGCCATTGCAGTGGGGAAATATTTCGGGATTTCAGAGGCAGGCATTGTGGGGGCGATATCAAACTACAAACCTGAAAATAGCCGGTCGCAACTTTTGCAAACACCAGACAACATGCTCATTCTGGACGCGTATAATGCCAATCCGGAAAGCATGGCACTGGCCATCGGCGATTTTGCCGCACACCGGTTTACAAACCCGGTCCTCATCCTCGGCGATATGTTTGAATTGGGAACATCCTCCGATGAAGAACACAATAAGGTGGTTGAAAGATTAAAAGAAACTGGTTTTCAGCATGTTATTCTCATTGGAAAAGATTTTTACAAAGCAGGACTGAACAGCCCTTACCGGAAATTTAAGACCACGCTGGAAGCAGCACAATATCTGCAAGGCCATCCCATAAAAAAGGCACATATCCTTATAAAGGGATCGCGGGGAATGCAATTGGAAAAAATAATTCAATACCTGTAATTAATTATGGAAAAATACACTGCCCTGGGAATTATGTCGGGAAGCTCACTGGACGGGCTGGACATGGCATTTTGTGAGTTTATCAAAGAAAACGGGAAATGGCGATATAACATTCTCGCAGCCGACACACAGGCTTATGATGAAGAATGGAAAATGTTGTTGCAGGAAAGTTTTGCGGCCACAGGAGTAAAGCTTATAGAAAACCACGTTGCTTACGGACGCTATCTTGGCCGGAAAGCGTTATCATTTTTGAAAAAAAACAAGCTGAAACCGGATATCATCGCTTCACACGGGCATACCATATTTCATCAACCGGAAAAATCTGTTAGCTTTCAGCTTGGCGAAGGCCAGGCCATTGCAACAGTATCGGGCATAGAGACGGTTAGCGATTTCCGCAACAAAGACGTTCAGCTTGGCGGACAAGGTGCCCCACTGGTGCCTGTGGGCGATGAATTGTTGTTTGGAGAATACGATTATTGTGTAAATTTTGGCGGCATCGCCAACATCTCGTTTACCGAAAACGGAAAACGGGTGGCCTATGATGTTTGTGCCGCCAACCAGCTACTGAACCACCTGAGCCGGCAAATGGGAAAAGCTTATGACAAAAACGGAGAAACCGCCGCCCTGGGCAAAATGAACAAGCCGCTGTTTGATGCATTGGACAATATACCTTTTTACAAACAGGATTACCCTAAATCGCTGAGTAACGAACAGGTAAAAGAATTTTTTATCCCGTTGCTCGATCACTCCACAGCCACGCTTGAAGACAAACTCTACACTGCTGTAAAACATATTGCCCGGCACATAGCCTTGGCTGCCCAAAATGTTCAGGGCAGTAAAATGCTGTTTACCGGCGGTGGTGCCCGAAATACCTTTCTTGTGGAGGCCATTCGGAAAGAATGTCCCAGGAGAACAATTTATGTACCGGATACCCGGCTCATTGATTTCAAAGAGGCGTTAATTTTTGCCTTTATGGGCATCCTGCGCAAAACCGGTGAAACGAACTGCCTTGCATCTGCAACGGGGGCAGCCAGAGATTCCTCTGGTGGTGTTATTTTCCAGCCTTGACAAGAAAATTTCAAAGTGAAGTTGTTTAAAGTTAACTTGTTGTTTTTGAGTATAGAACACTGTAAGTCAGCAGATAAATAGCTTTTATTGTGTACCCACCTCTACATGCCCCCCAAGAAGAGAACGTTGGAATTTATTTGCTGATTTACAATGGCATATCGTTGAATCATTTTTTAAACTTTAATAAAAAAATCCCGGCATCTTTATAGAAACCGGGATTTTTCTTTTCATCACTACCGTGCCTAATGATGGAATATCAATTCGTTTTGCAACCAATAGGTAAAAATACCGGCAAAATATCCCACGAGGGCAATCCAGGCGATTTTTTTCATGTACCAGATAAAGTCTATTTTTTCCAGGGCCATGGCCACAACGCCGGCAGCAGAACCGATAATCAGGATGCTTCCACCTGTACCGGCTGCATACGCCAGCAGTTCCCAGAAAGCACCGTTCACTATAAAATGATGCATAAACGTCGGCTCTGCCGAAGCCACTACCATAGTGTGTGTCATAATCGGGTACATCCCCATGGCGGCAGCCGTCAGCGGTACATTGTCCACAATAGACGACAACAAACCAATGGCACCGTTGATCAGGTAAATATTGTGCATGTGTTTATCGAAATATTCAGCCATCAGCTGCAGATGACCGGCCGATTCCAAGGCGGCCACGGCCGACAAAATACCGAGATAAAACAGAATGGTGGGAATATCTACCCGTTTCAGGATCCCCACAACCGTAAATTTCCGGCGGTCTTCTTCGGTACCTTTTTTATGAATTACCTCTGTGGTAACCCAGATGACACCCAAACTGAACAACATGCCCATATACGGCGGGAGATCGGTCAGCTCTTTGAAAATCGGGACAAAAATCAAACCGCCGATGCCCAACACCAACATCAACATCCGTTCGCGCGGCGGAGTATTAAAGCTGTCGGAATTACTCAAATCGGGTTTTTCCACATGCCCTTTCATGTAAATAGACACTACAGCAAGCGGAATCACGAGGCTCACCAGGCTGGGCACAAAAACCATGGCCATAATGTCCAGTGCGGTAATCTGTCCGCCAATCCAAAGCATAATGGTCGTTACATCGCCAATGGGCGAAAAAGCCCCCCCGGCATTGGCCGCAATAACGATGATACTGGCAAAAAACCAACGTGTTTTCTTATCATCAATCAGCTTACGCAACAAAGCTATCATCACAATAGTTGTGGTCATATTATCCAAGACACTCGACAGAAAAAAAGTAATGGTAGCTACTGTCCACAACAGTTTTACTTTATTTGTCGTTTTGATACGGTCGGTGATTACGCGGAAACCTTCATGCTGGTCAACAGTTTCCACAATGGTCATGGCACCCAACAGGAAGAAAAGTATCTGCGCCAGATCACCAAGATGGGCAACCACCTCATGGTCTGTAATAAAATACTTCATTTGGGCAATCAGGCTGACGCCTTCATACTTCTGCTTAAATTCAGCAAGGTCCGAACTTTTCAGAAAGTCTTTCCATGCCGGACTATAGCCGAGATTCAGAATATCAGGCAGGCCATAAATATACACAACCCAGATAATAACACCCAGAAGCAAAGCAGACGCAGCCTTGTCCACTTTGATCGGCCCTTCCATTGCAATGGCCAGATAACCCAGCACAAATACAATGAGCATCAAAATAAATGTTGTCATTTTTTTATTTTTTAAGTATTAAACGGCGCAAATGTATTCATTTGATATTTCATAACAATAAAAATTCGTACTAAAAATGTCGTTCAATCCTATTTTATACCCGCTACAGATAAGCATGTGGCCTAAGGCACAAAAAAAAGCCCACAGAAATATTTGTATCTGTGGGCTTTTTTGTACAAAAGGAATATTCTACATATGAAACAGTACCAAATCCTGCAACCAGTAGATGAGGATACCACCAAAATATCCAATCAATGCCAGCCAGCTGATTTTTTTCATGTACCAGATAAAGTCGATTTTTTCCAGTGCCATGGCAGCTACACCGGCAGCAGAGCCGATAATCAGGATACTTCCACCGGTACCGGCAGCATAAGCCAATAATTCCCAGAAGGCACCATCCTGAAGAAAATGATGCATAAATGTGGGATCTGCTGAAGCAGCGGCCATCGTGTGTGTTACAATCGGGTACATCCCCATGGCTCCAGCCGTGAGCGGAACATTATCCACAACAGACGACAGCAAACCAATGGCAGCGTTAATTCCGTAAATATTGTGAACATTTGTGTCAAGCCAATGGCTGGCGAGTGCCAAATGTCCGGCAGATTCCAATGCAGCTACGGCAGACAGAATACCCAGGAAGAAGAAAATTGTAGGAATGTCTACTTTTTTCAACACGCCGACAACGGATAACTTCCGGCGATCTTCAGAGTTTTTCCCTTTGTGAATCAACTCAGTGGTAATCCATATGACACTAAGGCCAAAAAGCATGCCCATGTATGGGGGAAGGTGGGTCAATGTTTTAATAACAGGAACAAAAACCAAAGCACCAATTCCCATAAAAAGCAATAACTTACGCTCAAAAGGCGTGGTAAAGGCAGCTGTTTCCGAGGCATCTATCTTAGGACGCTCCACAGTTCCTTTCATATAAAGAGAAACAATGGCCAATGGGAAAAGCATATTGAAAACACTGGGAACAAACACCATGGCAATAATATTGGCAGCCGTAACCTGTCCGCCAATCCAAAGCATGATGGTGGTTACATCGCCAATGGGCGAGAAAGCCCCTCCCGCATTGGCTGCGATGACAACCATACTGGCAAAAAACCAACGGGTCTTCTTGTCATCAACCAATTTATTTAACAAGGTAACGATAACAATGGTAGTGGTCAGGTTATCCAGAACAGCTGACATAAAGAATGTCAGGATACTGATAATCCACAAAAGTTTCACTTTACTAGTGGTCGTAATTTTATCGGTAATCAGCTTAAATCCCTGATGCTGGTCCACCGTTTCCACAATGGTCATGGCACCCAGCAGGAAGAAAAGTATCTCACTAATATCTCCAAGATGTTCGACAATCTGGTTGTCCACCACGAAATATTTCATTTTTTCAAACAGGGTAGCTTCGGGATGAATTTTTACATAGTCGGTCATTAAACAACTATGGCTAAAATGCTCCCAGGCATCACTAAATCCCAGAGAGAGAATGTTGGTAACATCGAGCATATAAACGCCCCAAATCACGACCCCCAGCATAAGGGCAGAAGCCGCTTTATCGATTTTAAGCGGATGCTCCAAAGCTATGGCGGTATATCCAAGGATAAAGACCACCAGCATAAGCGTAAAACTAAACATATCTAATTGTGTTTGTTAAAAATAAGGTTGTTAGTAATCAGCGGCAAATGTAAGGAAAGAATCTTATTTGTTTTTCAGGTTGAAATGCAAATAATACATGGCGTTAATATTTATATATCATCTAAATAGCACGGCGGATAATCTCCTGTCCGGAAAGATAATAATTTATCGATTTTAGAGTTTAACTAACAATCTGATGTTTAAAAAAAACAAGATGGATTGAATTCAACTATACCGCAGCGTGTATTTTTACAACATTAATCTCAAGCACATAAATTATGACTACAGCCATCATCCTGCAACTTCACGAAGCAGCACAGGTTCTCGGAACAGGGGCCACCAAGGGAGAAATAAGCCTTCCCATCATCCAACTTGTCATAAAGGGGGGCTGGATAATGGCCATCCTGGGACTGCTCTCGCTTATAGCCGTTTATATTTTCGTCGAACGGTATCTCGTCATTGGCAGGGCTTCACGCGAGGACAAGAATTTTATGAACAACATCCGCGCTTTTATCCTTGCCGGAAAACTGGATGCGGCAAAAGACCTCTGCCAAACCAACAACTCACCCATTGGCCGAATGATTGAGAAAGGGCTCCGCCGTCTGGGAAAGCCACTGAACGACATTAATGCCGCCATTGAAAATGTGGGGAAGCTGGAAGTTTCAAAGTTGGAGAAAAACATCGCAGCCCTCGCTACCATTGCCGGTGCAGCACCCATGTTGGGATTTTTGGGAACAGTCATTGGCATGATCCGTGCTTTTTACGACATGTCCATGGCCGGAAATAACATCAACATCGGATTGCTTTCGCAGGGAATATACCAGGCCATGATTACCACCGTGGGCGGACTCATTGTGGGGATTACGGCCTATATCTTTTATAACATATTGGTTGCCCGGGTACAAAAGGTTGTGAACATTCTCGAAATTAGGGCTTCCGAGTTTATGGACCTGCTCCACGAACCCGCAAAAAAATAATCCGATGGCAATAGAGACAAGAAATAAAATCGATTCCAGTTTCAACATGGCTTCCATGTCGGATTTGGTCTTTCTGCTGCTCATTTTTTTTATGCTTACCTCCACATTAGTAGCTCCAAATGCCATAAAGTTGTTATTGCCAAGCAGCAACAGCAAGACCATGGCCAAACAAAGCCTTTCGGTTTACATCAATAAAAACCGTGATTTTTTTATTGGGGACAAGCCGGTTGCCGCTTCACAGCTGGGAACACGGCTTTACAGCAAAATAAAACCGGATGCTCAGGCCACCATCGTCCTGCGTGCCGACAAATCTGTTCCGGTGCAGGACATCGTTACCGTGATTGACGCCATAAACCAAATCAACACGGAACATCATACCAAACACAAGATGATTTTGGCCACCAGCCCCAGAAAGTAAAAACGCACCACCCCATGAAACTAAACAAGGACAATAGTAAAGCACTTATTGGAACCATCATCTTTCATGGTTTGCTGCTACTTGCCTTGATGTTTCTGGCTTTACGCACACCACTCCCCCTTCCGGCAGAGCAGGGCATTGAAGTAATGCTGGGCACATCCCAAACGGGATTGGGCAAAAAAACCGGGAAGGCCCAAAAGCCTACCATGAAACCCAAACAATTACATAAGCCCGTCATTCGGCCCAAAATACCTGCCCCCAAGCCTAAACCACAGGCCAAACCAAAAGCAAGCAGACAAAAAAACCTAACACAAAATATTGAAAAGGCACCCGCCTTGCCCTCAAAGAAAAAGCCGGAAAAGAAAAAGAAAAAGACAAAAAAAACAGAGACAAAACCCAAAACAACGGCAACAAAAAAGGATTCATCCGTAAACAAACACCAAACACCGCCGAAGAAAGAGCCTAAGCCGGTAGTCAACACACGGGCTTTGTTCAAAATGCCTTCGGGGAGTCAAAGCCAGGGCCGGGGAATCAAGGCAGGAACAGGAAATCAGGGAAAGCCACATGGATTTAAAGAGAGCAAGGCATACAACGGCAAGGGAGGCAAGGGACAAGGAATCTCTTTCAGCCTGGGTGATCGTGGTGCAAAATTTCTGGAAAAACCACCCACCACTTTTTCAGAACAGGGAACGGTTGTGGTGCGTATTGAGGTCGATCCTCAAGGAAACGTCACCAGTGCCAGGGTCTATGCCAAAGGTACTACCGTGGTGAGCGAAAAGTTACGTGATATTGCCGTCAGGTCAGCTAAAAACTCACTGTTCAGTGCCGCCCCATCCGCTCCGGCAGTACAAATCGGGACCATAACCTATCATT
Source organism: Bacteroidales bacterium (assembly GCA_015493525.1). Taxonomy (GTDB): domain Bacteria; phylum Bacteroidota; class Bacteroidia; order Bacteroidales; family F082; genus Sulfidibacterium. The sequence goes on from WGCY01000038.1 coordinate 21,452, forward strand.
TTATCCTGAAAAGATAACGCCGGATTTATCCGTTTTTTCCATTTTAACAGAGGCAATTTTTCTACATTTGCATTATGAATTACGACGAAACCATCCAGTGGCTTTTCAGCCAATTGCCCATGTACCAACGTGATGGAAAAGCGGCTTACAAAGCTGACCTCTCCAACACCAAAGCTTTGTTAAAAATACTGGGGCAGCCGCAGGAAAAATTCAAAGCGGTTCATGTGGCAGGCACCAATGGCAAGGGCAGCGTTGCGCACATCATCGCCTCCGTTTTGCAGCAGGCAGGTTACAAAACAGGGCTTTACACTTCGCCGCACCTGCGCGACTTTCGCGAACGTATCAGGATAAACGGAGAGATGATTCCCAGGGAACAAGTAACGGCATTTGCAGAGAAATTTCAATCTGATTTCAAGAAAATAAAGCCCTCCTTTTTTGAGATGACCGTGGGGATGGCTTATCAGTACTTTGCCGGAGAAAAGGTGGATTTTGCCGTATTGGAAACAGGCATGGGCGGACGGCTCGATTCCACCAATATTTCAAATCCGGTGCTTTCCATCATTACGCACATCGATTTTGACCACACACAGTTTCTGGGCAACACGCTGGAAAAAATAGCTTCCGAAAAAGCCGGCATACTCAAAAAAGGTATTCCCGTGGTTATCGGACGAAAACAAAAAGAGACCACAGCGGTTTTTGAAAAGGCAGCCAAAGACAAAAATACCCATCTCATCTTTGCAGAAGACCATTTTGAGCTTCGTAAAATAGAAACCGGCCATCCACTGGAAAAGCATTATGATGTTTGGTTTGAAAACGAACTTTATCTCGAAAATGTGAACAGTCCGCTGTTGGGCAATTACCAGATGGAAAACATAGCCACTGCCCTACAAAGTATCAATGAACTGAAACAATCAGGGGCCATCAGTATTGAAAAAGAAACCCTTCGCCAAGGATTGGAGAACACCATTGCAAATACCCATTTGCTTGGACGATGGCAGATTATCAACAAAAACCCGCTGACCATTGCCGATACCGGCCACAACCGCGACGGGCTGTTCGCCATCCGCGAGCAACTGTCAGAAACCGATTATGAACATTTACATTTTGTGTTGGGCATGGTTTCCGACAAAAACCATGAAGATGTGTTGGCGTTATTACCGCAGAATGCAACCTATTATTTTTGCAAAGCAGACATTCCCCGCGGGCTAAATGCGGAAATTCTGAAAGAAAAAGCTTTCAAAGCCGGCCTGAACGGCAACAGCTACCCTTCGGTAATGCATGCCTACAACTCGGCGGTAAATAATGCCGGCCCACACGATCTGGTTTTTGTGGGCGGCAGTACTTTTGTGGTAGCGGAAGTGATTTAGTATATACTTGAAATATGACAGATCAATAATCAAAATTATACACCATCTTTATTCATCTAAATGGCTTGAAGTCAGAAGCCAGAAGTCAGAAGTCAGAAGCCAGAAGCCAGAAGACGGAACTAAACAATTTGAAAACATAATACACAGGTCATGGAAAACGAACAGACAGCCGGGCAATTCAGGAAAAATATCCAAATCGGTACCCCCGTGGAAATAGTGCAGAAAAAAGATCAACGCAGCGGTATACTCACAGAAGGAATTGTTAAAAGAATCCTCACTAAGTCGCCCAAACACACACGCGGAATAAAAGTCATGCTGGATACAGGCGAAGTTGGCCGGGTGAGAAATATTTTACCGGAATAAACATCAGGAGAACAACTCACCTCTTCTTTCTTTAGCAAGAGAAAAATTCTAAATTAAGTATTTCCCGTAATTTTATGGCTTTACTGAATGGGCTATACATTGATTTTATACCTTTGCAAACGTTTTAGATTATAATGAATAAAATCATATACAAATGAGCATCAAACACAACAAGGAAGACATTCTCACCAACCTGGGAATTGAAGCCATTAATCCGGGCGTGTGCACCGGAGCAGAATGGCTGGAAACAACCGGCGATATAACCGCCTCTTTCTCGCCCATCGATGGGGAAGAAATTGCAAAAGTTAAAAATGCCACGCTGGAAGATTACGAAACAGTCATCGGAAAAGCCGAAGCTGCCTTTAAAGAATGGCGCAAAGTACCGGCCCCCATCCGTGGCGAGCTTGTCCGTCAGATTGGCCTGGCACTGCGCGAAAACAAAGAGTACCTCGGTGCCCTGGTTACCCTGGAAATGGGAAAAATTTATCAGGAAGGAATGGGAGAAGTACAGGAAATGATTGACATCTGCGACTTTGCCGTGGGACAATCGCGGTTGATTAACGGTACCAACCTGCAATCGGAACGCGTAAACCACCGCCTCTCCGAGCAATACCAGCCACTCGGCATTGTCGGATTGGTTACCTCTTACAACTTTCCGGTAGCCGTGTGGGCATGGAACAGTGCACTGGCCATCATTGCCGGTGATGTGGTGGTCTGGAAACCCTCTTCCAAAACCCCGCTTACCGCCATCGCCACCCAAAGAATTATCTCGAAAGTACTGAAGGACAACAACGTACCGGAAGGGGTCTTTAACCTTGTGATTGCCAAATCGTCGGTTATGGGCGACAACTTCCTGAGCGACAAACGGGTCCGCCTGCTTTCGGTTACCGGTTCAACAGCCGTCGGAAAACGTGTAGGCGGCATCGTGGGCAAACGGCTTGGAAAAACCATCCTGGAGCTGGGCGGAAACAATGCTGTTATTATTGCACCAAGTGCCGATATACAAATGGCTGTTATGTCCACTGTTTTTGGTACGGTTGGAACTGCCGGGCAACGCTGTACCACAACACGGCGGGTGATTATCCACGAAGATATTTATGACGAAGTACGCGATAAATTTATTGCCGCTTACAAAAATATTGTTCCCCGTATCGGGAATCCTTTGGATGAAGATTACCTGGTAGGGCCGCTCATCGACAAATTTTCCGTTGAGCTGTTCAGCAATGCGGTAAACAAAGTGCAGGAAGAAGGCGGAAAAGTCCTCTTTGGCGGTGAAGTCCTTAGCGGCAAAGGTTTTGAATCGGGAAATTATGTGGTCCCCTGTATTGCAGAGGCCGAAAACCATTTCAAAATTGTGCAGGAAGAGACCTTCGCCCCTATTGTCTATTTCATCAAATACAAAGGGGATATCACCAATGCCATTGCCATTCAGAACGATGTCCCACAGGGTCTGTCTTCAGCCTGTTTTACGCTGGACATGCGCGAAGCGGAAACATTCCTCTCCTATGCCGGTTCTGATTGCGGCATTGCCAATGTGAACCTTGGCACTTCCGGTGCGGAAATCGGCGGGGCATTTGGTGGCGAGAAAGATACCGGTGGCGGACGCGAATCCGGTTCGGATGCCTGGAAAATCTACATGCGGCGACAAACAAACACCATTAATTTCGGTACTGATTTGCCACTGGCACAAGGAATCAAATTCGATATTTAAGATTATCTGAGGAATGTCTAAAAGAAAAAATACCGTCATTGCGATGAGTTACGGGTCGCTTGTGGGTCGGGACGAAGAAGGAATCTCTTTTGAAACAGCATGTATTTCTGAGAGATTGCTTCGTCAGCCTTCACACTTTCCTGCCTGATTTCCTCGCAATGACGCCTTTATTATAGTTTTTCAGACAACCTCTTTTTTCTAATATTTAAAACTTTTTCTATGAAAATTAAAACATTTGTCATTTTGTTAGTTGCCGCTTTTACGCTCAACTTTCAGGCCTTCGCACAAAGCGACACCACTGCCAAAAAAGTGGTTAAAGGCTATCATTTTACGGACGAAGTGGTTGTACCGCATACTTCCGTGAAAAACCAATACCGTTCCGGTACCTGCTGGAGTTATTCGGGCATCGGTTTTGTAGAAGCCGAAATCCTGCGTACTACCGGTAAAAAATACAATCTGTCCGAGATGTTCTGCGTCAACCACATGTATTCCGACAAAGCCATAAAATATGTCCGTTTGCACGGGAAAATGCAATTCGGTTCCGGTGCAGAAGATGAGGATGTGTTCCGTGTAATAAAAAAATATGGCATGGTTCCTGATTCTGTTTACAGCGGTATGCAATACGGTACCAAACTTCCGGTTCAGGGAGAGTTGGACAATGTCTTGCAGAGTTTTGTTGATGCTGTTGTGGCCAACAAAAATCGCAAACTGACACCCGTCTGGCACAAAGCCTTCGATGCCATTCTCGCTTCTTATCTCGGGAAATTGCCCACCACTTTCAAATATGACGGCAAAGAATACACGCCACAGAGTTTCAGGGACATGACCGGTTTCAATCCCGACGATATCGTAACGATAACCTCTTTCAAAGATCATCCTTACTTCAAAGGTTTTCCCATTGCTATTCCTGATAACTGGCTTTGGGCACCTTCCATGAATGTTCCTTTAGACGACATGATGGCCATTATTGACAATGCTCTCCGCAATGGCTACACCCTCGCCTGGGGTGCCGATGTAAGTGACCACGGTTTTAACTGGCGCAAAGGCGTTGCTATCATCCCCAACAAAAACCCCAAACTCGCCGGCAGCGACCAGGCCAAATGGGAAGCCTTAAGCCAACGGCAACAACAGAAAGAACTTTACAGTTTTGACTCTATCGTTCAGGAAGTTACCGTTACCCCGGAAATGCGCCAGGAACACTATGACAACTATCTTGTAACGGATGACCACGGTATGCAGATTGTTGGTATTGCTCACGACCAAAAGGGCAACATTTACTACAAGATTAAGAACTCATGGGGAACCGATCAGAAATACAAAGGGTATTTCTACGCTTCCAAAGCTTTTGTTGAATTGCAAACCATGGATATTGCCGTCAACAAAAATGCCATCCCTAAAAAATTAAGAAAAGAAATGGGAATAAAATAATTTCCTGTTTTTCAAAAGCAGTAAAAGCCGGGCGAAATTGTCGTCCGGCTTTTTTTAATGTCTGTTACCGGACTTTCTTCCGAACATCTTTCGGTGCTGTTTGTGTCCCAAAGACAGGCAGCAGGTCGACAGCCTCCACGCCAGGCCGGTTTAACTTCTCCACACAGGGCATTGCAGGCACACATGATAACCCCAATTCCCCTTTTCCGTTTTACCAGGCAAAACACCGATTGTTAAAAACTTTATCAATACTTTTCCTCCAAATAATTCCGGCAGTCTGATTTTGCCTTATCTTTGCTTTTCGGTAACACATAAATTATGTTAGCGAACCACCTCTTTCAAAACCACATTCAGCCTGCTTCCATCCGGGAAGAAGTTATTCATTTTTCAGACGGTTCTTCACCGTCTTTTTTTTTGTTTTTTATTCTTAAAATCAAACTTCCATGATTCATTTAAAAAACCGGAGCCTGGTCTCCATCACCGATTACAGCAAAGAAGAGATACTGAAAGTTCTCGACATTGCCGAAGGTTTTGAAAAAGACCAGCGACAGAAAATCCTCACAAATCATGTGATTGCTTCCCTGTTTTTTGAGCCATCCACACGTACAAGGCTCAGTTTTGAAAGTGCCGTACAATACCTTGGGGGAAGCATCATCGGCTTTGCCAGCGCAGGAACTTCCAGTGTCAAGAAAGGCGAATCGCTGAAAGATACCATTCTGACGGTAAGCAATTACTCCGACCTCATCGTTATGCGTAACCCGTTGGACGGTAGCGCACGGTTTGCCAGCGAAGTTTCGCCCGTTCCCATCATCAATGCCGGCGATGGTGCAAACCAGCATCCTACGCAGTGCCTGCTCGATTTGTATTCTATCCGAAAGACACAGGGAACGCTGGAAAACATTCATATTGCCCTTGTGGGTGATTTGAAATACGGCCGCACCGTCCACTCGCTGGTGCAGGCACTAAGCCTTTTCAACGCCACTTTTCATCTGGTTTCCCCCGAATCGCTCAAGCTTCCCAGCGGGGTGAAGAAATGGATCAAAGATGCCGGACTGGAATATGAGCAATACACGGAATTGTCGGATGTCATTCCAGTAGCCGACATCATTTACATGACCCGTATCCAGGGGGAACGTTTTCCCGACCCCATGGAATACGAAAAGGTTAAAAACTCTTACATATTGAACAACAGTATGTTGGAAAAATCAAAAGAGACCATGCGCGTACTCCATCCCCTGCCCCGCGTAAACGAAATCAGCGAAGAGGTGGACGACAATCCCAAAGCTTACTATTTCCAACAGGCAAAAAACGGTGTTTATGTCCGTCAGGCCCTCATTGCCGCCATTCTCGGATTAAAAGAGTAAAAAAACATAAGATTCTTAAAGCATGAAAAACAAAAGAACAGAATTAAAAGTTTCGGCCATCCGCAACGGTACGGTCATCGACCATATTCCGGCAGAAAACACTTTCCGTGTCTTTGCCCTGCTCAACCTCGAAAGCAGCAGCGACCACGTCTATTTCGGTACCAATCTGGAAAGCCGGAAGCTGGGAAAAAAGGGAATTATAAAAATCAGTAACCTGTTTTTTAAACCTGAGGAAATCAGCAAGATAGCCCTTGTTGCCCCCCATGCCACGCTCATCGAGATAAGAGATTACGAAATAGTCAAAAAAGAGCAGGTACTGCTTCCCGAAGAAATTCATAAGATTGTGAAGTGCGTTAACCCGAAATGCGTTACCAACAACCAAAACGTACCGACGTATTTTCAGGTTATTTATGACCATCACGGAAAAATGAAGCTGGCCTGCCGCTATTGTGAAAAGACCATGAGCATGAAGGATGTTGCGTTTGTTTAAAAGTTCCCAGGCCCATCGGACAGCTTTTCGTTCCAATACAGATTATTTGTACTTTTGTAAACCATGAAAGCAAAGATTTTCATATTTATTTTGGTCGTCCTGGTCTCTTTTCAGCAGATACAGGCACAGACATTTGGGCAGAATGTAAAAAGCACTCCGGCAAAAAGCAAAACCGCTTTCAAGCCGGATGTCCGCCTTTCTCTCGGCACCTCGTTTTCCACTTTTTATCCGGGAATGAATGGCTTCAGCAGCTGGGTTGCCCCGGAAATCAGTATGCCCATCAACAAAAAATGGGCCGTTGCCGCCGGTATCGCCTACACCAATTTCCTGACCACCGGCACGCCGGAAATAGCCGGTTTTGGAAATACGGTGCAAAATTATGGCTCCGTTTATGTAAAAGGCCGTTATCAGGTAAACGATAAACTGTCCATCTCGGGGATGGCCTACAAAACATTCAACCTCTCGCCACAAAAGCCCGAAGACAAAATAAATCCCCGTGCCATCGACTTCAGTAACAGCGGCGTTATGATGAGTGTGGACTACAAAGTAACCGATCATTTCAGGATTAATGCCGCCTTTTCCATGGAACAACGGCATTACAATCCTTTTGACCCCTATTCCGGATATGGTTATTTCGGAAGTCCCATGAACGGCATGGCCCCCGGCGGGTTTCATTCGGGATTTTAATAGTGCAGTTGTTTAAAGTTAACGCATTATTCCTTTTCTACTATTCAACGAATTATGATGGAAATATTCAAAAAGATAGTTTTGAAGGTTCACGCCAAAAGCGCAAAGGTTCCGCAAAGCGCGCAAATCATTTTGCTATAATGATTTAAGTTTTGCGTTTTCTGCGTTAAAGTTTTGCGCACTTTGCGTGAAATCCCCTTCTTATAAATTTTGTATTTTTGTATGCAATACATGTAAATATAACGAATACTAAAAACATGAAACAATGCTGAACCTGAGGAACGAACTGATTATGGCCCCTGTGAAACTGGGATACAGCGATGGAACAGGCGTGGTTACACAACGACATTTAGATTTTTACGAACCGAGAAGCAGGCATGTGGGGGCAGTGGCCCTTGAACCGCTTTATATGGACCCGGGCTTGCGGGAACTCCCCACCCAGCTTGGTATTGACGATGACAACAAACTTACCGGTTTACAAAAGCTCCTGGATGTCATACATAAAAATGGGGCCAAAGTCATTGCCCACATCAACCACCCCGGACGGATGGCCAACCCGAAAATACCGGGAAACTTTCATTGGTCGTCCACGGACAAAGCCTGTGAAAATGGTGGTGCCGTCCCCCTGAAAATGGACAGGGAAATGATGGACAACGTGATTCAAATGCACACTGATGCCGCCCGCAGAGCCGAAAAAGCCGGTTTCGATATGGTAGAATTACAAACAGGGCACGGATACCTGCTGGCACAGTTCCTTTCGCCGGCCGTCAACGACCGTCATGATGAATATGGCGGAAGTCTGGAAAACCGTATGTGCTTCCCGCTGGAAGTAGTCAAAGCGGTAAAACAGGCAGTGAAAATCCCCGTAATAGCCCGCATGAGTGCCGACGAAATCATCCCAAACGGTTTTCATGTAAATGAAATGGAGACATTTGCAAAGAAATTGCAGGAGAATGGTATTTCTGCACTTCACATTACGGCGGGTTCGGCATGTAGTACGCCGCCCTGGTTTTTCCAGCACATGTTTGTTCCCAAAGGCAAAACATGGCAGCTGGCAGGCCAAATCAAAGAGAAGGTGGATATTCCGGTTATTTTCCTCGGACGCATTCATTCGGTAAAAGACATTGCTTTCCTGAAGGAAAAATACCATGCCGAATACTTCGCCATAGGCCGTGCGCTGGTAGCCGATCCTGATTTTGCAGGGAAATACCTGCATCAGGTTGAAGGAATTATCCGGCCGTGCCTCGCCTGCTCCGAAGGCTGTCTGGGTGGTGTAAAATCGGGAAAAGGATTGGGATGTGTTGTGAATCCGCAGGTAAATACAAAACTTCCCGCCATTCAAAAAACATCCGCAGCAAAACGTTACGCCATTGTGGGTGGCGGAATTGCCGGCATGCAGGCGGCCATAAGCCTGAAAGAAAAAGGCCATGAGGTAGTACTTTTTGAAAAAGAGGGCCTTGGTGGCCAGTTTAACCTCGCTTTCCTGCCACCCAACAAGGAGAGCCTGAAAGAAATTGTGGACTACTACAAAACAGAACTAGCAAAGATGCATGTGAAAATCCGGATGGAAGAGGCGGTCCGTGAAAAGCTGCTTTCCGAAAAATTTGACGGCATCGTCATGGCCACAGGAGCTTTGCCCGCCGTTCCCCCCATCAAGGGACTGAAAAATTATTCCTGGGCAGAATTTCTTGAAGAAGAGCGTCTGCCTTCCGGGAAAAAAGTACTCATTATCGGCGGCGGCCTTATCGGTATGGAGGTGGCCAGCAAACTTGTTGACAATAATAATGATGTGGTCATCGTTGAAATGCTCGAAGAGATTGCCCGCGGCATGGAGATGATTGAAAAAGCCATGACATTGAAAAAGCTAAAAGCCAAAGGAGCCGAAATCATTACAAAACATGTCGTTACTGAAGTAAACGGCCATGAAATCAGAATAAAAGGGGAAGAAGGAATAAGAATCATTGCCGGTGTGGATAAGATAGTGGTTGCCACCGGGATGCGCCCCTATCATCCCTTTGAAAAAGACACCGCATTGCCCCCTGTATATTTTGTAGGGGATGCGCAAAAAGCGGGGAAAGCGCAGGATGCCATTCGCGATGCTTACGAACTGGCTTTGAAGTTGTAAGGCATGTTCAAAGCAAAAACCTGTAAATGGTTTCCCGTTTGCCCCATGAAATTTTATTGGGAACAGGGAAAACTCGATAAAAAATGGATAGACAATTACTGCAAAGGTAACTGGCCATCCTGTGTTCGTTACCAAAAAGAGGAAAACGGTATTCCGCATCCCGACAACATGTTACCTGACGGAACAATAGATAACGAACTGTAATAACCTGAGGCTAAGATAAGTCTTTAGGTTAATGTAACACTCCCTGCATTTATGCTCCTTTAAAAGAATTTTTATAAACAAAAAATCGTGGCACAAACAGAAGTCTGAGCCACGATATGTTTTGGAAGAAACGCCTTACACCAGCGACAGCGCGTGGTCGAGATCGGCAATAATGTCGTCCACATCTTCAATACCCACCGAGAGGCGTACCAGCCCATCCGTGATACCGGCCTCTTCCCGTTCTTCTTTCGACAGTTTGGAATGTGTCATGGAAGCAGGATGCTGAATCAGTGTTTCGATACCGCCCAACGACACGGCCAACAATGCCAAATGGACATTATCCATTACCGTTTTTCCGGCAACAAGTCCGCCTTTTACACCAAACGACATCATGGCACCGGGGCCGGCCATCTGCTTTTTGGCCAGTTCATACTGCGGATGTGATTTTAGTCCGGGATACAAAACCCAGTCAATTTTCGGATGATTTTCCAAAAATTCCGCAATTTTTTTAGCATTGGCCTGAGCCCTTTCTATCCTCACCGAAAGCGTTTTTAATCCGCGGCGGGTAAGCCAGGCCTGATGCGGATCCATGTTGAAACCCACATTCTTCATCACATAAGCAATTTCGCCAAACAGTTCTTTTGTTTTCGCAACCACACATCCCCCAACGATATCGGCATGTCCGTTGATGAATTTTGTCATGGAATGCAAAACAATATCGGCACCCAAATCAAGCGGTTTCTGGATATACGGACTACAGAAAGTATTATCAACACAAACCAACACATTGTGTTTGTGTGCAATAGCTGCGGCACCGGCAATGTCTGTAATTCCCATGGTCGGGTTGGCCGGTGTTTCGAGATAAAGTAATTTGGTGTTGGGACGAATGGCTTTTTCGATATTTTCGAGATGGGTACAGTCCACATAAGTACTCTCTACCCCAAGTTTCGGATAGAGTTTTTCCATAACGCCGCGCGAGGGGCCGTAAACGGAGTTGTGGCTCACCATGTGGTCTCCGGCACCGAGGAAAGCAAGGTAAACATTGTTCACGGCAGCCATACCGGAGGCAGTTACCACCGCTGCATAGCCATTTTCCAGTTCGGCCAGCGTATTTTGAAGGTCGTCAATCGTCGGGTTGCCCAAACGGGTATAGATGTACCCCTTCTCCTCGCCGGAAAAACAGCGGGCACCATGGTCGGCATTTTTAAACCGGAAAGTCGAAGTTTGATAAATCGGCGTTACCGCACTGCCCATAGGGTCTTCAATACCGCCGGCATGAATCAGTTTTGAGTTAAATCCTGCTTTTTTTGTGTCCATTTTTTATTTTTTTGGGTTAATTTTAATGATGACAATAGTTTTGTCCGAATTTCAAATCTCCGTTTATAAAATCCAATGCCAGGTTTGCAGCTTCATCCACAGCAACACCCACATAGACATTAATGCCGCGGTTGTATAGAATTTCGATGGCCTTGGGGCCGATACCACCCACCAGAATGTCCGTAGCCTGATTTTCGACAAGCCAGTTCGGGATGGTCCCTTCGGCATGTGGCGGAGGCTCCCTGCGGTATTCTTTCACAATTTTACCCTCTTCAATCTCATAAAAAGCAAATTCACGGCTATGACCGAAATGCTGTGCAAGGTTTCCGTTTTCCAACGGAATGGCTAACTTCTTTTTAGACATATAATTATTTTTTACGTTTATTTAAAATATATTGATAATGTTCTGAATCTTCTCTCACCATACGGATGTTGCAATGCGGACAAAGCAAACTGCCACAAGGGACACCGGCGGCATGTTCCACTCGCTCATCACATTTGGGACAAATACAAAAGCCTGCCACTCCCCTGCCTCCGCGAAACCGGCCACCGCCACGTCCTGCTCCCCGCACTTTTTCCGAAAAGTTGTTGACAGCCTGTTGTAACGGAATCACATTGTCACCACCACAAACCGGACAATGCCCGGCTTTTTTCCCCGATTTACGTTTAAACACCGAACCGCAGTTCTCACAGCGGTACCAGTCGGCATCAAATGCCACATGGCCTCCCTCAATGGAGATCCGCTTGTTCTCGATGAAAGCTTTGGCTACTTTTTTACGGGCAGAATCATAAATGCGCGTGAATGTGGGCCTTGAAACATGCATCCGCTTTGATGCCTCCAATTGCGTAAGCTGTTCATAATCCGCAAGTTTAATAGCCTCATACTCTTCAAAATGTAGTACGACAGTATCTCCTGCAGCAGAAGAATAGTCCCCGCTTTCGGGAACAAAACCGGAAACGGATGGTGGTTCGCTGAGTATTCTTCTTCTTTTGGGTCGCGGCGACATGGATTTATACCTTTGGATGCAAATATATTGAACATTTGTTCAAGGTCATCTGTAAAAGCAACAAAATTTATGATTTTTCCCCGCCCACAAAAGCTGTTTTTGAAAAAACGATGTTTCTTTCTCTTCCAATCAGAATTTTTTGTAGCATTGTAAACCACAATTTACCATGAGAAAACCTGTCATTACCGGTCTGTTCCTGCTCCTTGTTTTTGGTGGGGAAGTACTTTGCGCCCAGCCGGCACAACCGGTAAAAACATTCCTGAGAATAGGCTTTTACAACACGGAAAATTATTTCGATCCCTTTGCTGATTCCACTATCATGTACAGCCAGTTCAATCCCGGGGGAGATCATCACTGGTCAGCAGCACGTTACAAAACAAAACGGCAGCATATTTTCAAGGTTACCACTGCCATGGGAGGATGGCACGGGATGGACATCATGGCTTTTGCAGAGATTGAGAACCGGTTTATCCTGGAAGACCTGATAAAAAGCACCCCCCTGGGGGAAAAAAATTATGGCATCATCCACTTTGAGTCTCACGACCATCGCGGCATTGACGTCGGGATGATTTACCAAAAAGCAACCTTTCATCCCATCCTGGGAAAAGCTATCCACCTGCTTGACACCGCGGGTAACATTCTGCACACCCGCGATATTTTATATGTAAAAGGAATCGCCGGAAGAGATACACTTCAGCTTTTTATCAACCACTGGCCTTCGCGCTACGGAGGACTGATGGCCACCGTATCCCTGAGACTGCGCGCAGCGAAAACGCTTCGCCGGACAGTGGATTCTATCTGTTCGGAAAATCCAAATGCCCACATTCTTATCCTGGGAGATTTCAACGAAACCATTGCCGACAAAGGCTTGCAGTGGGTTGCCGGATACAAGAATGGTTGTAACATATTTACCCTGCCGCCGTTGTATGATTTTGGTAAAACATCAGGCAGTATTAAAAGCAAATCAGGCTGGACAATATTTGACCGGATTCTCTGTTCAAAAAATATGACAAGTATTCATTCTCCCGTTTTGGTTGTTGGTAAAAGCTTTCATATCTTTGATGCACCGTTTCTTCTGGAAAAAGACGAAAAATATATGGGATTAAAACCGAACCGGACATACAACGGCTTCACTTATCATGGTGGCTTTAGCGATCATCTGCCTGTGTATATCGATATTGGGTTCCAGACAACACACAGGCCATGAGGAAAAAACGGATTATTCGGATACTTCTTCTTTTGGCAGTCCTGCTGCTTACGGGCTTGTATGCCACACGCAACCAGTGGACCGCTTATGCCCTGAGGCGACTGGTCCATTCCCAGTCAGAAGGACAGATTATTTTAAACTTTGACAAAGTCGGCGTGGATGTTTTGGGCAGAACGCTCATTATTTATCATCCAAAAATAAATTTTAAGAAAGTATATTTCAATAAGGCACAGGGCATTAAGCTGCAAAAAGCCGAATTTCAAAAGCTCCGCCTCATTAACATCTCATTGTGGGATTTTCTTGCCCATCACCAATTTATCTGTGATAATCTTTCAATTGAAGATCCCTCATTCATACTGAACCAGAACCATCAAAACATCAAAAAAAACAGTTCATCATTCAACCCTGCCGTATTGATAAATGTTTTACAAAACCACGAAATTGCCCACATAAACTTTCGGTTCCTGATTTATCATTCAAAAATTGACTTCGGAAAAATTACGTCAATACAGACAAAAGGGAAAAATGTATATGGCAGTGCACGCTATAATATGTCCATCGAAAAAATGGGAACCATCAAAACAGCCGGAGACACACTCGCCCCTTTTGGGTTTGAGAAACTTGAGTTATCGGTTTGGGCACTAAACAGACATTTCACTGCGGAGAACACCGTCCTGAAACTTGACTCGGCATTTTACTCTTCACAGAATAATACTTTGTTTTTAAACGGATTACGGGTATCTACAGCCAAAAACTCCAATCCAAAAATACCGGAAATAAACCTGTTTTTAAGATGGGCCCGGATATCCGGACTAAAAACCATAAACCAGCCAAAAACAGGAAAGAAGATTCTGCAACTGGGTAATATCAAAGTTGTAGGCGGCAGTTACACTTTTAAAGAGAAACAAAAAAAAGAAGAAAAAAAGTCGGTATCCAAACTCATTCAGAACCTTTTTGCCAGTTACAACATCCTGTCCCTAAAAAATTTAAGCTTAAACCATATCCACCTTTTCGAGACCAATGGCCAGCGGGATACCATCCTAAGGATAAAAAGGATAAACCTCCAGATGAAGGATTTGTGGACGACAAAAAAGATCACATCAGATCCTCTAAAAAGCCTGCACTACCAAAACCTCTCCGTTTCATTCCAATCGGTGAACCTCGGAAAGGAAAGGAGCCGCTTATTTGTCCGCAGTGGGAACGGTCGTTATACATCAACAGACAACAAGCTTTTTATCAATAGTTTAACCATAAGAAACCGATGCAGGAGAGATACCACGATGCGTTTTTCATTCAAAACCGATAAGCTCGTCATGGACAGCCTTTCGGATAAAAAGTTTCAAAAGGGAGAGATGCAATTTTTATCTGTCCGCCTGGATTCACCGAAATTATTTTGGGCCGACGACAGCACTTGTCCACAAAAACAGGCAAGCCTGCCCGACTACCTCCGCACTTTCAGGATTGGAAAAGTAGATATTAGAAACGGCGGGGCCGAATACAGGGCAAACGGAAACCTCAAACTTTCCGTCTTCGGGATGAGCCTGTTCGCCAACGGATTACAGGCTTCCGTCCTCAGCGGGACACAGCGGGCCATCCGTTACGATACCCTGCGCTATCATTCGGAGGGCAGCCGCCTCAGCGTGGCAAATAAAGGATTTCTTCTAAAAACAGGTGAAATGCTCTGGCAGCAACACCGGTTCAAAGTTTCGGGCCTCCGGCTTTTTAAGTCGGATACTTCCAGACAAGACACACTCAGGGTTCAATCTGTTTCGCTGACAAACCCAAGCCTCAACAAGTTGATTTTCGGTCATAAGCTTATCGCCGGCAGTATGTGCCTTTACAAAGCCGATTTTGCTCAAAGCCTCCACCCAAAAACAACGCCAGCCGACACACTTCCTGCAAAACACTGGAACAGCTATATCAAGCTGCCTTTTCAAACCCATATTGGTTTTGTTTGTGTTAAAAACAGTTTGTTCCACCTTACTTCCCTGTCTCCTGAGAAACACTTTGAAATCAGGAGCCGGCTTAACTTAAGCCTGTATGGTTTTAAAATGGGGTACAGCCACAGCCACCTGATCTCCCAACCAGGACATTGTGATGCCCGCCTTTATAAAACAGAAATTACACGGGGCAATTTGACCGCCCGCCTGGAAAAAACAAACCTGAACAGTGATTCGGGAAGTCTCCATATTCAAAATATGGACCTGCATACCGCCGGGGACAGCACCCTCCAATACAAGATCAGCCTTCCTGACATAAGGCTTCATGCCCTCAACTATCCGGCACTTATGCGCAGCGACAGCCTTATTTTCAGAAAAGCAACAATAGAAAAGGGCATGGCCAACCTGCAACTGACCAATTTTAACAATGAAAAATTAAGCAAATTTGTTTCCCGGTGGGCCTTTGTTTACGACAGCATTGTCCTGAACCGGTTTCAGCTCCGGCTCAAAATTCATAAGGAAAACAAACTGGAAGTTATCAGTATCCGGCACCTCAACCTGTTTTATCATCCCGGCCTGCTGCACCAAAACTTAACGTCAGACACCACACTTAACTTAGTCAACAACTGGGACTTCAGCGCGGACAAGATTACCTATTCGGACAGCACCAAGAATTTTCACATGGTTGCCGACAGAATCGCCCTCCAGTCTGCCGGAAACAGGTTAACCATCCAACGAATTACCGGCACCAATTTTTCTGCTTTGATGCTCCGGCCCGAAATAAAAAATGTTTACAGCTATTTCCTTTTAAACAACATATCGCTGAATGGCATGTACTTAAACAGCCATCCCCAAAAACACCTTATCTTAAAAAGCTGGGAAATCCCAGGTATTTGGATAAGCATTATTGACAGGGACACCATCAAGAAGAAAAGGACACTCGCTTTTCTGAACAGCAAATTCTTCACGCAATATTCCGATATCTTGCGCAGTATCCATGTGGACAGCAGTTCGTTCAAAAACGTAAATTTCAGCTACCGGTACGATCATATGAACAAGCTGATAAACGTAAAAGATGCGGACATTATGACCAGCAACATCCAACTGGGGAAAAGCATGTCTGGGAAATCGCCGGGCGTGCTTTTTGAAGATATGCTCATCGGCCTGAACAACAGGGCCATTGTCAGCGGCGACAGCATGTACACATTCCGTACCAAAGATATCCGCGTTAACCTCGCTGACAGGAAGATTAGCCTTGATTCCATCACGCTCACCCCACGGTACGGCCGAGATGATTTTTTCGCCAAAGCCGGTTTTCAGACCGACCGGATTACCCTTTACGGGAAGAGTGCCGTATTGGACGGATTCTGTCCGGAAGAGTTGATGAACAGCCACACCCTGCACTTTGGCAAACTTTCATTAAACAACCTGAGCCTTCGTTTTGAACGCGACATGCACTACCCGCGAAAAGATGTTTTAAAGCCCATGCCCATAGATATGCTGGGGCAAATTCCGTACAGGTTTAGAGTTGACAGTGTACAACTACACAAGAGCATGATTTCTTATTTTGAATATGAAGTCATCTCAAAAAATCCGGGAATCTTTTTTATTGATGACTTTAACGTCCTCGCCCAAAATGTAACCAACGATTTGACACATATCGATTCAAGCATGGTATTAAAATTTCATGGCTCCGGCAGGTTGATGAAGCAGGCCAACCTGGACTTCACCCTGGTTATGCCCTACTTTGCCCCCCATCGCCAATGGTGGTTTTCTGCCGAGGCAGGCGAGATTGACCTCACACAATTTAATTTATTAACCGAGAATGTATTGGGACTGACCATTCGCTCAGGCATGGGAAGCCTGAACGTGCCCCTTATTACGGGAAATGATTCCGTTGCAAAAGGTACTGTCAATTTTCTTTACAGAAAGCTCAAACTGCGCCTGTACAACAGGGCGAAATCGGAGAAAAGCAAAAAGTTTTACAGTCCGTTTGCCAACTTCCTCATGAACAGTTTTATGATCCACAGCAACAACCCGCCCTTTCTTGGCCGTACCAAAAAAGGAATAGTCTGGTACGAACGTGTTCCCCAGAAATCCTTTGTTAACTATATTTGGAAAAGTAACCTGAGCGGAATCCTCTCCACTTTCGGTTTCAACAACAAGCAGCAACGGGAAGGAAACCGCGAGATGAAAAAAGAGACGAAGAAAAGCAACAACAAAGGTTCAGGTAAGTGAAGTTGTTTAAAGTTCAAGGTATTTTGTTCTTAATATGATGCGCTAAAAGAATAAGGTAGTTTATTCGATAAACACTTTCTTTGTCTTTATCATTCCCTGCCCTACCACTTTTACCACGACGTAAGTGTGTTTTGCATCAACAGCAAAGTCCATCAGCCCAGTGGAAACAATCTTTTTCTCCAGCAGTTTGCGCCCCATCATATCATAAACATAAACCATCCCTGCCTTGAGGTTCAAATCATCAGCAGAACGGAGATAAACCTTCCGGCCATAGGAATATATCTGTATACCCGATGTGGCAGCCGGTTGCTCTCCGATACCATTAATGGTACCTTTTGAAAAATGGAGCAAGAACCGTTTGGGGGCATCTCCCGAAGAGGCAGTAAACGAATAAACCGGGTTGGTGCGAATATCCTGTTTCGCCCCTGTTTTCAAATCTTCAAGTGTTATGGCAACATCCGGAAGATGGCTGAGGTCAGTAAATTTCATGGTGTATGTTTTGCCCGTAGCCTGAACCACACCAAGCGGCACAACCTGAGTTGAATCCTCCGAAAGGGGTGCGTTGGCATCAATACAAAGCTTGTTTCCGTTACCCTCAGCATAAAACTGAATATGGTCGGACGAAGAAAACAATTTGGTTGCATCGCCCGGAATGTCAAAACCGGCAGTTCCATAGGCAGGAAACCCCACAAAAACAGTATTCCCGTAATAGCCGCCATCGACATCAATACGGATAAAACGGTTAGGATTATTCACATCAGAGGATTTCTTTATGAAACTTTCTGTAGTATGCACCCTTGCAGATGCCGGAATGGTAAAATTGCCCGTATTGGCTGCCTGGACAAAAAAGCCCTGCCCCATGGGAATCTTATCATTAGGAATAGTGCCCACATTAGGATTGGGAACTTCGCCGCTTCCCGAGGCAGAATATAGATAGCCATCCTGGCTGTTGTCCCAGATATAAGCCGTTCCGGTAATATTACTACCAGAATAATCCACCGAACTCCAGTCCAATTGCGAAGGGAATGGATTTCCAATAAGGTTCCAGCCATTGTTGGCTTTGGTCAACAATACAGTAACATCCGCCCCCGCAAGTTTTCCAGTATATTCAAGGGTTTGCGGCCCCTGTCCCGAAGATATCCAGTAAGAAAATCCGGTACCTCTTGCCAAAGAAGAATCAGCATTGGTAATATAATAGTAATCGTCTGCCGACTCTTTAAATGCAGCCAGCCAGGAACGGTTCGGTGCCCCGAGATAATAGTCCTTGGTGTTGCCGTTATCGGTTACCGGGGTAACCAGGTGCCAGGCGTTATCAGCTACATAACGCTGGACTGTGGCATTGGGTGTACCACCACATATTAAAGAACCTGAGCCGGATGAACCGGAGGCCACCACAAGGTCGGCATTTGTCGTATTCAAAACCGTATCGCTGGTAACACTGCCACCGGGATTAATGGTTAAATTACCTCCGTCTATGTTCGTCTTAACATCCACGGTTACCGCACCGCCACCCTCTACGGTCAGTCCCGTTCCCGTGCCAAGTATCAGCTCTCCATCTTTTCCCGAATTTCCGGTCTCGTGAACCGTCAAATCTCCTTGTGACTGCACATCCAAAGTTATGCCGGAGCCTTCCAGTTCAACTTCTCTGGCATCGGCCGTGCTGTTTATGGCCGGTTTGTATGTTCCCGTATAATCATTTGAAACATAGACAATCGTATTGTTTCCGGGAACTTTTTTACCCCAATTGCTGGCATTAAACCAGTCGGTACTTGTGCCTCCTGTCCAGGTAGAACCGGCTGCTTTGTGGCCGTTGGCCGGCTGAACGCCATAAACTTCGCCTGTCCCTATGCTGTAGGTAGCAGCAGAGACCATGCCATCTCCAATAATATTATTGGAACTACCGTTGAGCGACAGCGTGCCCTCTACCGTCAGAAGGCCATCAATAGTAAGGTCTAAAGATGTCTGGCTGTCGAAGTTGCCCGTCGCTATCAGTTGAATCAAACCGCTTAAGTCGAATGAACCCGACGTTAATGTAACTGAAATAACCGTATCCGTAATCCGGGTACCGCTTGTACTCTCAAAATTCAACGTGTTTGCCGAACCAATGTCCGATACAATGTCGGGAAGTTTATCACCATCGGCCAGAGTAGCTTCATAATCATGGGCAGTGCCTGCTGCATTTTGAAATGAAATAGTTGCACTCCCGTCAGAACCTGTTACTGTAAGTTTCTCTATGTTCGCCTCCTTACCGGCCCCCGTATTGCCGTTTTTAATTATCACATCAAAAGAATAGGAAGAACCTTTAAAATCTACAGTAAAATTCTGAGAGATATAAAGATTGTCATGGGCATCGTTTCGTGAACCAACATTGGCCACGTTCATTGTCAGTCCCGAGTTATAAATATACAAGGTTCCAGCCAAAAACCGGGCATAGCCTGCTACATTTATCTGACTGCCTTTCCAGTAGAATTTACCACTCGTTTCAAATTTATCACTAACATCATCTCCCATATCAACAGTACCGCCCCCGGATAACATGAATGTACCACTGGAACTGTTGGTAAAGTCTCCAGTAGAGGTAAAGGTTCCTGTCCAACCTGATTTCATATATAAAGTACCATCGTTAATAGAAAGATTACCTGTTGTAATCGAACCTCCATCGGTAAAATCTAACTCTCCATTATCCTTAATTGTTATACTATTCATCGTTGTTGCTATAGATGAATTGATTGAAACAGTATAAGAATTAAAAACATCGCTGACGACAATAACATCATCTCCTGCCACAGGAACCCCTTTGTCCCAGGTATTGGCATCCGTCCAGTCACCACCTTGAACAGACGTTACTGTTTTGGCTAACAGGGTATTGGCCAGAAAAGCTAAAAATACAAAAAAAATAATTTTCCGGACAGAAAGTAAGTATGAATTCATGGTACAAAGTTTTTGTAAAAGTAAATAGATTTTTTGTAAAAGTAAACCGGATTTTAAAAAACTTTCCAAAAACAATCAACGGGAGCAAAGGTTTCTATAATCGCAGTACTCACACGTTTTGACTGTTTCGGTTTGCCAAAAAGCGGTTTTTTCGTCCATAATTTGGGAGACAAGCGTTTTCAGTACATTTTCAATGTCGGGCAGGGCGTCTTCAACAGTAGCATTATGGGGAAGCGATACCGGCATAAACCTGCCGTGGGCCGTCCGCAGGCCGATAATTCCGGTAGTAACCGTTTGTTCCGGTTTTTCCTCTTTATGATAAAGCCACGCATAAACCAATACCTGCAAAGCTTTTGAGAATTTTATCCCTTCGAGAAGTGCCTCCCGGCTTTTCAGCTTTAAATCGCCCGGGTCCACCCTGCCGGTTTTATAATCAATAATCCTGATTTCCCCGGTTACCGGATTTTTGTCGATTCTGTCAATAAAGCCCCTCACAACAACCGGAAGACCCTCCACATGAAGCCCCGTTTGAATGGCTTTTTCCGTATCCACCAACTGGCGCGGCTCTTTTTTCAACAAAGAGATTTCGTTGAGGACAAACCTTTCAACATATTTGCGGGCAACATTGTACATAAGCAAATCACGGCCATATTTCAAATCATCCCGGCCATAATGCTTTTGAAATTCCAGGGAAAGAAAACCATCAAGATGCTCCTTTAAACTTTTGTTAAGATTGGCCACGTCTATCATTTTGCCCTTAAACGGTTTGTAAAACCTGTCGAGGACACCATGGACAACACTGCCAAAAGTATTTGACTGAACGGAAACTTCCGGCTGTACCGGAATATCTATCCTCGCCACATACCGGTAATAAAAGAGCAGGGGACAACGGACATACGTATTCAATGCAGAAGGAGAGATGCCTTTCTCCACCTGTTTTTTCAGCAGCGACATGACCGCTTTATCCTTTGTTATGGTTATTCCATCGGTACTATCCGGTTTATTCAGGGGGACATGGATAATTTTTCGGGAAACACGAATTTTCGGGTTTCTGCCGGCGAGTTCATTTTCAATTTGCAATACAAGCCTGCTAACTTCTCCCCCTCCCATAACATCCGGTTCGGAATTGTAAACCATTACGGCCTGTTGCGCGTGTTGCAACAACCGGAAAAAATGGTAAGCCGTTACGGCTGTTTTGGTATTTTGCAAAGGGAGGTGATAGGCCTGTCGCAAATCATAAGGAATGAAAGATTCCCCAAAGCCGGTTTTGGGCAGGATGCCTTCGTTGGCCCCAAGGATTATCACACGGTCAAAATCCAGGTTTCTCGTCTCCAGCATTCCCATAACCTGGATGCCCGTGAGCGGTTCTCCCTTCAGGCTTACCTCCTTACGCCCCGTCAGCTGTAGCAGAATTTTCTGAATACCCATAAAACCAAGATGTTCCCGCATTTCGGAAAAAACGCCCTCCGCCAGTTTCAGCACCTGCATCATGAGTGAAAGCTGAAACTGCAACAGCCTGTTTCTCTTCTCCCACATGGCCTCATTTTCTTTCAGCTGAACCAAAAAACGCTTCAGGTTGACCACAAAGGTTGCCGGCTGATCCCATCCGTGAAACAAAAGCCGGAACAATGGGGAGAGCGAAGTGCCAGCAACAGCCTCCATTATCTCACCGGACGGCATGTAAAAGCGGTTCAGTGGCAAGAAACCGGAAAGTGGTTCGGGACAGGCCATCTCCATAAGCGGATTTTGCATCAACCCTTCCAAAGCGGGGAGGGAAATGCGCGAAGAGGCATCCTCCTGCCGTAGAATCAGCAATTGTAACCAGCGGTTGATTAAATCGTAAAACGGGCTTTGCCTGAGCGGATAGCCCATGGTAACGTTGTAGCGAAACAGGCTGTTCCCATCCCCCGTTGCCGGCACAGAACCCAACAATGGAATCAACAGCTGTTCGTCGGCCAGCACCACGGCAATATTTTTGGCTTCTGCTTTTTGTCCGGCAAGCCATTCGTGCAAAAGCTGGCCTGCATATTTTGCCTGCCCCGTTTGTCCGGAAACAGCCACAATGTTTATCTCTTTTCCCCCTGTAAGAAGCGCATTGCCAACCCATTGGGGTGCATCACATTTCAAAAACCGCATCATACCGCGTAAAAACAACCCGGCTTCGTGGCCTTCCGTGTTTCCGGAATCGAAATAATAACGGTCGGCATCGATAAAATAATGAAGCTGAAAATGTGTTTTGAGGGCTGCAACGACCTGCTTTTCCGCTTCCGTGAGGGCATTGAAACCCACAAAAACAAAATCGTTCCAACTTACTGTTTCAAAATCCCCGCTTTGTAATTTCCCGGCTGCCATCCGGTAGGCCATGGCTTTGTAGGCAGTTTTTTTGGAGAGCAACCGCTTTTGAAGCTGCTCATAGTAACCAAAAAGCGAATGGAAAAAAGCGAGATAAGCTTTTTGCATCCCCGACAAAGGCCGCTCACCGACATTCCACTGCTCAAGGGCCTTCACTTCCGAGAGCTCGTGGAACAGGCCATGGGCATCGGCGAGATAATAATCCACGTCGCTGAAATCGTTGAGCATGAGCGGTGCCCACGACAGAAAATCATCCAGGCCCCGGGCGTTTTCTTTTTCTATGTCAAGGTGAATTTTAAAAAGTTCAAAATAGGCCACGATAGGATCCACCACCGTCAGCCCGGACAATTTTGCCATTAATTCATCAATGGTGAGCATGTCGGGCAGCCAGATATCCTTTTCCGCCTTTTTGGCAAGGGCCTGTTTCAGAAATACCTGTGAACGGCGGTTGGGCAAAACCACCAGCCGGTACAAATTATGTCCGCTTTCGGAGGAGATTAAGAAATCTGCTATTTTATCCAGAAATGAAGGTGAATCGGCCATTGGTAAAAGGATTCCCGAGGTTAATACAGTTTAAAACCTATTGATTTAAAAACCAAACTTTTAAAACCGTAAAACAAATATCTATATTTACTAACCTACTGATACATAAAACGTTTAATACTTTGTTTCGGCGTTTTTTCAAACGGGTCAGGGTGTAACACGATGCGTGAAACAGCCATAAAAGCCGGTAATTGCCCGTTCATCTCTTTCCGGTAATCTTCCAGTTTTTCCTCCAGCCCTTTGGTGGTAAGTTCCATGCTCTTCAAAACATCCTCATCGGGATAGACCAAAGCAACCAGCTTTCCATCGCGCTGAATGACAATAGATTCAGCCACACAAGCACGGTTATTCAGCATCGATTCAATTTCCTCGGGATAGATATTTTGCCCGGATGGCCCCAGTATCATGCTTTTGCTCCGGCCTTTGATATAAATAAACCCCTCTTTGTCTATCAGCCCGAGGTCGCCGGAGTGAAGCCAACCCTCCGCATCGAGCACCAGCCGGGTAGCCTCCTCGTTTCTGTAATAGCCGGCCATGACATTTTCGCCCCGCATGAGGATTTCGCCCACCTTGTTTTCAGGATCATCCGAATCGATTTTCACTTCCAGTGTGTCCACAGGCAAACCGCAGGAGCCGATTTTTGCCTTATCGGCAGCTGCATAAGAAATGAGCGGTCCGCACTCGGTCATGCCGTAGCCCACCGTAATGGGAAAGCCTATCTGGCGGAAAAAACTTTCAATTTCGTGGCTCAGGGCAGCCCCGCCGACTACCACTTCCACAAAGTTACCGCCAAAGCCTTCCTTCACGCCGGCCAGCACTTTTTTCAGGATTAACCTGTTCAGCAATGGCGTTTTAAGCATCCAGTTGATGGGGGATTTGCTGATAACGGGAAGGATTTTCTTTTTATAAATCTTCTCAATGACCAACGGCACCGAAAGGATCAGCCGGGGCCTGATTTCCTGAAAAGCGCGGGTGATAATCGCCGGACTGGGCGTTTTGGTCAGAAAAGTTATGTGGCAGCCCAGCGAAAAGGGGAAAAGGAACTCGAATGCCAGTCCGTAAGCGTGTGCCAGCGGCAGAAAGGAGACAATTTTGTCGCCCGATGCCAACGGCATGTGGTGGCGTGCAAACCGCACGTTGGCTGCCAGGCTGTTGTGCAGCAACATAACGCCTTTGGAAAAACCGGTAGTACCGGAAGTATAGCTTATCTCCCCCAATGCGTCGTTCCCGGTTTTGGGCAAACTGAAATTTTCAGCATTCAGCCCATCGGGGTATTTCTCTTTCATTGAACCGTTGAGCGAATGGATAATCTCTTCCAGATGGTCTATTCTGGAAAACAGTGGCATAAGCTCTTCCACGCCCATCACATATTTAAGCTCCAGCATCTGGTCAATGTCGAGGGAAGTCCAAATGGATGAAGCAGAGAAAAATGCCTTCGACTCGGAATGGTTAACGATAAAATGTACATCTTTGGGCAGGAAATCCGGCAGGATGGGGACAATCACCGCACCATAGGTAATCACTGAAAGATAGGCCACCGCCCAGTTGGCAGAATTTTTCCCGATAAGGGCAATTTTGTCCCCCCTCTTGAGGCCCGTTTTTTCAAAAATTATGTGAAACTTCAGGATGGCTTCCCCCACCTCGGCAAAGGTACTCGTCTTCCCATTGTAATCGGAAACAGCCGGTTTGTCCCAGTTTTCCCTGATGGCCGTTTCAAAATATTCAACTAAGTTCTCTTTTATCATAAGGCTGTTGTTAACATTTTGGGGATAAAGATAACAAAAGCGGGGAAAATGAAAGCATACCGCATCGTATTCTATTTTTATTTATCTTTGCACTCTAAAACGTTTTTAGTCATTTTGGCAGTAAAAAAATTAAATATTCAGTAATGAAAGACAAAATAGCAGATAAATCCGGCGGAGATGGCAGAAAAAAAATTCCAGGCACAAAGGGTACTGTTTTTGAAAAGCCCTGAACAACGAATAATTTTTTTATTTATAATTTGACTAATAAACTTTTTTAGTCGTTAATTAAATTAACTAGTAATTTAACAATTCAAACCACAAAAAATTTTGACAATGAAAAAAATTCAAGCAAGTTTAGTCGCCCTGGCACTGCTCCTGGCCTTTGCCATGCCCGCCTCGGCACAGAAATTCCATTACGGTATTAAAGCAGGACTCAACGGGGCCGTTCAATCCGGTATTGCAGATTATTACGACAACGGCAACATCCGTTACGGCCTCACTGCCGGGTTGGTAGGCAATTACCACTTCAACGACAACATGATGCTGCAGGCCGAGCTGGATTATGACCAAAAGGGAACGCACGCTTCCAACATTGACACCCAATACGATTATGTAAGTATTCCGGTATTGTTCGACTATTCTTTTGGCCATACATACCACACCAGGCTGAGTATTCACCTGAATGCCGGCCCATATGTTGCTTTTCTGGCCAATGCAAAAAGAACGGAGAAAATTGACGGCGTGGACAACACCACCGACCTCATGTCCGCTTCGCACAAGGCCGAAGTAGGGGCTTTGTTAGGCGTTGGTTTCAGACAGCCCGTGGGGAAACACTTTCTGTTTTGGGATGTCCGTTTGACCGTCGGTATTTCCCATTTCGACAAAGCCGACTCACAATCACGCAACAAAATGATTGGCGTTACCATGGGCTACGAGCTATAACATAAAATAAGGTAACATTCAGAAAAAGCTCCGGGAAACCGGGGCTTTTTTTGTATAGAAGTTGTTTAAAGCTCATGGCATCTTGTTCTTGATAAGATGGAATTACATACAAGATTCAATTGTTATTTTTGTTTGTGAGGCTCTTCAAAAAGGGATTTCACGCAAAGTGATTTGCGTGCTTTGCGGTACCTCAGTGCTTTTAGCGTGAACCTTCAAAACTATCTTTTTGAACAGTTTCACCAAAATTCGTTAAATAGCAGAAAAAGAATTTGCTAATTTTATTTATATAACGTTAAGAAATAATGCGTTAACCTTAAAACAACTTCAGAATCCATGGGGCACCGTTTTTGAAAGCCGGACAGGGAAAAGAACCTTATTGGCAGTCCGGGTTACCGGTTTTCAGACTTTTCATTAACGTTTCTTAACATTTTTTATAGAATGGTCTTCCAGATTACAATTAGATATGTAGATGATTAGAGTATTTTTTCATTCCCATATATACACTTTTTCTATATTACCCAGTATTCCGGTTTTAAAAAAATGATTTTTCCCAATTTTTTGGCAGAGTTGTAAACATAAAAAAAATGATTTTAAATTGTGCCTGCATTTACTTTCATTTTATTAACCAAAAAAAAAGATTGCCTTATGAAAAAAGTTTTTCTACTTATTTTAGGAGTAGTTATAAGTGTTGCGGGTTATGCGCAAACTGATGTTCAGCTCCATTGGGTTTTTGGGGCGAAAGACCAGCCTGCCCATCTGCTTACCACCGTCGAAAGTTTTAACCTGGACAAATGGGGAAGCACCTATTTATTCATTGACATGAACTACAAAACCAGCGAAAACCTATACGGGGTCAACAACGCTTACTGGGAAATTTCGCGAAATTTAAACTTCTGGAAAGCCCCCATCGATATTCATGTGGAATATAATGGCGGATTGGGCATGTTCGAATCGACACCTTATAACGGGGCCTACGAAATTAAAAACGCCTGGTTGTTTGGAGCCCAATATACCTTTCACAGCAAAGATTTCAGCAAAATAATTAATGTACAGTTAATGTACAAAGACATTGTCAGAGAACATTACCCCTCTTTTCAGCTTACCGGCGTATGGACCCTCAACTTCTTTAAAAAGAAATTTACCGTCTCCGGCTTCTTTGATTTCTGGCGCGAAAAGAAAGATTTTAGCAGTGGAAACCACACGGAATATGTCTTCCTTTCACAACCACAGTTCTGGTATAATTTCGGAAAACATTTCTCATTGGGTTCGGAAATTGACTTAGAAAACAATTTCATTATCGAGAATTTCCGGATTGTTGCCACCGCAGCAGCGAAGTGGACTTTTTAACCTAAAAAAACACAGCTATGTTTGAAAAATACTTTCAACTAAAAAAGAACAACACAAATACACGTACCGAGCTGGTGGCCGGATTAACTACCTTCCTGACCATGGCCTACATCCTCGCAGTGAACCCGGGTATTCTGGGAAAAACCGGTATGGATGCCCATGCTGTTTTTACGGCAACAGCTGTCTCCTCTATTATTGCCACGCTCATCATGGCATTGTATGCCAAGTTACCTTTTTCGCTGGCACCGGGAATGGGGCTGAACGCTTTCTTTGCTTTTACCGTTGTCTTGGGAATGGGTTATACCTGGGAATTTGCCCTAACGGCTGTTTTCCTGGAAGGGATTATCTTTATCCTGCTTACCTTTTTTAAGATTAGGGAACTTATTGTGGATGCCATTCCCATAAATGTAAAGCATTCTATTTCAGCGGGTATTGGGCTATTTATCGCCTTTATCGGACTGCACAGTGCAGGCATTGTTATTTCCAGCAAGGCCACACTGGTTACCCTGGGCGACATGAACAATCCCACGGTCTGGATTGCCCTCGCCGGATTGTTTATTTCCGGCGTACTGCTTGCCTTGCGTGTGAAAGGTGCACTGTTGTATGGCATTTTTGCCTCCACACTCATCGGTATTCCTTTGGGCATTACGCATCTCCCCCACTCTTCCATTGTTCAGTTGCCTCCGTCCGTTGCCCCCATATTCTTTAAGTTTCAATGGCAACATGTTTTCACACTGAACATGGTAATTATCTTGTTTACTTTCCTGTTTGTGGACATGTTTGATACGGTAGGCACACTGATTGGCGTAGCTTCAAAAGCCAATATGCTCACCAAAGAGGGGAAACTTCCGGGAATCAACAAAGCCCTGCTGGCAGATGCCGTGGGTACTACTTTCGGTGCCATACTGGGTACCTCCACCGTTACCACCTATGTTGAAAGTGCTGCCGGCGTTGCCGAAGGAGGCCGTACCGGTTTAACATCCCTGACGACTGCCGCACTGTTTGTCCTGGCACTATTTCTGGCACCTTTGTTCCTTATGGTTCCTGCTGCCGCCACAGCTCCTGCACTGATTCTCGTAGGTTCCTTTATGATGAGTCCGGTACAAAAGATTGATTTTAACGATTATACCGAAAGTATTCCGGCTTTCCTGACCATCGTCATGATGCCACTCACTTATAGTATTGCAGAAGGAATTGCCTTCGGCATGATTTCGTACGTTTTACTGAAATTACTTAGCGGACGGTTCAAAGAGATTAGCTGGATGATGTACCTTTTAGCGATTTTGTTTGTCATCAAGTTTATCATGTAGCCCGAACATAGAAATTTAAACTTATTGATTTTTCAAAACAGGAGGCTGTCCGAAGGGATAACCTCCTGTTTTTTTTGCTTTTGTTTGCGGCCCCCGATAACCCATGGGAACATTCCCCATCCGGTAAAATGAGTATTTTTTATGTATCTCCCATTTAGTAGATGAATATTCTATTTTTTGGGATATTTTTTCATAAATAAATAGGAGTATCCATTGACTTCTATATCTTTATTATGTAGTTTAGCACTGCTTATTTTTGATAAGACAGAAATAAGCCAAAGTTTACATTTTATAAAACTAAAAACAAATAGGATGGCTACTTTATTAAAAAACATTTCAACGGTAGTTACTTTTAACAACCACGATGAAATTTTATCGAATACGGATATTTTGCTGGAAGAAAACCAAATTTCTTCCATTGGAAAAAACCTAAAGGCCCCGACAGGTTCCAAAATCATTGACTGTACAAACCTGATAGCACTGCCGGGTTTTGTCAATACGCATCATCACCTTTACCAAACGCTTTTCCGCGGGATTCAGGAAGTGCAGGAAAAACCGCTTTTCCCCTGGCTTATCGGACTTTATGAGTTTTGGAAGCACCTCACCCCCGAAGCCATTTATTATGGTGCCATGGTGGGTTTCAGCGAGTTGCTGCGTACCGGTTGTACCACCACAATGGATCATCACTATGTCTTTCCCGAAGGAAAACCGGGCACATTGATCGATGAACAAATTAAAGCAGCCTCTGAAATTGGCATTCGGTTTCATGCCACCCGTGGCTCCATGTCGCTGGGGAAAAGTGTTGGCGGGCTCCCTCCCGATTCTGTTGTACAAAAAGAGGAAGTCATCCTCGAAGATTCCGAACGGTTAATCAATACCTATCACGACAACCGGCGGTTTTCGATGCAGAAAATTGCTTTGGCCCCCTGCTCTCCTTTTTCTGTTACAAAAGAGCTCATGACAGAGACCAGGAAGTTAGCCAGAAAAAAAGAAGTTATGCTGCACACACATCTTGCAGAGACATTGGATGAAGAAAAGTTCTGTCTGGAGAAATTTGGCAGAAGGCCGGTAGAATTAATGGCAGACCTGGGATGGACAGGTCCCGATGTATGGTTTGCCCACGTTATTCACATCAACAAAGAAGAAATGAAAATGCTGGACGGTGCCGGAGTCGCCCACTGCCCCTCTTCCAACATGAAACTTTCCAGCGGCATCTGCCCCACCTCCGAGCTTTTGGATGCGGGCGTGAAATTAAGTATTGCTGTGGACGGCAGTGCCTCCAACGATGGCTCCAACATGTGGGAAGAAGTCAGGAGGGCCTACCTGCTAAACCACCTGAAATACGGCAGTAACGGACTGAATGCCTATCAGGTATTGCGTATGGCCACCCGGGGTGGTGCCGAGGTACTGAACAGAAACGATATTGGCATATTACAGGAAGGAATGGCTGCCGACATTGTTTTGTTTGACCTGAACGACATTGCCTATGCCGGTTCACACGATCCATTGGTAAGCCTGGTAACCTGCGGCAATACCAGTCTGGTGAAAATGACACTGGTCAACGGAAAGGTTGTGGTGAAAGATGGGGAATTACTAACGATAGATACGGACAAAATGAGAGAAAAAGCCCATAAAACAGCCACCGGCCTGGTTGAATACCAAAGGCAGCACGGATAAAAGATGTTTCATTCTAACACAGGGGACTGTCCTGAAAACAGCTAAAAAAATGAGCGTCTGGAAATCACTTTTTTATCCATACCTCATTAATAACAGGATAAAAACATTCTTTAATATCGATATTATATAGATATTAAAGCTGTATTCTATTCTTATAAATAGAAAATACATATAAATATAATCTAAAAAATATTTATTTATTCTACTATAAGGTATTTGAAATATAACAAAAATAAGATTTCCCCAAATTGGCCACCGGACAATGAATATTCCAATAAAACCTTTTAAATTAGACCTCTGAAATAATTAATATTTTTAACCTTTAATTTATTACCTATGAAAAGAAGTAATCACCCTGTTAACGAAATGCTGCCGGGAGGACAATTATTTGTCTATGGCCTGCAGCATGTTTTGGCGATGTACGCCGGAGCAGTTGCGGTACCACTCATTATTGCAGGTGCTGCTCATATGACCAAAGCAGAAACGGCATTCCTGATTAATGCCGACCTGTTTACTTGTGGCGTAGCCACCTTAATACAAACGTTGGGCATTTGGAAAATGGGTATCCGTATTCCTGTTATTCAGGGGGTTACATTTGCCGCCGTAACGCCTATGATCCTGATTGCACAATCGCAAGGCATGGAGACTATTTTCGGGGCCGTTATTGTTGCCGGGGCTTTCACTTTTCTCATAGCTCCCTACTTTAGTAAGTTGTTACGGTTCTTCCCTCCCATTGTTACGGGAAGTATCATTACCATAATCGGGATATCGCTTTTACCGGTAGGTATTGCCTGGTCTGCCGGTGGTTTTGGAAATCCCAATTATGCATCTTTGGAATTTCTTGCCCTTGCAGGTTTCGTACTTCTTATCATTTTGGGCATCAATAAATATTTTACCGGTTTTATCGCCAATATTTCCGTACTGATTGGGTTGATTGCAGGAATGCTCATTGCTTTGCCATTGGGATTGGTCGATTTTAGCGGCCTTTCTACGGCTGCCTGGTTAAAACTCGATACCCCGTTTTACTATGGCTGGCCAAAATTTGACATCGGAGCTATCCTCGCCATGATTATCGTTATGCTGGTAACCATGGTAGAATCCACAGGCGACTTTCTCGCTATTGGGGAAATTATAAACCTCCCCATAAAAGAAAAGGATTTAACCCGCGGGTTACGTGCTGATGGTTTCTCCACCATGCTAGGTGGTGCATTTAACGCATTTCCATACACTGCTTTCGCCCAAAACGTGGGGCTTGTCGGCCTGACAGGAATAAAAAGCCGTTTTGTCGTAGCCGCTTCGGGAGTTATCCTTGTCGCTTTAGGCCTGTTTCCAAAACTGGCCATTATCATTGCTTCGTTGCCTACGCCTGTACTGGGAGGGGCCGGTATTGCCATGTTCGGGATTGTTGCCGCCAGTGGCATCAAAACCCTTTCCCGTGTTGATTTTACAAAAAACCAGCACAACATATTTATTGTTGCCATAAGTATTGGCATTGGTGTCATCCCTTTGGTTGCCCCTGAATTTTTCAAACATTTTCCGAGCTGGAGCCAAACCGTACTGCACAGTGGCATTACCCTCGGTTCCATCACAGCCGTAACGCTCAATGCATTTTTTAATGGCGGAAAAGGTGCCGGTGAAACCGGAGAACCGGTCGAAGAGGCTGAAAAAGAAATTGAAGAAGTGGCTGCTGAAATGGTTCAGGAAGTATAAATAACTTTTACGATTATTAAAATATTGCGAAAAAGGATGTTGGGAAACAGCATCCTTTTTCAGTAGCTTTGCCCCAATTTTGAACAATAAAAAACCATCCTATGTCTGATCGCTTTCACCCCATTTCCGTTTCCCAACTTTGGAAACTGATTTATACAGAATTTCAACACGAAGGAAAAATACTGGGTATCGACCGTTCTTTGTTTTACCAACCGGGAAACCACCCGCAGTTTCATACCCGCATTTTCGGCCATAACCTGGGCTCGCCGATGGGCGTAGCTGCCGGTCCGCACACCCAAATGGCGCAAAACATTATTGCCTCCTGGCTGATGGGCTCGCGGTACATCGAGCTGAAAACCATCCAGACACTGGACGAGCTGGATGTATCAAAACCCTGTATCGACATGCAGGACGAAGGGTACAACTGCGAATGGTCGCAGGAATTAAGAATCAAAGAGAGTTTCCACGAATACCTGAACGCCTGGGTGATTATCCATTTGCTTCACCATATCCTGGGATTTGAAGGCGAACCGGACACCGTGTTTAACATGAGTGTGGGATACAACATGGAAGGTGTTCTGCAGGATAATGTACAATGGTTTTTGAAACACATGCGGAATTCCCAAACAGAACTGGACGAAAAAATTACCGAACTGGAACCGTTGTTCCCGGAAATAAAAGAAATCAATATTCCTGCCTGTATTTCCGATAACATCACCCTTTCGACCATGCACGGATGCCCGGCAGATGAAATTGAAGACATTGCCCGCTACCTGCTAAAAGAACACGGGTTGCATACCTTTGTCAAGTTAAACCCAACGCTGCTGGGGGCAGGACAATTAAGGGAAATATTAAACGACAAACTGAAATTTAAAACCACCGTTCCCGATGAGGCTTTTGAGCACGACCTGAAATATCCGGATGCACTCAAGTTAATCTCTTCCCTGCAACAGCTTTCGCAGGAGCTGGGCCTCTCTTTCGGGCTGAAACTGACCAATACGCTTGAGTCGCTCAATGAAAAGGATGTTTTTTTGCCTGAAAACAACATGATGTACATGAGCGGAAGGGCACTGCACCCCATTTCCATCAACGTGGCAGCCAAACTGCAAAAAGATTTTGACGGAAAGCTGGAGCTCTCCTTTTCGGGCGGCATAGATGCTTTCAATGTGGCAGACACGCTGGCCTGTGGTTTTAGGACCATCACCGTCTGTTCAGACCTGCTCAAGCCAGGCGGATATACCCGTATGGCACAATACTTTACAAATCTTACCGATGCGTTTGACAGGGAAAAGGCAAAAAATATCGGAGATTATATTCTCCGGAAAGCAAAGGGAGATAAGGTGAAAGAAGCAGCTTTTGGTTTTTTAACGGAATATGCCCGGGAAACCATCCACGCTCCACACTACCAGCGAAACTACGTCAAGATACCTTCCATAAAAACGCCCACACCGCTGGATGAATTCGACTGCATCAGTGCACCGTGCGAAAGCACCTGTCCGGCCCATCAGGGAATTCCTTCGTATATGCATTTTACGGCCAAAGGCGATTTCGCCTCTGCCTATAAAGTCATTGCCGAAACCAACGCATTCCCCAACGCCACCGGCATGGTTTGCGACCACGTTTGCCAAACCAAATGCACCCGGATAAATTACGATAAACCGCTGGCTATCCGCGACATCAAACGCTTTGTGGTGGAATGGCACAACAAAAATAAAACAAACGGAACAGCTGCCACAATGGTAGAAAATGGAAAGAAAATTGCCATTGTGGGTGCCGGTCCCACCGGATTGTCAGCAGCTTACTTTTTACGGAAAAATGGTTTCGCTGTAGAAGTTTTTGAAGCCAAAGAAAAACCCGGGGGCATGGTTTCGGGAGCTATCCCGAAATTCAGGATTTCGGACGATTCCGTCTGGAAAGATGCCAGCGAAATAGAAAAATCGGGCGTTGTCATCCATTACGGGCACAAAGTGTCCAAAGAAGATTTCGACCGTTTTCAGAAAGAGTATGATGCCGCCGTACTGGCCATTGGGGCACAGGGCGTACCCGATTTGGATATCCCGGGCATAAAAACCAAAGGTGTCCATGCCTCATTGGATTTTCTGGAGAAAGTGAGAGAAGGCGAAACCCTGGACCTGGGCAGCCATGTAGCCGTCATAGGCGGTGGGAACACAGCCATGGACATAGCCCGCACAGCTTTCCGGATGGTTCCCGAAAACGGAAAAGTTACCATCATTTACCGCCGTACCATCGAAGAGATGCCGGCAGTTTACCAGGAGATACTGGATGCCATGGAAGAGGGCGTTGCCTTTGTGGAGCTGGCAGCTCCTGTGGAGATTCTCACCGGCACCTCCGGAGAAGTAACCGGAATAAAATGCATTAGAATGAAACAGGGCGAACCGGACGAAAGTGGCCGCCGCAGGCCGGTACCCATTCCGGGAAGCGAGTTTGAGCTGCCGGCAGATACCGTAATACCTTCCATTGGACAGAAAATTACTGTTGGCTTTACCGATGGCCGTTTGTTGAAAACAAAACCGGGTTCCTTTGAGACACAAATCCCCAATGTGTACATCGGCGGGGATGCCCGCCTTGGAGCTTCTTCGCTGATTAACGGGGTGGCCGATGGACGGAAAATAGCCGAACTGATTACCACAAAATCCGGACTTTCATTCACCCTGGGCGATGAACATCCTGCCGAAAGAGAAGAAAAACCGGTCAGGGAACTGATGCTGAAAAAAGCCGTCCGCGTTCCGGGAATACAGCCGGAAGAACTACCGCTTGACAACAGAAAGAACTTTTCCATTGTAACGGAAACATTTACCGAAGAGCAAGCCAGAGAAGAGGCCTCCCGGTGCCTGTTGTGCGATGAAGTATGCAACATTTGCACCACGGTATGCCCCAATTTTGCCAATGTCTATTACGAAACACAAAAGGAATCATTGCAGTTGCAAAAAGTCATTGTTTCGGATGGCCGCTACGAGCTGGTACCCGACGAACCTTTTGAAATCAGGCAGGGAATCCAAATACTGAACATCGACAATTTTTGTAACGAATGCGGCAACTGCAATACTTTCTGCCCCACCGAAGGGGCACCTTATAAAACAAAGCCCAAAGTCTTTCTGACCAAAGCTTCTTTTGATGGGGCTTCCAGCGGGTACTATCTTGATAAAGAAAGTGATAGAATGAAACTCATCGGCAAAAAATACGGGAAGAATTTGTCGCTTCTCATAGAAGAAGACCGGTACATTTACGAAACGGGGTTGGGGAAAGTGGTTTTGGACAGAAATGATTTTTCCGTTCGGAAAGTTGTACCAAAACCCGGTTCAAAAGGGACTGTCAGCCTGCGGGATGCCGCAAGTATGCATGTCATTTTGCAGGGAATGGAAAAATTGCCGTTTGAATAACCCAGTTACAAACCGTAAGCTCCTCCGGATGCATGCCCCACCCAGGCGGGTGAAATCCGGAGGTTTTTGGGCCTGAAGATTTCAAATCCACCAAATCGATCCGGAAAGACAATAGTACCGCAGAAAATATGAAGCTCTTTTTGCCCGGCTAAAGCTTAAACTTATAGGATAATTTGGAATTGGTCAGGACAAAAGAGCTGTAAAACTGTGAAATATTTTCAATAATAGAAAGTTTATCCGTGAGAAAATCATGGTAAGCATCCATATTTTTGCAGTAAACTTTCAGCAGAAAATCAAAATTACCCGAGATGTAATAACACTCGCTTACCTCGTCCAGTTTGGCAATCGCTTTCTCGAACGATTCCACCACGTCTTTGGTGTGTTTCGTCAAATTAATGGAGATAAACACAATCAGGTTACGCTCAATTTTTTTGGGTTCCAGCAAGGTTATATATTGCTTAATCAACCCGCTTTTTTCCAGTTTTTTTATCCGTTCGTATATGGGCGTGGTAGAGAGAAAAAGTTTCTCTGACAATTTCCTGATGGTAATCCGGCTGTTATCCTGCAACAAGTTGAGCAATTTCAGGTCAATTTCATCGATTTGTTTTCTGTTTTTTTCCATTTTGTTCGGTATTTTAATTTTAAGTAAAAAGAAAAGCAGTTATATTTTCTACAGGCCGGATATTAAATTTATTGAAATGTAATAAACAGCCATGCAATGGGCCAAAAATAGTAATCTTTTTCTTTATTTCAAAATTTTAAAGAATATTTCATTATATATTCTTGCAATTACAAAATATTCATACCTTTGTACAAATTAAAAATAAAAACTATGATACACTTTTCTGATCGGGTTGTCAATGAAAAAGCCCTTGAGAATGCCGTAAAACGCTTCAAAGAACAAAAGATTATTCTGCCTACCTTTAAGCAGCAAATACATCCAGAGCTTGTTCCGGATAAAATAAAAGAAGCTCTGAAAGATGTAGGATTGTGGGATATCAATCCATTGAACCTTTTCCGGATAACCTGGAAAAATGAGCCCAAAGAAAAGGGTGGACTTTTTGGAAATCCCAATTATTTTGAACTCCCTTCCGAGTTTACCGGAGTAAAAGCACGCATCGTGCTGATGGTAGGAAAATATTTCCCCACCGGCGCACATAAAGTGGGTGCTGCCTATGGATGCCTCGCCCCCCGTATTATCACCGGCGAATTTGATCCGACTTACCACAAGGCTGTATGGCCTTCCACCGGAAACTACTGTCGTGGCGGTGCTTTCGATAGCCGCCTTATGGGAACCGAACCCATTGCCATTTTACCCCAGGAGATGAGCCAGGAACGGTTCGACTGGTTGCGTAACGTGGTGAAATCGACGGTCATAGCCACGCCAGGAAGCGAATCTAACGTTAAAGAAATCTACGACAAATGCTGGGAGCTGAGGCGTACCCGCGACGATGTGGTCATTTTCAACCAATTCGATGAATTTGGAAATGCTGCCTGGCACTACAATGTTACCGGCCAGGCCATCGAAGAGGTATTTGAACTGACAAAAGACGAAAACACCCGGCTGGCCTCCTATGTATCGGCTACGGGATCGGCAGGGACCATTGCCGCAGGCGATTACCTGCGTACCATCGCCCCCCAGATCAAAGTGGTTGCTTCCGAGGCTTTACAGTGCCCCACCCTGCTCCGCAACGGGTTTGGTGCCCACCGTATCGAAGGCATAGGCGACAAACATGTGCCGTGGATTCACAACACCAAAAACACCAATGCCGTTTCGGCCATTGACGATGAAGACCCCATGCGTTTGCTACGCCTGTTTAACGATCCCGAAGGACAAAAATACCTGCGCTCCGTGGGCTTTGATGAAGAATTGATTGCTCATCTGCCGCTAATGGGGATCTCCTCCATTGCCAACCTGCTGACGGCCATCAAAACAGCCAAATACTTTGAAATGGACAGCGATGACATGATCGTAACCATTGCCACCGACTCTGTCGACATGTACAACTCCCGGCTGAAAGAACTTGAAGAAGAAAGAGGAAAATATACCGCATACGATGCCGCCGCAGATTTTGCTGCCTGCCTCATGGGACAGCGAATTGACAACATGCGTGAATTTGGTTATCATGACCAAAAAGCCATTCATAACCTAAAATATTTTACCTGGGTCGAGCAACAGGCCAAAGAAGTGGCAGACCTGAACACACTCTGGTATGACCGTGAAATATGGCCGAAACTTTTCTCACAGGTAAAAGTATGGGATGACCTGATTGAAGAATTCAACGACCGTACGGGATTGTTGAAAAACTTATAAAATAATTTTGTCCATTAAGCAAATATCAGGGGAACTTCCCATCTGATATTTGCTTATTTTTGTTTAGGTCAATATAAAAAAGAATTATGGCACAGGATAACAAAAAGTTCTATTACGAATGTGTGGACTGCGGTCGTGTTTTTCACGATGACAGTGTACGTTATTTATGTCCCGATTGCAGCCGGGACCAGAAACCTGATGACGCTCCGAGAGGCGTATTGAAAGTGCGTTATCCTTACCGCGAAATCAAAAAAAAGCATCCCTCTTTTGAAAGCCTGAAAGCCACCGGGTTCCTCGGCCTGTATCCGGTACAAAGCCTGGACAGCTTTCCGCCGCTGCGTGTGGGACAAACACCTATGTACCAAATCAGCCGGCTAAACGGCCAGCACCTTAAAGAGGCGTTGTTCCTGAAAGATGACTCCCAGAATCCCACTTACTCCTTCAAAGACAGGGCTTCCACTTTGGTGGCTGCCTTTGCCAAGGAACGAAATATTGAGGTTATCATCACAGCCTCTACGGGAAATGCCGGCTCCTCGCTGGCAGGGATTTGTGCCTCTTCGGGGCAAAAAGCCATTGTACTTGTACCGGAAAAAGCACCTCTGGCCAAGCTTACGCAGATTGTTATGTACGGGGCTAAAATTGTTCCGGTAAAAGGAACTTATGATGATGCTTTTGACCTGAGTGTCAAAGCCACAGAGAAATTTGGCTGGTACAACCGCAACACGGCTTTTAACCCGTTGACCATCGAAGGCAAAAAGAGTGTGGCTTTTGAACTTTTTGACCAAATGCAGCAAACCGTTCCCGACCGGATATTTGTTCCCGTAGGCGACGGGGTCATCATGTCGGGGGTTTACAAAGGATTTGAAGATTTGCTCCAGCTGGGATATATCGACAAAATGCCGGTTGTTGTCGCCGTTCAGTCTGCCGGAAGCGACAACATTGCCCGTAATGCTTTCGCCGAAACTTTTGAATTCCGCAGCAGCCATACCATAGCCGACTCTATTTCCGTGGATATTCCGCGAAATTTCATTATGGCAAGACAGTTTTTACAAAAATATGATGGCGAGGTACTTACCATTGAAGACAATGCCATCCTTGAAGCCTCAAAACAGTTGTCGGCAAACACCGGACTGTTCTCCGAACCGGCGGCAGCCACAGCTTTCGCCGGATATTTACAGTATCAGAAAGACAACCGGCTTCCGGCACAAAGCAAAAATATCGTATTGCTCACCGGAAGCGGACTGAAAGACCTGAACGCAGTTCAACAGGTCATTTCCATACCCGAAGCCATTCATCCGAATTTATCCGAACTCAAAAACTTAATCAAATGATTACTTTTAACCTCAACGGCAAAGAGCTGAATTACGAAGGGGATGAAAATTACACCCTTCTGAACTTTTTACGCAAAGACCTGGGAATCACATCAGTAAAAGACGGCTGCTCCGGCCAGGCAGCTTGTGGTGCCTGTACGGTAGAAATTAACGGGAAAGCCAAACTTTCGTGTGTAACCAAAATGGGCACATTGCAGGATGCCACCGTCCTGACCATGGAAGGGTTCCCCGATTACATCAAAGAAACCATTGCCACGGCCATGGTAAACGAAGGTGCCGTACAATGCGGGTTCTGTACGCCGGGATTCATTACCTCCACCAAAGTATTGCTCGAGAAAAGCCCCAATCCGACAGTGGAAGAGCTTCGTAAGGCTTTCAAGCCACACATCTGCCGCTGTACGGGGTATAAAAAAATTGAAAATGGTGCCCTGGCCGCCGCCGAAGCCGTGCGGAACCATTCCCATCTGGAAGTGAGAAAGACATCGGGGAAAATAGGAGAGCCACAACCCAAATACAAAGCCATGGAAGCCGCTTTGGGAGAAAAAAAATATGTGGACGACCTGTCGGTGGACGGCATGCTGTTCGGAGCCTTGAAACTAAGCGATTATCCCAAAGCCAAAGTATTAAAAATTGACACTTCCAAAGCCAAAGCACTGGAAGGTGTGGTGGGCATTTTTACGGCAAAAGACATTCCCGGCGAGAAAAAAGTCGGCCTTATTTTTCAGGACTGGTCTGTGATGATTGGCGAAGGAGAGACAACGCATTACATTGGTGATGTAATTGCCGGCGTGGTGGCCGAAACAGATGCTATTGCCCGAAAGGCCGTCGAACTGATAAAAGTGGATTATGAAGTGTACAAACCGGTTACGGACATCTTTGAAGCCATCGATGGAGACCGCGTGCATCCGGAACGTCCCAACAACTTCGACACGGTAAGGGTAACGATTGGAGATTCCGAAAAAGCATTCAAAAAAGCAAAATATATCTCCAAAGGGAGATACGAAACACAGCGCATTGAGCACGGGTTTTTGGAAAAAGAAGCCGCTTTGGCCATGCCCGCCGACAACGGCAGCATCCTGCTTTACAGCCAAAGCCAGGGTATTTACGAAGACCAGCGTCAGGTGGCCATGATTTTGGGGCTTCCCGAAGAGAAAGTACACGTTAAACTGGTACCCAACGGTGGCGGCTTTGGCGGAAAAGAAGACCTTTCCATTCAGGGACAGACCTCACTGTTTGCCTGGCTGTTACAGAGTCCGGTAAAAATCACCCTTACCCGCGAAGAGTCCATCCGCCTGCACCCCAAAAGGCATCCGGTCATCATGGACATGGAAGTGGGTGCTGACGAAAACGGTAAACTCATGGCACTGAAACTGGAAGCTTACGGCGACACCGGGGCTTATGCTTCGGTAGGCATGAAAGTGCTGGAACGCGTGGCCGGCCATGCTGCGGGAGGTTATTACATCCCCGGGGTTTCCATGGTGGCACGCACGGTTTACACCAACAACATCCCCTGCGGGGCCATGCGCGGATTTGGTGCCAACCAGGTAACCTTTGCACTGGAAGTTTGTATTGATGACATTTGCCGTCAGGGCGGGTTCGACCGCTGGCAGTTCCGCTACGACAATGCCCTCGTGGATGGCTTAAAAACATCTACAGGGCAGAGAGTATTTGGCGTGGGAATACGGGCCTGCCTGGATGCGGTAAAAAAGGATTTCTACAAAGCAAAATATGCCGGCCTTGCTACCGGAATAAAGAACTCCGGAGTGGGAAATGGCATGATTGATGAATCGAAAGTAAAAATCGAAATCCTCGAAGGGGGAAAAGTCAGGCTGAACCATGGCTGGACAGAGATGGGCCAGGGAGTCAACAACATGGCCCTGCAAACACTTTGTCAGGAAACCGACATAAACCCCGATGACATTGAAGTTGTCATTGATACGGATGCCTGTATTAAAACAGGGATGACCACCTCTTCGCGAGCCACGGCCCTGGTGGGGCTGGCTGTCATTAACGCTGCGCAAACGTTGAAAGAAGACCTGAAACACAACTCTCTGGAAGCACTGGCAGGGAAAAGCTATAGCGGGCAGTATGTCTGTGACTGGACAGACAAACCTTCCGATATGGTGGAAGACCCGAAAATCCATTATTCCTATGGCTATGCTGCCCAGCTGTGCATTGTAAATGACAAAGGCGAAGTGGAGAAACTGGTGGCAGCCCACGATGCGGGCAAAATTATGAACCCCATGCTGTTTGAAGGACAAGTGGAGGGAGCAGTAGCCATGGGACTGGGTTATGCCCTCAGGGAAGACCTCCCCATGAAAGATGGCTATCTGGAACACGATAAATACCGGAAACTGGGCATTTTGCGCGCCCACGAAACGCCCGAAATCGTTGTAAAAGGAGTTGAAGTCCCCGATCCGATTGGCCCTTACGGTGCCAAAGGAATCGGTGAAATCGGCCTGGTGCCCACTGCCGGTGCCGTTGCCAACGCCTTGTGCGCCTTTGACGGGAGAATGCGGTATCGGCTGCCCCTGAACAAATATTAATATTTAGGGACAACCTTAAACAAACTCGCTCCTCCGGATGCCTGTCTGCCTTGGGCTGATGTAATCCGGAGATTCAGGGCTAAGTATAAAACCCTGGGCTCTTTCGGATTTGCAATCCGAAAGTTAAGGGAATAAGGATTTAAAATCCGCACACTTAAAAACCTTCGGATTGCAAATCCGAAGAAGCCAGGTCCTCCGACTTAAAAATCTTCGGATGACAAATCCGAAGGAGCTAAGGCCAAGTGTGCCAAATAAAAAAATTTGAAATAATATTCGGACTATGTCAATATTCTTAAAAAATGCCCATTTTCTGGACTGGGAAACACTGAAGTTTAAAGAGACAAACCTTTTGGTAGAAGAAGGCCTGAATGGAAAGATACAATTTCTTCAGGATGGGGCTTTCGTTCCAGAAGATGTAGAGATACTTGATTGCCAGGGGATGATGGTTACCAAAGCATTTGCAGTGGGGCATCATCATGTCTATTCGGCATTGGCAAGGGGCATGGGCGCACCCCAAAAAAATCCGGAGAATTTTGTTGAAATCCTGCAATACATTTGGTGGACACTTGACAAATCCCTGGACAGGGACATGATTGAAGCCAGTGCCTTGACCACAGCCATGGCCTGTGCCAAAGCAGGTTCCACCTTTGCCATAGACCATCACGCTTCCCCCCATGCCATTGGCGACTCGTTAGGGATTATTGCCAAAGCATTCGACCAGGTAGGTGTCAGCCATCTGCTCTGCTATGAGATTTCCGACCGCGATGGCCTGGAAACAGCCGACAAAGGGCTGGAAGAAACAGAGAATTACCTGAAATACCATCAGGGGCTGGTGGGGCTGCATGCTTCGTTTACGGTAGGAGACCGAACGCTGCAAAAAGCGGCCGGTATTATGGAGAAATACCAGTCCGGTTTTCACATCCATGTGGCCGAAGATACCTTTGATGAGACATTTACACAAAAGGAATATGGTAAAAACATCCTGCAACGGTTGAAAGAGACCGGTGCCCTTGATTCGTCAAAAACTATTCTCGGGCACTGTCTGCACCTTTCGGAAGAAGAGAAAGAGATGGTCAGGGATTCCAAAGCCTGGGTTGTCCAAAACCCTGACAGCAACCTGAACAACCACGTGGGCTTTTTCGACGGCAGGAACCTCGGCGGCCGCATCATGCTGGGCACAGATGGTATGCACAGCGATATGGTCCGCAGTGCACAACAAGCTTTTTTTGTAGGCCAGACTTTTGATGACATCGATTTTTCGTCCACTTATCAACGGTTCAGAAATGTCCATCGCTACCTCAACGAAAACGGTTTTACGGGCGATGGCGAAAACAATCTTGTGGTTCTCAATTACAAAAGCCCCACGCCCGTAACCGAAGATAACTTTTTGGGACATTTTATTTTCGGGCTTCAGGCAGCCGATGTGGAACACACCATTTCCAACGGAAAACTTGTTATGAAAAACCGGCATATTGAAACAATAAACGAAGACGATGTCCTGACTTTTTCCAGAAAACAGGCACTGCGCCTTTGGGAGAAAATGCAACACTAAACCTGAAAGGGCCGTCATCTCATTTGGCCTCCCCTATCGGGATTCTATAGATTATAAACAGTATGCAAATACAACGCAAAAATTTTGCGGAGTGGATGTTTTGCATCGAAACAGAAAAAATATATTAAACTAAAATATTGAAACACAAACCTTTAAAATAATATCTATGAAAAAATTAGCAGTTGTCGCCTTTGGAGGAAATGCTTTGCTGAGGGCCGGACAAAAAGGAACAATCGAAGAACAAACGGCCAATGCAGCCGATGCCAGTAGAAAACTTCTGGCCCTGGTGAAAAAATACAACCTGGTATTGACCCACGGCAACGGGCCGCAGGTGGGAAACATTTTGCTGGCCAACAGTGCCGGGGAAAAAGTTTATGGCATTCCCGAAATGCCCATGGATGTTTGCGGTGCCTATTCCCAGGGATTTATCGGATACATTCTGGAACAACAGCTCCGCAACGCTTTGATGAAACGGAACAAAGTACGCGACATCATTACCCTGATCACACAGGTGCTGGTCGACAAAAACGATCCGGCTTTTCAGGATCCGACGAAGCCCATCGGCCCATATTATTCAAAAGAAGAAGCAGCATCGATTATGGAAAAAACCGGAGCTATTTTTAAGGAAGATGCCCGTGGACGGGGATGGCGCAAGGTGGTAGCTTCTCCCGAGCCGCTGGTTATCTACAACCAAAAAACCATTGAAAAAATATCCAGGGAAGGACATATCGTGATTACAGTGGGCGGCGGTGGCATCCCCTGCTATTTTGAGACGGAGAAAACCCTGAAAGGCATTGAAGCAGTAATTGACAAAGACCTGGCTTCCTCTCGCCTGGCCATCGGTATCCGGGCAGATAAGTTTTTTATCCTCACCGACATCTCAAAGGTTTTCATCAACTTCAATACCCCGCAGGAAAAAGCCATTGATAAAATGACCATTCTTCAGGCAGAGCAATACGTCCGTGAAGGTCAGTTTGGCGAAGGAAGCATGAAACCCAAAATCAGGGCAGCCATAAACTTTGTAAAAAATACGGGCAAAGATGCCATTATTACCGATACGGAAAAACTGGGCATCGACAATGGCGGCACCCGGATTACCATGGTTTAAAACATATGGGAACTTTGAAGGATAACTTGATTAAAACGTTTTGCAACCCTTTAAAGTTTCCTTTTTTTCTTGCTTATACAAAAAGGCAAGTCCTAAAAAAAAGCCCGGCGAAATTCGTCGGGCTTTTCAATTAAAAAACATGTATGCTAATACAATACTCTTTTTTGCTTGTTTTTCAGCATTTCGTTTAACACACCGGGAGCATTCTCAAACCGGTTGGTAAACATCATGGCAGCAATAATGTAAGGTTTAAAACCGGCTTCCACGTAGGTGGGAATACG
Organism: Bacteroidales bacterium; assembly: GCA_015493525.1. Lineage (GTDB taxonomy): Bacteria > Bacteroidota > Bacteroidia > Bacteroidales > F082 > Sulfidibacterium. Next base: position 65,990 of record WGCY01000038.1, read on the forward strand.
GTATTTCTCAAACACATCCTTGCTGACCTCACCGGCTTCACACGAAACATCGGTGATATCTGCCGGCAGGCAGTGCATATACAAAGCATCCTGATTTTTTGTCAGCTGCATCTTTTGCTCGTTGTATTCCCAGTCTTTGTGTTTGGCATTTTCGGCCAGTGCTGTCTGTTCGAGCGCATCCAACGCCTTGGCATCGCCCTTTTTCAACAGCTGCGTACGTTGCTGCATAATGTGGAATGGTGCCCAGCTTTTGGGATAAACAATGTCGGCATCTTTCACAGCCTCTTCCATGGAGTGTCCGATATGGAAACTACCTCCGCTGGCTTTGGCATTGTTGCGGGCAATGTCCACAATTTCAGGAATCAAATCATAACCTTCAGGATAGGCCAGTTCCACATTCATACCAAAACGCGTCATAAGGGTAATGATTCCCTGCGGAACAGACAACGGCTTGCCATAACTCGGTGAATAAGCCCAGCTCATAACAATTTTCTTTCCGCGAAGCGTTTCCAGCGAACCAAAATGCTCTTTCAAAGACAGAAGGTCGGCCATAGACTGTGTGGGGTGATCCTGGTCGCATTGCAGGTTGACAATGCCCGGACGAACCGGCAAAACACCGTTCTTAAACCCATCATCCAGTGCCTCACCCACTTCAAGCATGTATTTGTGGCCTTCGCCGACAAACATGTCATCGCGGATACCGATAAAATCACTTAAAAAAGAAATCATATTGGCAGTCTCGCGGACCGTCTCGCCATGTGCTATTTGTGATTTCTTTTCATCCAAATCCTGAACGTGAAGCCCCAGCAGGTTGGCTGCCGAAGCAAAAGAAAAACGTGTGCGGGTAGAATTGTCGCGGAAGTTGGAAATGGCCAGTCCCGAATCAAATACTTTGGATGAAATGTTTTCGTCGCGCATATTTTTCAAAATGGCGGCTACTTCCAGTACCATTTTCAGTTCATCTTCGCTTTTTTCCCACGTGAGCAGAAAATCCTTTTGGTATAACTTTGTTTTTAGTTCCTTTAATCTTTCTATCTGTTGTTTCAAATCCATTGTTTATTGTTTTTTAATTCCAAAATACTTCTCCCTAATCGCTCCTCCGGATGCCTGTCTGCCTTGGGCTGATGCCATCCGGAGGTTTTTAAGCCGGGGGATTTGAAATCCCCCATCCCGTAACATTCGGATTACAAATCCGAATGTTACGGGCCCTGGTACTTGAAAATATCTATTTGTTTTCAGCAAACTTATAAGCATAACCGGCATAAAAAGCACTGGCCACCACAAGGTGTTCCACCGGTGATTTTTCGTTGGGGGCATGGGCCAGTTCCTCGTTACCGGGGCCAAAACCAATGGTGGGAATACCATAAATACCGTTGATAACAACGCCATTGGTTGAGAAAGTCCATTTGTCTACTACGGGAGCTTTGCCATACAATGCGGTGTAGGCACTAACGCCGGTTTGCACCACCGGATGGTCTTCGGGCATTTTCCAGGTAGGATAATATTTTTCCATGCCGTATTCCAGTCCGGTAAAGGCTTTCTCGCTGTATTGAAGCACCTCCACTTTGGCATTCATGTCTTTTACAATCTCTTCAATTTCTTTCACGGCCGACTCCTTGGTTTCGCCCCAGGTCAACCGGCGGTCGAGATGGAATTTGGCAAAATCGGCAACGGAACAGAGTGAGGGGCTGCCGGTTACCATTTCCGAAATGGTTACGCTGCCTTTTCCGAGAAACTCGTCATAAGCCAGCCGTTCGTTCAGTTTTTCAATCTCCAGGGCAGCACGTGAAGCCATATAAATGGCATTTTTGCCCCTTTCGGGAGCGGAACCGTGGGCAGACAATCCGTAAAAGCTGACTTCTATCTCCATGCGTCCGCGATGACCGCGATAAATGTTCAGGTTGGTAGGTTCGGTGCTGATGGCAAAGTCAGGACGGATTTTATCTTCTTCCACAATGTATTTCCACGGAAGGCCATCGGAGTCTTCTTCCATGGCACTCCCCACAAAGTAAAGGGTAACATCTTTATCGAAGCCCAGCTCTTTGAGGATGCGTCCGGAAGTAACAAAAGCAGCAGGGCCGCCTTCCTGGTCTGCGGAGCCACGTCCCAGCACAAAGCCATCTTTTATCTCTCCGCTTAGCGGATCAAAATCCCAGGCATCCATATCGCCAAAGTCCACCGTATCCATGTGGCCATCGTATGCCAAAATACGTTTTCCGTTTCCAATACGGCCAATCACATTTCCCAGCCCGTCGATTTTCACCTCGTCAAATCCGGCTTCTTCCATCTGGCGTTTTAATTCATACTGAACTTCTTTTTCCTGTGTGCTGAGTGATTTAATCTTCACCAGTTTCGACAGGTTCTGGGCAGTATAGTCCCTGTATTTTTCCGAAAGTTCTTTGATTTTTTTAAATGTATCTTCCATAGCTTTATATTTTTAGTTAAACAATATTTTCAGTTTCAACTGGTTGTTTTTCTCTGTAGTCGGCACGAAAATAATCCGAATGGAACGGGGCAGTAAAACAACTCCACAAAAGTAAACCTTATTCTTTAAATAATTCCATTTTATGGACAGATAAAAATCATTATATCTGAAAAATAGTGAATATAACTAAAAGTCATTATTTTCTTAGAAAATAGGCCTAAAACAACAATCATTTTTAAATCCAAACAGAAAGAAAAAAGTGTTATTCTCAAAAGCCCTACCGCAAACTACTTTTGGCATACGGCGTAATATCCTGTGAGGCAAACGCTTTGTTCAGAAATTTAAAATAACCCGTAATGGCAATCATGGCCGCATTATCCGTGGTAAACTGCAAACCGGGCAGGTAAACCTTCCATCTCTCTTTTTCGGCCATTGTCAGAAGCTGCCGGCGCAAACCCGAGTTGGCCGATACGCCACCGGCAATGGCAATTTCCGTAATGCCTGTTTCACGTGCAGCCCTTCTGAGCTTACTCAGCAGGACCCGGATAATCGTATCCTGAATGGAAGCAGCAATATCCGCTTTATTTTTTTCGATAAAAGTATCATCCAGTTTTAACTGATCACGTAAGAAGTAAAGAAATGACGTTTTCAATCCGCTGAAACTGTAGTTCAGCCCCTGAATCTTTGGCTCGGAAAACGGATAGGCTTTTGGGTTTCCCGATTGGGCCAGTTTATCAATTTCCGGGCCACCAGGATATGGCAGCCCCATGATTTTGGCGGCTTTATCGAACGCTTCTCCTGCCGCATCGTCAATAGTCTTTCCAAGAACCTCCATATCCGAAGGGCCGTTCACTTTTACAATCTGGGTATGCCCGCCCGAAACGGTAAGGCACAAAAACGGAAATCGGGGGTGCGGGCTGCCGGGAGCAACTTCCACAAAATGAGCCAGAATATGGGCTTTCAAGTGGTTTACCTCAATAATCGGAATGTTCAGCCCCATGGCAAAAGCCTTGGCGAAAGAGGTTCCCACCAACAAAGAGCCAAGCAATCCCGGGCCTCTCGTAAAAGCAATGGCATCCAACTGATTTTTCTGTATTTTTGCTTTTCGCAGGGCCACCTCCACGACGGGAATAATATTTTGCTGGTGCGCCCGCGAAGCAAGTTCGGGGACTACACCTCCAAAGCTTTTGTGAATGTCCTGGTTGGCAATGACATTCGACAAAATCTGACGGTCTTTTAAAACAGCCGCTGAGGTGTCGTCGCAGGAAGATTCAATACCTAAAATATAAATACTCATTTGGAAGAAAAAAAACAGGGCAAAAGTATTAAAAAAAGGGTTCTCAGGATACTGTTTTACGGGATTCTTACGCTTTTGTCCGTACCGTTGGCCATTACTTTTCTGCTGAGACAGCCTATGGTGCAATCTATGGCTGCTCGAAAGGTGGCCGGCTGGGTCTCGGAAAAAACCGGCGACAGCCTGTCCATCGGCATGGTGGACGTTGATTTCTTCAAAGGGGTAAGCATAGGGCACCTCGGCCTGTACGACACGCTCGGCATTCCCATGATGCGCATCAACAAGCTGAAAGTCAGCCCCGCTTTTTTTGAACTGTTTTCGGGAAAGTTTTTCATCCATTCCGTACAAATGGACAGTGTTGATTTTCGGCTGATTGTCCATAAAGGAGAGAATAACTACACTTTTATCAATTTTATTAACAAACTCTCTTCAGGAAACGATACCACACCATCTTCAAAAAGCACTTTCAGGCTTAACATCAAAAAGCTGACTTTGGCACATGTGCACTTCCAACTAAAAAACGAAAACGAAATCAACCCCCATGCACCACACAACACAATGGATTATAGCGATATAAATGTTTCACGTGCTTCCATTCATGCCCGTAATTTTTTCCTGGTAAACGACTCACTCGGGTTTCATCTCAACAACCTTACGGCACATGAGAAATCGGGGCTTTTTCTGCGAAAGATGAAAAGCAACGTGGTCATTAGCGGCAGGGTGTTTTATTTCAGGAATACCCTTATGCAGACAAACCACTCCCGCATTGCCATGGACTACACCATGCTTGCCTCGGGTTGGGGGGCTTATTCCGACTTTATCGATTCGGTAAGGATTCAAAGTGTTTTCAGGCCTACCAACCTGGATATGAGCGATATTGGTTATTTTGCCCACGTCATGTTCAAAATGAAAGACAGGGCGGGGATTCTTGGCGGGAAAGTAAACGGGCCCATCAGCAACCTTACGGGCAGGAACCTGGACCTGACTTATGGAAAAACAACCCATTTTACAGGGAATGTAAGCATGAAAGGCCTTCCCGATTTTTATTCAACCCAAATTATAGCCAAAATACGACGTTTTAGCACCTCCGTTTCAGACATAAAGCAATTTGTCATCCCACAGGACAACCCGAACATTCCCATCCCCGAATCCATTGCGGCAAACGAAAAAATACAACTTAACGGTAATTTTAACGGTTCATTCTATAATTTTTTGGCCCGCGCAAAAATAGCCACCACAGACAGTGGCAAACTAAACCTGGATATCAGGCTGAAAGCGGACACAGCCAAAATTCAACAACTGACTGCAAATATTGTGGCCGTACATTTCCCGCTCAATCACTTTATCGGCAGCAGCACGATAGGAAGGACAGGCTTCACGGCACATGCCTCCATTTCCGAAGACACGCTGGGAAAACAACATACCCGGCTCAGCCTCAGCATCCCGCAAATCCAGGCCAACGGATATAATTTTAAAAACATCAATTATCAGGGCCATCTTGTCGCTGACACCTTGTTCAGTAAAGCAAAAATAAGCGACCCGCATTTAGTCTTCCACCTGGCCGGTTATTCCGTTTTCAAAGAAAGGCCGCATTTTCATTTCACACTAAACCTTGTCCGTTCTGATTTTAAGCCACTTGGTTTGTGGAGGCAAAAGGATTTTCACCTTAGCGGGAATACGTCCATTGACTTTACGGGTACTACCATAAATAACATTACCGGAAAAGTTCAGATGAAAAATGCCATCGTCGGCTTCGGAAAGGACCAGTATCCTGTCTCACGCATCAACCTGGACAAAGGCAGCAGTGCCACCGGACAGCAAAACATTGCTTTTGCTTCAGATTTATTGGATTTTCAAATGGCAGGCCGTTACCGGTTATCCACACTCAGTACGGCTATCGGACAATTCTTCAACCACTATTTTCCCGTTCTGCCAAAGAAAAATATCCCAAATTACACCTACAACGACAGCATTCAATTTCACCTCTTGCTGAAAAAGCCCGAATTTATCGGGGAGCATTTTATCTATGGCCTGAATATCAGCCCGCTGACATCGTTCAATGCTTTACTCGACCTGAAAAACAATTCCCTTACGGCCCATGGCGATGTCAGAAAAATTATTTTTAACAACACCGAATCGTTAGATAATAAGCTGGATATCCGCACAAAGAATCATCGCCTTCAAATGAGCTACAACATTCAACACCTCATTTTAAAAGACAGCACGGCAACCGATAAATCTGTATTTGGCCTCGACAGCCTGCAATTCAACTTGGGGGCACGCAACGACAGCCTGGACTTCGGCTTTTTCTGGCACAACACCGACAGCACCTGGGTAAACAAAGGCCTGCTGGAAGGCTTTTACATCGACAACAGAAAAATGCGCCAATTTAATATCAGCCGGTCTGAAGTCTATATAAACGACACACTATGGCAGGTAAACCCACAAAATAAAATTGTTTACTTTGATGATGCATGGCATTTTCGTCATCTCGTTATCAGGGGAGGCCTGTCCCAGTTTTCCCTTCAGGGAGAGCTTCCCAGAAACAACGGCGATTCGCTCAGTGCCTCTTTCCGCTCGTGGAACCTGTCCAACCTGGATTTGCTATGGCATTTTCTTGGGTTTGATTTCGACGGAACCCTGAATGGCACAGTAAAAATCACGCGCATCAATAACCGCAATGCACGTGTGGCCGACCTAAGCATCAGCAAATTTGCCCTGAACCACACCCTTTTGGGCGATGCAAGGATACTGAGCACCTGGGACAACGTAAACAATTCGGCCTTTATAAAAACACAGGTCGTGAGACAGGGCAATGCCGGCCGTGCCAAAACCGTCGATTTGTCAGGATTTTACTATCCTTACCGCGATTCGGCCAACCTGGATATGGACATCCTGTTCAACCGGCTGAAATTAAAAGCAATAAATCCTTTTTTTAACGAATATATCTCTGATTTGCAAGGTGTTGCCAAAGGAAAGATAAAATTAAGCGGAAGCACCAAAAATCCAAAAATTTTGGGATATGTGGACATTGAACGTGCCAGCCTTATTGTTAACTATTTGAACACCAAATATTCCTTCCACCAAAGGATTCATTTTAACAAAGACAAAATTGACCTGGGAAAAATTACCCTGTACGACACACTCGGCAACAGTGCCATCCTGGAAGGGGACATTATGCACCACTACTTCAGGGACATGCGCCTAAACCTCTCCATCAGCACAAAAAGGCTGCTGTTCTTCAATACTACCCACCACATGAACAGCACTTATTACGGCACCGCCATAGCTTCCGGAAAAGTAAAAATCACGGGGCCTGCCAACGACATTAACATGACAATAAATGCCCAAACCGATGCCGGCACTTCTGTTGTCCTGCCCCTGGATTATTCTACGGAAATTGCAGACAAAGATTATATCATTTTTAAGAAGCCACCTGTGGACAGCAGCCTGCTGAAGCCAAAAGGAACGGTACTAAAACTTCAGCCTGAGGAAAAGAGTGCATTCGCCATTACATTGAACATGAACATCAGGCCGAGTGCCGACCTGAAGATTTATCTCCCTTCCAATATGGGCGATATACAATCAAACGGAAGTGGAATCTTAAATCTGAAAGTAAACTCGGATGGCGATATGTCCCTGACCGGCGATTATGTTGTCGACAAGGGAGAATTTAATTTCTCGCTGGGCAGTTTTGTCAAAAAGCACTTCGAGCTGGTCAAAGGCGGAAGCATTTCATGGGCAGGAAATCCTTACCAGGCCAATGTCAACCTAAAAGGACTTTACAAAGTAAAAGCAAACCTGAGCAGCCTCGGCATTGTGGTTGATTCCAGTGCCAACTACAAAAACCGAACACCGGTAAATTGTTATGTTATTATGTCGCACGACCTTTTCAATCCGGATATCTCATTTCAGATTCATTTTCCCGATTTGGACCCGGATATGCGGCGGATGGTTTATGCACAACTTGATACCACAAGTACGGCAGTAATGAACCAGCAGATGATATCGTTGCTGGTGTTGGGCTCGTTTAGCTTTAGCAACGTATCCAACATCTCCTGGAACACCTCTTACTATACCATTTTGTCCAACCAGCTGAGCGGAATGCTGTCAAAAATCAGCAAAGATTTTGATATCGGCATCAATTACAAGCCCGGTGATGCCCTTACCCAACAGGAATTTGATGTGGCCCTCTCCACACAGCTTTTTGATGACAGGCTGATGATTAACGGCAATTTTGGGATGACCTATGACAAGCAAAACAAATCGGCCAACAACCTGGTGGGAGACGTGGATATTCGCTATAAACTCACCAAAGACGGCCGTTGGCTGCTGAAAGCTTACAACCACTCCAACAACAATTCATGGTACAACTACAGCAACTACGACAAAGTATCGCCCTACACGCAGGGCGTGGGCATCGTTTACCGAAAAGAGTTCACACGCTTTTCAGACCTGTTTCGCAGAAGCGAGAAAAGCAGCAAGAAAAAAGAGAGAAAAAACACCGCTAAAACCCCCTAATTATGAACCGGCATTTTGTTGTGTATAAATCTTCTGCGGGGTCGGGAAAGACCACTACCCTCGTTAAAGAATACCTGAAACTGACGTTATTATCTCCCGGGATTTTCAGAAATATCCTTGCCATCACCTTTACCAACAAGGCAGCCAACGAAATGAAATCCAAGATTATCGAAAGCCTGCAAGCTATCTCTTCCGGCAGGCTGGACAAAAGTAATTATGGGGAAATCATGGAGGAAACAAACCTTTCGGAAGAAAGGATGATACAACGTGCCAGGCAGCTCCTTTCGCTCATAATACACCATTACGATGAATTCGCCGTCAGCACCATCGACGCATTTGTACACCGGATTGTGCGTACATTTACCGCTGACCTGAAGCTTCCACAGGGTTTTGAAGTCATTATCGACAACGATGACCTGATTCCGTTTATCGTGGAAGACCTGTACGACAAGCTCGGACATGACGATGCTTTAACGGAAATCCTCCTTCATTATGTCATGTCGCAGGTGGACGACGAAAAGAGCTATGACCTGACAAAAAACCTCTCCGGCTTCATTAAAAAACAACTCACGGAAGATGTACAGGGAAACAGTGATAAAGCGGAAAATATTTCGTCTGCCGAATTTCTCCAAAGCATTCACAAACTACGCGATGCCGTCTTTTCCGCCAAAAAAGCTATCCAAAAAGAGGCAGTACAGAACCTGGAACTTATCGCCAATGCCGGACTCTCCATCGAAGATTTTTTTCATGGGAAAAACGGGGTCGGGGGCTATTTGAAGAAACTGTCCGACGGGCCGGCCGGCCCTGCCTCACTGCTGCCCAACAACTATGTTGTCAAAGCCATTGAAGAGGATGTCTGGTATTCCGCCACTAAAAGCAACAATATCAAAACACGTATTGATGGCATTAAGCCTCAGCTAAGGGCAGGGCTGACATCCATCCGGGAGAAAATATCGTTTTATGCCATTCGGCAACTGGTTTACAACAACATCTACGAAATGGCACTCATGGGAGAAATAAGACGCCTTTTTGAAGATTTTACCGGGAGGACACGCAAGGTACACATCTCCGAGTTCAACAAACGGATTCACCACGAAATTGCAGACCAGCCCGTCCCGTTTATCTATGAGCGGCTGGGAAGACGTTACCGTTATTTTCTCATCGACGAGTTTCAGGACACCTCTATTTTACAATGGAGCAACCTGTTACCACTTGTGGAAGAGTCGTTGGCCGGCGGACATTTCAATATGGTGGCCGGCGATGCCAAACAGGCCATCTATCGTTTTCGTAACGGCGAAGTGGAACTTTTCACGCACCTCCCCCACCTCTACGGGATGGAAAACAGTGCCGAAAATATCCAACGCAGCCAAACACTGGAGCGCAACTATGTTCCCAAAGACCTGAAAACAAACTACCGTTCCCGGGAGGAGATCATCCGCTTTAACAATGATTTTTTCTCCCTTGCGGGAAAAGGGCTTACCGGTAGCTTCGATGAGATTTACAAAGATGTGGAGCAGCAGGTCCCGGCAAAGAAAAAAGAGGGCGGTTACGTGGCCATTGATTTTGTCCCGTCAGAAAATGCAGCTGACTTCAAAGAGAAAAGGCTGGTAAAAATCAGGGAAACCGTGGAGAGGTTGTCGGAAAAAGGTTATCCGCTAAAAGACATTTGCATTTTAACGCTGGACAATGCCTCCGCAGCCGAAGCAGCCTCTTCGCTGCTGCAACACAACATCCCCGTGGTCTCTTCCGAATCGATGCTGCTGACATCCTCCGCCAAAGTGAGGCTCACCGTAGCTTTTATGAAACTCATAAACCAACCGGGGAACCGTCTTTTCCTTGCCGAATTTCTCATCAACCTACTTTGGATAAATCACGCAACAGATAAATTCCAAGCACTTTATACAGAAGCTGTTGCCCATGCCCATCCCGTTCAATTTATTTTAGGGAAATTCGGGCTGTCCTTACCGGCAAACGAAACACTTCGCCTGCACACCGTTTATGAAATGGCCGCTGAAATTATCCGGAACCTGACAAACACAAAAACGCCCGATATCTTTCTCCAGTTTTTTCAGGATTTTATTTTTGAAAAAGAGCCTGTTTACAACGGTTCCCTTCCGGCATTCCTCCAACTTTGGGAAGAGAAAAAAGAGAATGAGGGCATTGTCATACCTCACGGAATAAATGCCGTGCAGATTATGACGGCACACAAAGCCAAAGGGTTAAAATTCGGTGTGGTCATCGCCGATCTGCACGCCATGCAAAACCGCCTTACCCGTAAACAATATTGGGAAGACATTTCCCTTCAGGAATTAGGGGACATCTCACCGGTGCTGCTGAATATAAATGACAAAGAGCTGAAAGCCGTTGGCAGGGAGGAAGTTTATACGCATGAACGTGCTAAAACCGACCTGGATTTCCTGAATAAAATATATGTAGCCTTTACCCGCGCCGTGGATGGCCTTTTCCTCATTGGAAGCAGGCTGCAGAACAATTCAACGGATTATTTCTCTAAAAAACTGGTGGCTTTTCTTTCGGACAAAGGGTTGTGGGACGATGAGAAAATCCATTATACATGGGGGGCATTTCCTGAAACGGCAACAGACAACAACCTGCCGCCTGCCCATGAAAGTACGATAACATTATCCGAAAATTACAATACGCCCTGGTACGAATACCTCGACATTGCACCGGTAGAAGAGGTCTATTGGGAAGCCATCGGACAACAGGCACAGCGGACTTTCGGCAAGTTGGTACATGCCATTTTATCAAAAATAAACTATCCGGAAGAAGCAGGGCAACAGGTAGATGCCTTCCAATACGCAGGACTGCTGGACGCACAGGAAAGCATCCATATAAAAAAAGTCCTCCATCGTTTACTTTCCCATCCCCAACTGGAGCGGTATTATTCAAAAGAGGTCAGCATTAAAACCGAAACAGAACTTTATGACAAGGAGACGGCACAATTTCTGCGTCCCGACCGGGTTGTTGTCGATGGCAAAAAGCTGACAATCATTGATTATAAAACCGGTAAAAGAGAGGCAAAAACAGAAAAAAAATACCAAAATCAGGTAACGGGATATGCCTCCTTGTTTGCCAGGTTAGGCTATCAGGATATCGAAAAGAAACTGGTTTACATCAACGACGAAAATGTGGAAGTCGTGCCGGTTTAAGGGCTTCCGTAAGTTCAATTAAGAAATGCGACTTATCGTTGCGAAAAAGGGAGGAAGAAAAAGGAAAAAATAATTTTTCAGGAAAGGGCAGAGAAAAAATCCCTGCACCTTTCGCTGAAAGGTTAAAAGTTTCTTAATTTGCTCCCTAAATCGCCAAA
>WGCY01000039.1 GCA_015493525.1 Bacteroidales bacterium
GAATTTGAAAACTTTGACGATAGATATATTGCTGATGTTCAACATAAAATAAACCGAAGACCAAGAGAAAAACTGGGGTTCAAATCCCCTAAAGATATTTTCTTTAGTTTAGTAACCTGATTTGTCGCATTTGTGGGTTGAAACTACGCTTCAAATGAATAGCCAACGTAGCGGCAATAGAAGCAGCATCTTGTGTATTTTTGTAAAATAAAATTCGTACACGATGACTATTCTGATAGAAAACATTAAAAAACTGGTACTTACCGAAGAGAAACCGCGTCCCTACGTCAAAGGCAAAGAGATGGCCGAAATGGACAACCTTGACAAAGCCTGGCTACTGATACGTGATGGAAAAATTGCCGATTTCGGGGCAATGGGGGTACTGGACAAGAGCAACCTGCTTTTGGGGACCGAAGAGGTAAAATTACTGGATGCTACCGGAAAAATGGTCTTTCCGGCGTTTGTTGATTCGCATACCCATCTCGTTTATCCCGCTTCACGCGAAATTGAATACGTGGACAAAATCAAAGGACTTTCTTACGAAGAAATTGCCAGGCGGGGCGGCGGCATCCTGAATACGGCCCGTAAAATGCAGGAGATTTCAGAAGATGAACTGTACAGGCAGGCCATGCAACGGTTGGATGAAATTATTTCATTGGGTACCGGGGCCGTGGAGATAAAAAGCGGCTACGGCCTGAGTACAGAAAGCGAATTGAAAATGCTGCGGGTCATCAAACGGCTGAAACAGGATTCGCCACTGACCATTCGGGCCAATTTCCTCGGGGCACACGCTGTTCCGGCAGCATACAAGGGCCGCCAGACGGAATATGTGGACAAAGTAATCAACGAAATGATGCCACGGGTGGCCGAAGAAGGACTGGCTGACTTTGTGGATGTGTTTTGCGACAAAGGCTTTTTTACCGTGAAAGATACCGAACGTATCCTGGAAGCCGGACAAAAATATGGCCTCCGGGGGAAGATTCACGCCAACGAACTGGACTATTCGGGCGGTATCCAGGCCGGCATAAAATACAACGCCCTTTCGGTTGACCATTTGGAATATACCGGTGATGCTGAAATTGAAGCTTTGAAAAACAGCGAAACCATGCCCACCATTTTGCCGGGGGCCGCTTTCTTTTTGGGAATGGTTTACGCGCCGGCCCGCAAGATGATTGATGCCGGACTGCCGGTAGCCATGGCCAGCGATTTCAACCCCGGTTCGGCACCTTCCGGGAACATGCAGTTTATCCTCTCCATGGCCAGCATTGCTTACCGGCTGTTGCCCGAAGAAGCCATTCACGCCACCACCCTCAACACGGCGTATGCCATGGGCATCAGCGATGTGCTCGGCAGCATTGCCCGTGGAAAAAAAGCCAACGTCTTTATCACCAAACCCATTCCCACGCTGGAATTTATGCCTTATGCCTTTGGCAGCAACAAGGTGGAAACGGTCATATTGAACGGACAAGTGGCACACACTGAAAAATGTTAATTTTGCGGGTAACTTTTTGCTATATTTTTGCTGAAACGTACGCTCATTCGGATTTATGCTATGGTACTCCTTTGGAGCAATCCGAATACTGATTCTGCGCTGGTCAGGATTTGCAATCCCGACCTTCATAAAGAATAAAGGATTTTAAATCCTTGTTCTCTTTAACATTCGGATTGCAAATCCGAATGAGCAAATAGGTAGAATGAGCGAGTGAAAGTCGGGATTACAAATCCCGACCAGCGTGAGGTTGACTTAAAAAGAAAAAAATGAACAGAACAAATAAACAGCTTATCTTATGAAAAAACTGATTGAATGCGTCCCCAACTTCAGCGAAGGGCGTGATATGGGCATTATCAAACAGATTACCGATGAAATTGAAAAAGTGGAAGGTGTCAAGCTGCTGGATGTGGATCCGGGGGCTGCCACCAACCGTACGGTTGTCACTTTTGTTGGAACGCCTGATGAGGTGGTGGAAGCTGCTTTTCAGGCAGTTAAAAAAGCAGCTGAAGTCATCGACATGCGCCATCACAAGGGTGAGCATCCCCGTTTTGGGGCTACCGATGTCTGTCCGCTGGTACCGGTGTCCAACATCACCATGGAGGAGACCGTGGAATATGCCCGCAAGCTGGCCCAGCGAATTGGCGAAGAGCTGGAAGTTCCCGTTTACTGTTATGAAAATGCCGCTTTTAACGATGAGCGGAAAAACCTGGCCAACTGCCGTTCGGGCGAGTACGAAGGACTGACCGAAAAGCTGTCCGACCCGCACTGGAAACCCGATTTTGGTCCGGCAGAATTCAATGAAAAAGTAGCCGGAACCGGTGCCACGGCTGTTGGTGCCCGCGATTTTCTGGTGGCTTTCAACGTGAACCTGAACACGACTTCCACACGCCGTGCCAACGCCATTGCTTTTGATGTGCGCGAACGCGGACGGACAAAAAGAGAAGGTAACCCCGTTACCGGGAAAATTGTGAAAGACGAAAATGGCAAACCGGTGATGGTCCCCGGTTCACTGAAAGCGGTGAAAGCCATTGGCTGGTTTATCGAAGAATATGGCGTTGCCCAGATTTCCATGAACCTCACCAACATTAGCATTACACCAGTGCACGTGGCTTTTGACGAAGTATGCAAAAAAGCAGATGCCCGCGGTATACGGGTTACCGGCTCGGAGCTGGTAGGGCTTATCCCGCTGGAAGCCATGTTGGAAGCCGGACGCTATTTTCTGCGTAAGCAAAAACGCTCCGTTGGCGTTGACCGTGATGAGCTGCTTAAAATCGCCATCAAATCTATGGGACTTAACGATTTAAAGCCTTTTAACCCGAAAGAACGCATCATTGAGTTTCTGCTGGAAGAGCCGGACAAAAAACTGGTTGACATGAACCTCACAGCCTTTGCCAACGAAACAGCTTCCGAATCTCCGGCACCCGGCGGCGGTTCTATTTCGGCTTACGTGGGAGCTTTGGGCGTTTCGCTGGGAACCATGGTCGCTAACCTGTCGGCACACAAACGCGGCTGGGACGATCAGTGGGAATTGTTCTCCGATTGGGCCGAAAAAGGCCAGCAGTACAAAGACGAATTACTGCGGCTCGTGGACGAAGACACCCGTGCTTTTAACAAGATTATGGATGCTTTCGGACTTCCGAAGAAAACAGCTGAAGAGAAAAAACTTCGTCAGGAAGCCATCCAGGAAGCTTCAAAATATGCCATGGAGATCCCGTTTAAAGTGATGGAAACAGCCTACAACTCCATCGCGGTTATGCGTGCCATGGCAGAAAACGGCAACCCCAACTCCGCTTCCGATGCCGGTGTGGGCGCACTTTGCGCATTGACAGCCGTGGAAGGTGCTTACCTGAACGTGAAAATCAATGCCATGGGTATCATCGATAAGAAGTTTACCTCTGACATGCTCCGTCGCGCCGAAGAGCTTGCCCAAAAAGCACACGGTTGCCGCGACATGATTCTGGAAACGGTGGAAGTGAAGATCAACAGTTTGTAAGGCACAAGCGGATACTTGCGCCAGTATTTTTTTGAAATTTAATCAAGATGTCACACGTTACTGTCATATTGCTCTATTTCACTTCGTTTTTCACGTTGATTAACCCGTTGGGCGTCATGCCTGTTTTTCTTTCCATGACCGACGGACTTTCCAGGAAGGCTCGGAAAAATACGGCTATCAAGGCCATGGCCACTGCGCTGGGCGTATTGTTACTGTTTGCCTTGCTGGGGAAATATATGTTTGACTTTTTTGGCATTTCAGTAGCCGGGTTAAAAGTAGTAGGCGGTATCCTTTTCTTCTACATGGGATATGACATGCTAAATGCCCGGTTGAGCCGCATGAAATTACGTGGAGATGAAGTGGATGCTTACGTGGATGATATTGCCATAACTCCGTTGGGTATTCCCATGATTGCCGGCCCGGGTGCCATAACCAACGCTATGGTTCTCATGGGGGATGCCAAAAATATAATGGAACGGGGTGAGGTGATTGTTTCCATTGTCTTGGTTTCCATCGTTTCCTTACTCATTTTACTGGGTGCCACGGGCATCATTAAGTTTCTTGGTACCAGTGGAAACAAAATCATGATGAAGCTCATGGGGCTTATCGTTATGGTGATAGCCGTGGAGTTTTTCTTTCAGGGCATTACGCCCTATGTGCAGGCAATGTTGCATTAAATGTGTCATTATTATTTCGGTTCTACTACCATTTTAGCGGGCATATTATTTTTGTAGTGTCCAAGGTTCACTTTTTAAGAAAAGTCAGAAGACGGAAGACCGAAGTTTTTTCGTTCATCGCTCCGATGCGCCAGGGATGGGAGCGGCAGCACCCGGTGGCAGAAGCGGATGTGAAGCAGGCCGGCGGGAGCAACCGGAGGAAGCTCCCCGCCGGACGTAGCGCAACACCGCTTGTACCACCGGGATTATAGCGGACAGCCCGTCGTGGGCCAGTGCGCAGGCCGCCCACAAAAAATAAAGAAAAATATTTCTAAAATAATTAGGATAATGTTACAGGAGTTTGTATTTTTGCCGACCAAAATTTTAAAAGCGATTCACGATGGCTAAGAAAAGTAAAGACGCAAGGATTCAGGTAATTTTAGAGTGTACCGAGCATAAAAAAAGTGGTATGCCGGGGACTTCAAGGTACATTACCACCAAGAACAAAAAGAATACGCCCGAAAGGCTGGAGTTGAAAAAATACAACCCCATCCTGAAAAAAATGACTATTCACAGAGAAATTAAATAATTGAACCATGGCTAAGAAAGTAGTTGCATCATTACAGAGCACAGGAAAAGACTTTGCAAAAGTTATTAAAGCGGTAAAATCCCCCAAGTCGGGTGCTTACACTTTTAAAGAAGAAATTGTCCCTACCGATAAGGTGAAAGAATATTTTGCTAAGAAATAAGCAGAAAGATTTCTCAATTCTTAAAAAGAAAGCTTTTTCCTGTTACCGGGAAGAAGCTTTTTTTATTTTTAACTTTGCGTCGAATCGTAACAAATTTTTAATCTGATAATTATGGGCTTATTCTCTTTCTTTTCTTCAAAAGAACAAAAAGAAGACCTGGACAAAGGACTCGAAAAAACCAAACAAAGCGTTTTTAGCAAACTCTCCAAAGCGGTCATTGGGAAATCGAAAGTGGACGAAGATGTGCTGGATGAACTGGAAGAAATTCTCGTTACCTCCGACGTGGGGGTGGAAACGACCCTGAAAATCATCGACCGTATTGAAGCCCGTGTGGCCCGCGACAAATACCTTGGCGTGGACGAGCTGAACCAGCTGCTGAAAGAAGAAATTGTTGCCCTTTTGCAGGAGAACAACAGTGGCGATGGTGCCGATTTTGAACTGCCGGCAGAGAAAAAACCTTATGTCATCATGGTGGTTGGCGTGAACGGGGTGGGAAAAACCACCACCATTGGCAAGCTGGCCTACAACTTTAAACGGGCCGGGAAAAAGGTGATGCTGGGTGCTTCGGACACCTTCCGTGCCGCCGCTGTATCGCAGTTGGAGATATGGTCGAAGCGTGTGGATGTCCCCATTATAAGCCAGGGCATGGGTGCCGACCCGGCTTCCGTAGCTTATGACACGGTGAAATCGGCCATGGCACAGGATACCGATGTTGTCCTTATCGATACCGCCGGAAGGTTGCACAACAAGGTGAACCTGATGAACGAGCTTTCCAAGATAAAACGCGTCATGCAAAAGCTGATTCCCGATGCGCCCCACGAAATTTTGCTGGTGCTGGATGCTTCCACCGGGCAAAACGCCATCGAGCAGGCCCGGCAGTTTATCGCTGCCACCGAAGTGAATGCCATTGCCCTCACCAAACTGGATGGCACCGCCAAAGGCGGTGTGGTCATCGGTATCTCCGATACTTTTAAAATCCCGGTAAAATATATTGGCGTAGGCGAGAAGATGGAAGACTTGCAGGTATTTAACCGAAAGGAATTTGTGGAAACACTTTTCTCTTCGTAGTTTTACCACGATAGATATTTACCACGAAGGTACACAAAGGACAACACAAAGGAGGTACGAAGGGAAAAACCCTTAGTGGTACTTTGTGAAAACATGTGCTGGTCGGGATTTGCAATCCCGACCTAAAATGGGCTTGTGGATTTGTAATCCTGACTTTTTTAAACCGGTTTATCAGCCGGAAACGGATTAAAAATCCTGGTGTCCTTTTACATTCGGGTTACAAACCCGAATGAGCCTTAGTGGTACTTTGTGAAAACCCTTGGTGTCCCTTAGTGGTAAAAAAAGAAACACCCGTTGTGGTAAAATAATTGTAAAAACCTGTATGGTGAGAAAAAAGAAAAAACAAAAAGTTAATGTGGTAACGTTGGGATGCTCCAAAAACCTGGTGGACTCGGAAGTACTCATGCGGCAGCTTGATAACCGCTATGAAGTGGTGAGCGATTCCAATGATCCCTCCGACATCATGGTTATCAACACCTGTGGTTTCATTCAGGATGCCAAAGAGGAATCCATCGACATGATTTTGTCAGCGGTGGAAGCAAAGAAAGCCGGGCAGTTGAAAAAGGTAATCGTAACCGGATGCCTTTCACAGCGATATAAAAAGGAATTAGGCAAAGAAATGACCGGTGTGGATGCTTTTTTCGGCGTGAATGATTTACCACAAATCCTGAAGACACTGGAAGTCGATTACAAAAAAGAGTTGGTGGGAGAGCGTCATCTGACGACACCCTCGCATTTTGCTTACCTGAAAGTTTCGGAAGGCTGTGACCGTAGCTGTGCTTTTTGTGCTATCCCGCTTATTCGCGGGAAGCACGTTTCCAAACCCTTTGAGGAAATCATTGGAGAAGCAGAAAAGCTGGCTGCCAAAGGGGTAAAAGAGCTGCTGCTCATTGCCCAGGATCTGACCTACTATGGCCTTGATTTGTACCAAAAACGTAGAATTGCCGAACTGGTACAACGTTTGTCGGAAATAGATGGCATTGAGTGGATTCGGTTGCATTATGCTTATCCGGCCGGTTTTCCGGAAGACCTGCTGGAAGTAATGCAGAGAAATCCCAAAGTGTGCAAATATCTCGACATTCCATTACAGCACATCAGCAGCCGTATATTGCAATCCATGAAACGCGGCCTGGATGGAGAAAAAACCCGTCAACTGGCATTGTCATGGCGCGAAAAAGTTCCGGGCATGGCACTGCGCTCTACCTTTATTGTCGGCTATCCGGGCGAAACGGAAGAGGAGTTTGAACTACTGCTGGAGTTTATTCGTGAAATACGTTTCGACCGGCTGGGCGTTTTTCAATATTCGCCCGAAGAAAACACGACCGCTTTTGATTTGCCTGATGACGTTCCTGATGACGTTAAGCAAGAGCGCGAAGACCGGCTTATGCAGTTGCAACAACAAATTTCACTGGAACTGAATGAAGAAAAAGCCGGGAAAACATTTAAAGTGATCATCGACAAAAAGGAGGGCGGGTTTTACGTGGGCCGTACCGAATTTGATTCGCCAGAAGTGGATAACGAAGTGCTGATTTCAGCAGAAAACGGAAAGCTGGAACCCGGAGAGTTTTACAACGCCAAAATCATCCGGTCGGATTTCTATGACCTTTACGGGGAGAAGGTTGAGGGATTGGAAGATTAGAAGGGTTGGAAGGTTGGAGGGTTGAAAGGTTGGAGGGTTGAAAGGTTGGAAGGTTGAAGGGTTGAAGGGTTGGAAGGTTGGAGGGTTGGAGGGTTGAAGGGTTGGAGGGTTGAAGGGTTGAAAGGTTGGAGGGTTGGAGGGTTGAAAAGTTGAATGGTTTTCATAATATTCCTTTTCTTGAAAGCTTTCCTTTTTCCAGATTCATCTCACAAACGTTTGAAAAAGTGTTTGACAAATTTTTCCACAAGGCAACAGCTATTTCCTTAAAAAATAAGGATTTATTAACACAGGGAGGTTATTACTTTCCGGTGATTTTCTTATTTTTGTTAACTCGTAAAAGTTAATGAAACACCAAAAAGAAAATGGGCTATATAAAATTTGACAAGAGGCAGCTTGTCAACCTGAATTATTCACTCAGCAGGGAAAAGCTGCGTACCAACCGTGCCGGCAGCTATGCCAGTTCTTCCATCATAAACTGCAACACGCGCAGTTATCATGGGCTTTTGGTTGCCCCACAGCCGCTGATCGATGACAACAACCACGTGTTGTTGTCGGGTTTGGATGAGACGCTGGTATCCAATGATTTTGAATTTCATCTGGGCACACGCATGTATCAGGGTGGCGTTATGGAACCCAAAGGGCACAAATACCTGCGCGATTATGAAATGGATCCCATCCCAAAGCTTGTTTTCCGGCTCGGCAGTATCGTACTTATAAAAGAGCTTATCTTCACACAAAAAGAAGACCGGATACTCATTAGATATACGCTGGAAGAGAGCCTGGGAAAAGTAAAATTCAAACTACGCCCGTTTCTGGCTTTTCGTAGCGTCCATTCGCTCAGCAAAGCCAACACCTATGTGAATACCCGTTTCAAACCGGTTAAAAACGGTGCCGCCTGGCAGATGTATCAGGGATACGCTTCAGTCTATATGCAGTTCTCTAAAAAAGCAGAATATATCCACGTTCCCGATTGGTATTACAATGTGCAATATATTCGTGAAAAAGAGCGTGGTTACAACTATCTTGAAGACTTATTCACTCCGGGTTACTTTGAAACCGAACTTACAAAAGGTGAAAGTATCGTTATTTCCGCAAGCCTTGAAGAGAAAATCCCGGCCAATTTTAAACGGCATTTTAATACCGAGATAAAAAAGCGCGTTCCCCGCAGCAACTTTGAAAACAGTCTGCAAAATGCTGCCGAAGAGTTTATTGTACATCAGAAAAACCGTACGGAAGTTATTGCCGGCTATCCATGGTTTGGCCGGTGGGGCCGCGATACTTTTATCTCCCTTCCCGGGCTTACTTTGGCAAAAGGCGACAAAAAGACTTTTCATGCCGTAACCAAAACGATGCTTCGCGAATTGAAAGAAGGGCTTTTTCCCAATCTTGGGCACGGGAAGGAAGCCAGCTATAATTCGACAGATACTTCGCTGTGGTTTATTTGGGCACTACATCAATACGCCATCATGACCGGCGAGACCAAAGGCTTGTGGAAAAGTTATGGTAAGGCCATGAAAAGTATTTTGAATAATTATAAAAAGGGGACACGTCATCAAATTCGCATGCACGACAATGGCTTGATATGGGCTGGAGAACCCGGTAGCGCGGTTACCTGGATGGATGCCGTTGTCAATGGAAAACCAGTAACCGGCCGTGTGGGCTTTCCAGTAGAAATTAATGCACTGTGGTACGAAGCCATCCGGTTTGCTTTGCAGTTAGCCGAAGAGGCCAAAGAGGATGGATTTGTCAGTCGCTGGAAAAAATGGCCTGAAATCATTGAAAAATCGTTTGCCACAATGTTTTGGGATGCCGAAAAAGGTTATCTCGCCGACTATGCCACTTATGATTACAAAGATTTCGCTACCCGTCCTAACATGGTGATTGCCGTTTCATTACCCTATTCGCCTGCCACTCTTGACATGAAAATAGGTGTTCTGCGAAGGGCAAAGAAAGACCTGCTCACACCAAGGGGATTACGTTCGCTCTCACCCCGTTTTGCCGAATACAAAGGAAAATATGGTGGCAACCAGCAGGAACGCGACCTGGCTTACCATCAGGGGACAGTATGGCCGTGGCTTTTGGGGGCTTTTACCGAAACATGGCTGAGTATTTACGGCAAAAAAGGAAAAGAATTTATCTACGGCCTTTATTCCGGATTTGAAGAAGTTATGACAGAAGCGGGCGTGGGAACGATTTCGGAAATCTACGATGGCGACCCTCCTCACGAAGCACGGGGTGCCATATCACAGGCATGGAGCGTGGCAGAGCTGCTCCGGATAAAATGGATGCTGGACCATGCATAAAACGAAACTATATTTAAACCATAAACCAGAAATAAAGCTATGAGAGTATTGATGTTCGGTTGGGAATTTCCGCCCCATATCACGGGAGGCCTTGGCACAGCTTGTTACGGCCTCACCAAAGGCCTCAGCAAACAAGGAACGGAAATTATTTTTGTGGTTCCCAAAGCCTACGGCGATGAAGACCAGCAGGCAGCCTCCATCCGTAATGCCAGCGGTATCCCTTTCGACATGAAAGATGAGGAATACAAAGCTTACTGGCAACATATCAAATATCTCGAAGTCGGCTCCAACATCATCCCTTACGTGAGTCCTGAGTATTTTTCCAAAATTACGGAAGAGACCAGAAAAACCAGCGAAGAGTTTAAAAGCAATGTCTTTTCCCGCGATTATGAATTTTCCGGAACTTACGGCAAAAACCTCATGGAAGAAGTGGCCCGTTATGCCCTCATTGCCTCTGCCCTGGCCATGAAAGAGGATTTTGACGTGATTCATGCCCACGACTGGCTCACCTACCCTGCCGGCATTGCAGCCAAAAAGTCCTCAGGCAAAAAACTGGTTGTCCACATGCATGCCACCGAATTTGACCGTACGGGGGGCAATGTCAACCAGCAGGTTTACGATATTGAACGCCAGGGCATGGAAGAAGCCGATGCCGTGATTACCGTGAGCAACCTCACCCGGAATATTGTAATTGAAAAATACGGAATCCATCCCGATAAGGTTTTTACCGTGCACAACGCGGTGGATGCCAACAGCATGAAAAATTACAATGGCACAAATAAACATTTCAACGAAAAGCTGGTAACTTTTCTCGGGCGCATCACTTTCCAGAAAGGACCCGAATACTTTATAGAAGCGGCTTACAAGGTTTTACAGAAAGACCCTAATGTCCGGTTTGCCATGGCCGGCTCAGGTGACATGCTTTTGAAAATGATAAAACGCGTGGCCCAACTCCATATTGCCGACAAATTTCATTTTACCGGTTTTCTGCAAGGCGATGATGTGGACCATATTTTTTCCATGAGCGATGTATTTGTGATGCCTTCCGTATCCGAGCCGTTTGGCATTGTCCCCTTAGAGGCTATGCGCTCCAGCGTCCCGGTTATCATCTCCAAACAAAGCGGTGTGGCCGAGGTACTGCATCACGCACTCAAAGTAGACTTTTGGGACATCGATGCCATGGCCGATGCCATTTACGGCCTCTGTCATTACGATGGCCTTTCTAAAATGTTTAAAAAATACGGCAAACAGGAGGTGGAAAATTTAAAATGGGAAGATGCCGCCCTGAAAGTTATTCATATTTATGACAGTTTAGTAAACAATTAATCAAGAAATAATACAAACCTATGAAAGCTATTTGTTTCTATTTTCAGGTTCATCAGCCCATGCGGCTGAGAAATTACCGGTTTTTCGATATTGGGGAAAAGCACGATTATTTCGACGACCACAACAACAGCTACATAATGCGCAAGGTAGCCCAAAAGAATTACCTGCCCATGAATGCCCTGTTGCTTGATTTGATAAACGAATACGGGAGTGCTTTTAAAGTAAGCTTTTCGATTTCGGGAACAGCCCTTGACCAGTTTGAAACTTATGCCCCCGATGTACTGGAAAGTTTCCAGCGGCTGGCCGAGACCGGCAACGTGGAATTTCTGGCCGAAACTTATGCCCACTCACTTTCCGCCCTGAAAAGCAAAGAGGAATTTACAAAGCAGGTACAGGCACAAGCCCGGAAAATAGAGCAGCTTTTCGGCCAGAAACCTACCACCTTTCGCAATACAGAGCTGATTTATTCCGATGAAATCGGGGCCATGGTAGCCGATATGGGTTACAAAGTAATGCTTACCGAAGGGGCCAAGCACGTACTGGGATGGCGAAGCCCCAACTACATGTATACCAATGCCATAAACCCGAAACTGAAGCTGTTGCTGAAAAATTTTCAGCTGAGCGATGACATTGCCTTCCGGTTCTCGCAACAAAGCTGGAAAGAGTGGCCGCTGACAACCGAAAAGTTTACGGGCTGGCTTACGCAAATTAACCCGCAAGAAGAAGTGGTAAACCTGTTCATGGACTATGAAACTTTTGGCGAACACCAATGGGAAGAAACCGGTGTCTTCGATTTCATGCGCGCATTGCCGGGACGGGTTTTCTCCCACTCCGATTTTAGTTTTGCCACGCCTCGGGAACTGGGCGAAAAGCTACAGCCCGTTTCTTCCATTCATGTCCCCAATCCCATTTCGTGGGCCGACGAAGAACGCGACCTGACAGCATGGCTGGGAAACGAATTGCAGGACGAAGCTTTCGACAAACTCTATGCACTTGAAGAAAAGGTGAAACGGTGCCATGACCAGCAAATACAAAAAGACTGGATGTACCTCCAGACTTCGGACCACTTTTATTATATGTGTACCAAATTTTTCTCAGATGGCGACGTACACATGTATTTCAACCCTTACGGCACACCGTACGAAGCTTTCATCAACTACATGAATGTCCTTTCCGACTTTATCATTCGTGTGGAGAAACAGGCCGGACATGCCGAGCCGGAGGCTGATGAGGTAAAAAAAGCAGCCAAAAAACTTTTTGAAGAAACGGAAAAACTGGCAAAGAAAAAAACCCGTCAAACCAAGAAAATAGTAAAAGAGAAATTGGATAAAACCAAAGAGATGAATTTTGAAGATATCAAGAACATGTCTGATACGGCTGTAAAGAAACTTCTGCGCGAAATTGATTTGCAAAAGCTGAGTGCAGCCATGGAGGATGCCGGAGAAGAGGTTCGTGAAAAGATTCTTCCCAACCTGGGAAAGCGGGCCCGCAAGCAGTTTGACCAAATACAGGAGGAACTCAAAAAAGTAAAGAAATCGGATATTAAAAAGTACAGACAAGAGATTGAAGATAAGTTGAGGGATATTTTCGGGAACAAGAAATGATTGAAGCCCGTTAATTCGCCGGATTTTCCATTAGCTCCATTGGCTCTTTCTGATTTGCAATGTGAATCATTGGCTCTTTCGGATTTGCAATCCGAAAGCTTAAAGAACCAGGATTTGAAGTTTGAGTAGCAATAGTTTGCTAAAGAGGGTCAGGATTACAAATCCTGACCAGCAACAAGATAAAAAATCCCGACCGGCAACAGGTTTTCCAAAGTACTTATTTTAATATTTTTATGCCCCCGTAATTTTGTGGGAACAAAGTACGGGAATCAATGTCATAATGTTAATTTTGAATAATTTAGAGAATGAAATCAGATTATATATTTGAAACAAGTTGGGAGATTTGTAACAAAATCGGCGGAATTTATACCGTTATGTCCACCAAAGCGGGAAGCATGGTGTATGCTTATGGAGACCACTATGTCCTGGTAGGGCCGGATGTATGGAAAGAGACCCATGCCAACCCCGATTTTCTGGAAGACCCCAAACTTTTTTCCGATTGGAAAGAAATGGCTGCCAAACAGGGTATCCAGGTCAGGATTGGCCGTTGGAACATTCCTTCCAGGCCAGTGGTCATTTTGGTCAATTTCACCCACCTGTTTGCCCAAAAAGATGAAATCTTTGCCCACTTGTGGGAAACCTACAAGCTTGATTCACTTTCGGGGCAATGGGATTATATTGAACCGGCCATGTTTGGCTATGCCGCCGGGCAGGCAATAGAGAGCTTCACCCGTTTTTACCTTACGCTGCAAACCCATATCATTGCCCATTTTCACGAATGGATGACCGGAACAGGTATTTTATATCTTAAAGAAAAAGTGCCGCACATTGGAACCGGGTTTACAACACATGCCACTGTGCTGGGACGTTCAATTGCCGGAAACGGCCTGCCCTTGTACGAAAAATTATCGCACTATCATCCGCTTAAAATGGCAGAGAGATTTCAGGTTGTCAGCAAAAACTCATTGGAAACACTGAGTGCCAGGGAAGCCGATGTCTTTACCACCGTTAGTGCCATCACCGCCATAGAGAGCAGGCAATTTCTTGGGAAAGCCCCACAGGTGCTTACGCTGAACGGCATGAACAATTCTTTTGTCCCGGCAGTTGACCAATATGCAAAAAAACGCGAAACAGCACGAAACAAAGCTTTAGAGATTGCATCAAAACTAACAGGCGTTACGTACAACAAGGATACATTCCTGGTGCTAAACAGTGGGCGTTACGAGTTTAAAAACAAAGGGATTGACATTTATATCCGTGCATTGGGAAAGCTTAACCAGTCTTTGCCCGAAGGGAAACGTATTCTGGCTTTTATCGCTGTTCCGGCCGGGCACGATGGAGCGCAGGCAGTTTTTACCGAAGAAGGAGGAAAAGTTCACAATCCCTATTTAACACATTATCTTCTCGACGAAAATAACGACCCGGTGTTGCGGGAAGCACACAACAACGGATTAAATAATACAGAAAATGACCGTGTTCATTTGATCTTTGTCCCGGCTTATCTCAACCAACACGATGGCGTTGTCAACCTGGGCTATTACGATTTCCTGACGGCTTTTGATTACACGGTTTTTCCTTCATATTACGAACCCTGGGGCTACACACCGCATGAAAGCATTGCTTTTGGCATCCCCACGCTCACCACCACCTATGCCGGGTTTGGCAAATGGGTACTGGAACATTTTGAAAACAGTAAGGGAGCCGTTACAGTTATTGACAGGCAGGAAAAAGAGGATGACAGTATTGCTGCCGAAGTCGCAGGGAGCATAAGCCATTTTTCAGACAGCAACAACAGGGAAGCGGCAAAAGAAGAAGCCAATAAAATTGCCCAGGAACTCACCTGGAAAAAGCTTAATAAACACTACAAAAAAGCCTGGAAACTGGCGTTGGCCGAAGCAGGAAAACGCAAAGAAAAAGAGAAAACCCAGTGGACAATCCCGGAGACACAACGGCTGGAGGCCCGTGTAAGCCCTGACAAACCCACCTGGAAAAAGATATTGATCCAACCCGCTTTGCCAAAGCCGTTAGAGCCTTTGAAGACATTGGCTTTTAATCTCTGGTGGTCCTGGAATACAGAAGCCATCGAATTGTTTCAAGGCATTATGCCCGACAGATGGGAAGAGCTGGATACCAACCCGGTCATGGTACTTGAGTCGCTGTCGCTGGAAAAAATCAATGAGCTTGTAACCGATGAAAAATTCATCGAAAAACTTAACCGGGTATATGCACGTTTTCAAAAATACATGCAGGCTTCCCGTGGGCAACAAGAGCAACAGGTTGCCTATTTCAGCATGGAATACGGACTGCACAACAGTGTAAAAATATTTTCAGGCGGACTGGGCGTTTTGGCCGGCGATTACCTGAAACAGGCCAGCGATTCCAACAAAAACATGATGGCCATTGGATTACTGTACCGATATGGCTATTTCAAACAAATTATCAGCCATTTTGGCGACCAGATTGCAGAAAACAACTTCCAGAAAACAACACAACTCCCCCTGGTTCCCGTGCGGGATGAACAGGGAGAGACACTTCGCATTCCCATTGCCCTGCCCGGACGTGTGGTACAGGCAAAAGCCTGGCGGTTAGATGTGGGCCGTGTGCCACTCTTTTTGCTCGATACCGACACGCTTCCCAACTCGGAAGAAGACCGTAAGCTCACTGCTCAACTTTATGGCGGCGACAGCGAACACCGGTTGAAACAGGAGATGATTTTGGGGCTTGGCGGCATTCGGCTTATCGAGAAGATGGGAATTCACCCGGATGTATTCCACAGCAACGAAGGCCATTCGGCATTTATCGGACTGGAGAGGATCAAAAACCTGATAGAAAAAGAACAGATTGGCTATTATGCCGCCAGGGAAGCCGTACGTGCCAGCACACTGTTTACAACCCACACGCCGGTCCCTGCCGGCCACGACAGCTTTGAAGAACACCTTGTCCGTGCTTATCTCTCCCATTTCAGCGATGTTTTTTCCATTGGCTGGGAAGAATTTATGGCACTGGGAAGATTTCGCCCGGCAGACACAACGGAAAAATTCTCCATGAGTGTGCTGGCCACAAACCTTTCGCAGGAAGTAAACGGGGTTAGCCGCATTCACGGACGCGTTTCCCGCGAAATGTTCAAGGGGTTATATCCCGGATATTATGCCGAGGAATTGCATATCGGTTACGTTACCAACGGAGTTCATTATTTTACGTGGACCGACAAAGTATGGCAGGAGCTTTACCACAAAAGTTTTGAGGAAGGTTTTGAAGATAACCAGCCCAACACCCGGTTTTGGGAAAAAATTTATGACATTTCCGATGAAAGGATATGGGAAAACCGGCTGGCTGTCAAAAAACGGTTGGTTGCCTTTGTGAAAGAACATCTGAGGAAAGATATGCTCTCGCGCCAGGAAAGCCCGCGGCTTATCATCGAGTCTATGAAACATCTCGACAAATCCCGTTTAATTTTTGGTTTTGCCCGCCGTTTTGCAACCTATAAACGTGCCCACCTGTTGTTTACCAACCTGGAGCGGTTGGAGAAAATTGTAAACAACCCGGAAAAACCGGTACTGTTTCTTTTTGCCGGCAAGGCACATCCACACGACAAAGCAGGCCAGGATTTAATCAAACGGATTATTGAGGTTTCAAAAATGCCCCGGTTTAGCGGCCGTATCATTTTTCTGGAAAACTACGACATGATTATGGGCAAAATGCTTACCAGCGGCGTGGATGTATGGCTGAATACGCCTACCCGTCCGTTGGAAGCTTCCGGAACCAGTGGCGAAAAAGCCATTATGAACGGTGTGGTTAATTTCAGCGTGCTGGATGGCTGGTGGGCCGAAGGTTACAAAGAAGGTGCCGGCTGGGCCATTCCCGAAACCCGGACTTACGACAACCAAAGTTTTCAGGATGAACTGGATGCCGAAATGATTTATAATATCCTCGAAGAAGAAATTATCCCGACTTATTACGACATCAACAAAAACGGGATTCCGGAAAAATGGGTTCAGCATATCAAAAACACCATTGCCGGCATCGCTCCCCGGTTCACCATGCAACGCCAGGTAAACGATTATTACAGAAAATATTATGCCCCGTTGCTGGAAAATGGAAAGCAGATGAGGGAACATCATTTTTCCAAAGCGAAAGAACTTGCCGCATGGAAAGGGAAAATACGGCAGGCGTGGGACTCGATTTCTGTTGAATCGCTGATGGTCCCCAACACACAAAAAGGGGCCATCGCCTATGGAAAGCATTTTGTGGCGGAGATAAAATTGTCTGCCCCGGGATTGTCTGCCAATGATTTGGGCATTGACCTCATTATGGGCAACCGCATCAACGGAAATATTGAGAAAATCCTTTACCAACACCCATTGGAAGCTGAACAGGAAAACGAACAAATTATCCGCTTTACCTGTGATTTTCCGTTGGCACATTCGGGCATTGTGGATTATGCCTTCCGCCTTTACCCGAAACATAAGCTGCTGGTCCATCGTATGGATTTCCCGCTGGTAAAATGGATTTAACAAGACAGCTGCGACAAACGCTGTACATCCTGTATTGTTGTCCGTAAATAATAACCAAAAGAAATTTCCCTATCTTAGCAGACGAAACAAAATGTTTCGTCTGCTTTTTATTTGTCAACCTTGTGAAAACAATCATGTTATCGTCATCATGCTGCATCAGGCCTTTCGTCCTCCTGGTGATAATTTTTTGTCTTCGGCCCGTTACCTACGGAAATAATATAAAGAAACATTCCGCAGAGGAAACTATTCTTTCCGGCACAACGCAGGCCCCGGACTCACTCCGGCTTACCAGGCTCTTAAACAATGGGTTGCAGGAGGTTAAAATTAATGAGCACATCCGGGACAAAACATTGTTCTTCAAAACCATAGACAGTGCCGTCCGGCTCGGGCGCAAAACAGGAAGACTGGTTTTTACGGGACACCGGCTTATCAAAATAGGAGATCAGCTTAGAAAAGAAGCCCGTTTTCCCCTTGCCATTCATGTTTACAAAACAGGCATTGAAATAGGTAAAGAGACAAAAAACACAAAACTTTTAATCCTTTCCTACAACAAACTGGGGGTGGTATTTCGTAGAATTGACAACTACAAAAAGGCCATGGACTATCATTTGAAAGCTTATCATTTGGCCACACAAACACATGATTCCATAAGTGAAGCCATGGCAGTAAACAGCATTGGCAATGTGTACCTTATGCTGGGCGACCTTAAAAAGGCACTGGAATATTTCAAGCAAAGCCTGCAACTTGAACAAAACAGGAAAAACCCCATCGGCATTGCCATCAACCTGAATAATGTTGCACAGGTTTACAAAGCAGAAGGCTATTATAACAAAGCTTTAAAATATTTTGAATTGTCATTGGATATTAACAAACGAATTAACGCAAAACGGGGAATTGCCATCTGTAACAATGACATCGCCAACTTGCTGAAAGAGCAGGGAAAATACCGCGATGCACTTAATTATTCCCTGAAGGCCATTAAAATTTCCCATGAAATAAACGATGTTTACAATCTTGCTTACGCTTACATCGAAACCGGTTCACTTTATAGTAAACTAAAAAATTTCGGGAAAGCTTTCCAATACCTTGAACCGGGCGTCAGATTGGCTAAAAAAATTCATGCCCGCTCCATTCTTGAGAATGGTTATGATGCAATATTCAATACCTACATGGGAATGGAAAAATATAAAGAAGCTGTTAAATATCTGAAGATCAAACAACTTTACCACGATTCGTTGCTGAGTTTAGATGTTAGGAAAAGCATAACCCGTATGCAAATTGAATTTAACACGGAAAAACAAAAGAACCAAATACAGCTTCAGGAACAAAAAACAAAAGTGGCCATGCTCCAGGTAAAGAAACAAAAATATCTTCTCTACTTTGCATGGAGTGCCTTTGCCATCCTGCTGTTTGCCCTGGGCTTTGTCAGCTTCTACCTTTTTAACAAAAACAAACAAAACAAATTGCTCCTTGAAAAAAACCAAAAAATTAAGAAAGCCCAAAGCGAATTGCAAAAAAGTAATGAGGCATTGCAACAAGCCATAGTCAAAGCAGAAAACAGTACAAAAGCAAAGACCAGTTTTCTGACCAACATAAGCCATGAAATTCGCACACCCCTTAACTCGGTGCTGGGGTTCTCAGACATACTTTATTCCATGACAAATGACGAGACGCAAAAAAAATACCTCCAGTCCATCAAATCAAGTGGCGAAAGCCTGCTGGGCCTCATTAATGACATCCTTGACCTTTCAAAAATTGAAGAAGGAAATATTGACCTGGAATTCAAGGAGATGGACATCAGAAGAATTTTAGATGACCTGACCAACATTTTCAGCCTTGAGCTACTGAATAAAAGCCTTCATTTTGTTGCCAAGGCCGACGATGATTTCCCCCAGCTCATTCTGTTTGAAGAAGCCAGGCTAAAGCAAATACTCCTCAATATTATCGGAAATGCCATTAAATTTACCCCGCAGGGAAGTATTAGCGTAGAAGTACATGCAAAAAAAGAAAACAAACCCCAAAGGATCAGCTTAATTGTTGAAGTAACAGATACGGGAATAGGAATATCCCCGGATGAACAAGCAGCCATATTTAAGCCGTTCTATCAGGGCAAAACAAGCGAAAAAACCAAAGGGACCGGATTGGGCCTGGCGATAAGCCAACGACTTGTAAAAGCCATGAATGGGGAGATAACGCTTCAGAGCACACCGGGAAAAGGAAGCCGGTTTTCGGTAATATTTCATAATGTCCAGGTAAACGACGATACGACGGTAAATTCTAACAGGGAACAGCCAATTCGCAGGGAAAACAAGAAATGTCTTTTCATAAATCAGCCACACCCTTTAAAAGATGAACTGAAAGAAATTTTTTCTTCACATTTGTTTGCGATAGAAGATGTGGGAATAGATTTTTCCAAAGCACGCAAAAGTATTCCCGGTTATCGCCTCATCGTATTCTGCTGCCTTGAAGAGGAGGTTTTACAGAATGCCCGTAACATTTTTGAAAAAGAAAACATGGACAAGCGGCACCTCTTCCTGATTTTAAATATCAACAAAGCTTTTATTGTTGACAAAAAAAAGGCTGTTTCCATTCATCTGTTCAATCGGCCTGCAAATGAAATAAAATCGGAATTGCATGAATTCATTCGACAATTTGATGAAGATGAATGTGCCGCACATCTTTTCAACATAAAGGAGATCGAAAACAATAAAGTATTCTTTGACAAAATCAACCACTTATACGGCCATTATTTTGAACCTGCCAATAACACCAAAATGTTTGACAAGATTGAACATTTTAACGAACACCTCCAACAAATTGCCATAGCATTCCATTTGACTAATTTATTGGATTACAGCAATGATTTAGACCATTATTTAAGAAATTTTGATATTCTTGCCATCGAAAAACAATTACGTATTATCAAGAAAGCTTTTGAGACAATTGTCCATGAAAAATGAAACCTGAAAACAACACATACCCATTAGAAAATAATACGAACAGGAGCTACCTGCCATGGGTACTTCTTTTAGTGCTGGCATTGGTGCATATCCAAACTTGTCGCGGATATAATCTGGATACCATAGCGGACAGCACGAATATTACAATTATCCTCAAAGACAGCCTGCTTACCCCCGCTGAAAGGTTCTTGCTTGTCAAGAAGATGGCCTTGTTATACCAATCATCGAATCTTCCAAAAGCCATAGCGTACAATAAGCTCGTCATCAAAATGGCTATGGCCAAAAAAGATACGCAATCCTATGCCCATGCTGTTTTCAGGCTTGCCGAAGATTATCAGACACTTTGCCAATATGAAAAAACAGACTCGTTATACCATATTTTAGGGCACTTTTCCCGTTTGTGCAGTAAGGAACGACAAGCAGACCTGCTTCTTCAAATCGCCAACAACTACTATAGCTGGAGCCGCTACAAAAAAGCTGCCATTTACTATGTTAAAGCGCGTAAACTATTTGAAAAGCTGGGCATCAAATCGGGTATTGCCGAAACATTGAAAGGCGAAGGAAAAGTGTGGGGAAATTACAACGACTACACCCGTTCTATCGGACTGTTCCAACGCGCTTACAACATCTACAAACAGTTGAATGACGAGAAAGGCATGGCTGCCATTAACAACCAGCTGGGGGTTGTCATGGAAAACTGGGGGAACCTTAAAAGTGCCCATGATTTTTTCAACTCTGCCTACAAAATTTATCATAAAAAGAATGATTTGTTCAACGAATCAAATATGTTGCTGCACCTTGGAGAAATTCAACAAAAACAAAAAAAATATTCCAAAGCACTCCACTATTACCAAAGGGCAAAAACAATTTCCCAAAAAATAAACAGCAACATACTCTATGTCATTTCATTGAGCAATATTGCCGAAATATATTATCTGGAGAAAAAATATGACCTGGCAATACAATACCAACAAAAGGCGTTGCCGCTGAAGAAAAAGATTGGCGATAGGCGGAGAATATCCATAACCATGTTGGACTTGGGCAAGATATATTATAAAAAAAACAACCCTGATACGGCCTTTCTGTATGGAGACAGTGCATTGATTGCCGCAAAAAAAATAAAAGCCAAAGACCTGTTGCTCGACACCTATTTGTTACTGTCAAATATTAGCAGGCAGAAAAACGATTTTGAAAACGCCTATGCGTACCTTATTGAGTACAACAAAATACATGAGGAGATTTTTACCCAAAAAAACCGCCAAATGGTTAGCGAAATGCAGGTCCGCCTCGAAGCAGAAAAAAATGAGAAAGAAAATGAGTTGCTTAGAAAACAGGATAAACTAAACCAACTGCGTCTTAAAGATGAGAAAAATATACGCCTTATGCTCATTTTTTTCATTGCTTTTTTCATCCTCGTTGCTTTGGTTGTATTAACCTTTGTCCAATATAAAAACAGGATTATTAAGACGAATTACGGCTTACTTGCAGCACGAAACCAAAAAATTACAGAACAAACCGAGAGGTTGAAAAAACTGAACAATGAGCTTTTTACGAGCCGTGAACAATACAGAAGTATTGTGGAAAATGCCACCATTGGCATGTATCAGACCACCCCGGATGGAAAAATTATGTTTGCGAACAAAACACTCCTCCGGATGCTGGGGTACTCCATGAAAAAACTGAAAAAAATAAACCTGAACAAAACCAAAGCCAACCGGAAACACTTTATACAACTCATTGAACAACAAGGCATCATAACCGGAAGAGAAGATATTTGGGAAGATGCGGATGGAAATAAGATTTATGTAAAAGAAAGTGCCTGGGCCATTCGCGACAAAAAGAATAAAACACTCTATTACGAAGGTATTATCGAAGACATTACCAAGCGAAAACAAGCGGAGGAAGTAGCCGAGAGGCGCAAAGAAAGGCTGCAAAGAATCAATGTGGAGTTACACAAACGAAATATTGAAATCAGGGAAGCCAAAAATCAGGCGGAAGAGGCCAACAGGGCAAAATCATTGTTTATTGCCAACATAAGCCATGAAATCAGGACACCCCTCAACTCCATCATTGGGTTTACCGACCTGCTGCTGCCCATGGCAACAAATGAAAAGGAGAAAACTTTTCTTCAATCCATCAAAAACAGCAGCAACAGTTTGTTGTCCCTCATCAACGATATCCTCGACCTCTCCAAAATACAGGCAGACAAGCTTAAAATTTATACGGAACCCGTCTCTATTCATGCGGTTATAACCAGTATTCAGCAAATTTTTTATCCGCAGGTTGAAAAAAAACAAATCCGGTTTATCCTTCAAATCGCCCCCACTTTGGATGGCATGTTTCTCTTAGATGCCGTACGCTTTCGCCAGATCCTGTTCAATCTTTTGGGAAATGCCATAAAATTTACCGATAAGGGATATATAAAACTCACCCTCAGCGGAAAAGCACTGGGCAACGAGGATAAATTTTATGAAATTAAAATCACTGTTAAAGATACCGGTTCGGGAATCCCCGAAAAAGATCAAAAATTAATTTTTGAAGCTTTCAGGCAATCCTCCGGGCCTCAAGCGGCGCAACGGCAGGGAACCGGCCTGGGGCTCAGTATTACCAAACGCCTTGTGGAAGCCATGAACGGAGAAATTACTTTAAAAAGCGAAGAGGGAAAAGGCTCCACTTTCACCATCAAATTACACAAAGTTCAAAAGGCAAGAAAAATAGAAAGTGCCCTGACAAAAACGCCCCGAAAACTAACGGTCAGGCAAAACAGAAAAAAAAGCCCCGCCATAAAAATAAACGACGCGTTACGGCAGGATTTCTCCGGTAAATTTCTCACCTTGTGGGAAAAGATTGTGAAAAACAAAGCCATCGATGAAATTACAGCCTTTGGAATTGAGATAATTTCTTTTGGCAAGACAAAAAACAGTAGCACGCTACAAAGTATTGGAGAACAACTTGTTGAGGCTGCCGATCATTTTGAGATTGAGCGGATTGAACAGCTGCTCCTCCAAATAAAATCACTCTTTTAAAACATAGGATTATGGCCGAACCATCAAAGAAATATAAAATCCTTATCGTGGATGATATTCCCAAAAATATACAGATTTTGGGAAACA
Source organism: Bacteroidales bacterium (assembly GCA_015493525.1). Taxonomy (GTDB): domain Bacteria; phylum Bacteroidota; class Bacteroidia; order Bacteroidales; family F082; genus Sulfidibacterium. Next base: position 23,418 of record WGCY01000039.1, read on the forward strand.
TACTCTCCAAAGAACATTACCAAATAGCCTATTCCCAAAGTGGCGAACAAGCCCTTTCCATAACCCGGCATCAAATGTTTGACCTGATCCTGCTGGATATCATGATGCCCGATATGGATGGCTTCGAGGTATGCAAAGCCCTGAAAAAGGATCCCAAAACTGCCGATATACCGGTTATATTCCTCACCGCCAAAGCTGATATGGACAGCATTGTCAAAGGCTTTGCCGCAGGCGGTCAGGATTACATCACCAAGCCTTTCAACACTTCGGAACTGCTGGCACGTACAGAAACACACATTTTACTGCATGAGCAGAAAATTGCCCTTGCTGAGATGAATGAAAAGCTTGAAGAAAGGGTCAGGAAACGTACAAAACAATTGGAAGAAGCTTATAAACGGCTAAACCAGCTTGAGAAGGCAAAGACAGATTTCCTCGATATTATCAGCCATGAGCTGCGTACGCCCCTGAATGGCATTACGGGCCTCACTACCTTGTTAAACCTTACCCAATTGTCCGATGAGCAACAGGAGTATATCCAATATCTTGAAGAAGTGGCCAAACGGCTGACTAAATTCTCGGAGACAGCCCTGCTCATAACCGACATGAAAACCAATCAAAGCCAGCCCGACTTTCTGCCAACCCGGATAGAATATGTTGTGGAACCAACCCTGAAGCAGTTTGAAAAAACATATGAGGGCAAATACCAATCTGTCGGGTTTGAGATGGACGATGATGACCTGCTTGTTGCCGTCAACACTACGCTGGTAAAAAAATCGCTGGAAATGCTGCTAGACAATGCCTGTAAGTTTGGAGGCCCCAAAGTAAACATCCGGATATCCATCTCATCAAACAAAAACAATATTATCCTCGCTTTTGAGGATGATGGGCCCGGCTTTAGCAAGGTCTCACAAAAACGGCTTTTCGAACTTTTCTCAGCCGGCGATGTGATCCATGAAGAAGGTTCCGGCCTTTCGCTGGCCGCCATTAAACTTATTATGGATTACCACAATGGTAAAATTGAAGTCCAAAACAAAAAAGAAGGCGGTGCCCTTATTCGCCTTATTTTCAGTAGGTAACGGGAAGTCCGGTTAAAAACGGTTTGCTAATCTCAAAATTTTTATCTTTGACCATTAATTTTTTAACGCAAAATTTATGAATTTACTGACAGGAAAAGTTGCGCTCATCACGGGTGCAGCAAGGGGAATTGGCAAGGCCATAGCCCTGAAATTTGCTGCCGAAGGTGCAGATATCGCCTTTAGCGATTTGAATTACGATGAACACATGAAAGCTACAGAAGATGAAATTGCAGCCGTTGGGGTGAAAGCCAAAGGTTATGCCTCCAATGCGGCATCTTTTACCGATAGCGAAAAACTGGTTACCAATATTATAAATGACTTCGGGAAAATTGATATTCTGGTCAACAATGCCGGTATCACCCGCGACAATTTGCTGCTGCGCATGACAGAGCAGGATTGGGATGCTGTTTTAACAGTCAATTTAAAATCTGCTTTCAACCTGACAAAAGCCGTTCAGCGTTATATGATTAAACAACGCGGAGGCTCTGTTATCAACATGAGTTCGGTGGTCGGTGTTAACGGCAATGCGGGCCAGTCAAATTATTCTGCTTCCAAAGCGGGGTTAATTGGTTTTACCAAGTCTGTTGCACAGGAACTGGGCTCGAGGGGCATTCGCTGCAATGCCATCGCCCCGGGCTTTATCGAAACCGAAATGACAAAGAAACTTCCCGATGACATACGCGAAGCCTGGATTAAGACCATTCCGTTGCGCCGTTCCGGGAAACCCGAAGATGTGGCCGATGTAGCTACTTTCCTGGCTTCAGATCTTTCGTCCTATGTCAGCGGGCAGGTAATCCATGTTTGTGGTGGAATGAGCATGTAACAGCCTCACAAGCCATGAGGTTGTTTCATATTATAAATCCCGGTTTTTCAAAAACAGATAAACAAGCGCAATAAAAAGTAGTGAATAGGCTGCACATCCCCACACATCCGTCCACGAAACCGTTTCCCGAAAATTAACCCCAAAAAGTTTCATCAAAGACGAGTTGGGGACATCAATCAAATGCGTTATCATTTTTATGGGGAGAAACCGCGCTATGGCATCCGGAAGCTTAAAAGCAACAACAGGCTCCAGCACGTAATAGTATAGGGCAAAAACCGAAATGGCCAATCCTTGTTTTTGCAACACAAAAGCAAACAACATGGCCAGGAGCAAAAAGGCAAAAATCTCCAAAAAATAAGCAGGGACAAAATAGATTTTAGCCAATACCAACGCAACAGTAAGATGTTCGGTATGGAAAATCCCCAGGAACAAAGCAGTTAAAAACAGCACCAGCGTTACGGCAAAGGAAATGAAGAACACAAAAATCACTTTGGAAAGCAGAAATTCCACCCGGCTCATTCCCGACATAATATTCTGGCGGATTGTCTTGTAGCTGTACTCATTTGTAACAAAAATAATAACGATTAGCGCAAGAAATATCTTAAAAAACCCGGCAATAAATGTCATGTTGTGCCACACATACGGAAAGCTGTACAAAGAAAAATCGGGAACAGTAACCGGTGAACCTTTCCCTACATGAGAAATAACATGGTTAAGGAACGATTCGGTAACCAGGAATACAAATACCACAAGTACCACATACAGCAAGCCGAGTATCCGGAATGTCCGGTTGCGGGCATATTTCCGAAAGTCAATTTTTATTAATCTTTTCATTGGCTGTCAGATAAAAGTTCTAGGAAATATTTTTCAAGACTTTTGTTTCGTACAGCAAGATGGGTCAGGAAAATCCCCTGTTCCGCCAGCATCTTGTTCAACAATCCGGGATGCAAATCTTCGGCCACTGTCAGCACAAAGTTTTCGCCTTGCCTGGCTACCGATTTTACGGCGGCTATCTTTTTCAAAGCCAATTGTAGTTTCTCAGGATCTGTTGCCGCAACTTCCATAATCACAGAGCCTGCCAATGCTTCATCTACCGGGCCGGCATAACGTTTTTTTCCTTTTTCCAGGATCATAACGTGCGAACACACTTTTTCCACTTCATCCAGCAAATGGCTGGCCAGGATAATGGTAAAACCACGCCCGGCAGCCTCGAGAATAAGGTTACGGATATCGGCAATACCCTTTGGATCAAGTCCGTTGGTGGGTTCATCCAAAATGAGTACTTCGGGGTTTCCCAGCATAGCTGCCGCAATGGCCAGCCGTTGTTTCATTCCCAATGAATAGGTGCTGTACTTATATAGTTTCCGATCGGAGAGATGAACCATTTCCAGCACCTCATCAATATCATCATACGGCACACCACGAATATCAGCCACAATTTTAAGGTTGTCAACGGCGGTCAGGTAAGGATAAAACAGCGGTTGCTCCAGCAAAGCACCAATCCGCTTGCGCAAAACCGAATCGGGAGGCTGCCCGAACCAAAAGTGTTCCCCACTGTCGGCTTTAATGATGTCCAATAAAATACCGAGGGTTGTGGTCTTGCCACTGCCGTTGGGGCCGAGAATGCCAAAGACACTTCCTCTCTCAACTTTCAGCGACAAGTTGTCCAGGGCTTTCAGCCGGCCATACGACTTACTCAGGTTCCGGATTTCGAGTATTTCCTTTTGCAAAACAGTTTCTTTAAATATTTTGACGTAAAAGACAGATAATTATTACAATAATAGCCAAAAAACCTTCATCAACAACAAATATATTTACCTTTGCCGTTTCTTAAATTAATTCTTTATTAAAATATTATCATGAAAGCAGGAAACAACAAGGTGGTTACCATGACCTATACTTTACACCTCAATGACGAGCAGGGTGAGATTATCCAGAAAGTTGACAAGAATCAGCCTTTCACCCAAATACTGGGCATTGGTGCTTTACTACCGGTATTTGAGCGTAACCTTACGGGACTGGAAGCCAACGACAATTTTGCCTTCGGCCTTTCTCCCGAAGAAGGGTATGGCAATCCTTCGGATGAAGCCATTTTAAAACTTGAAAAGAAAATCTTCGAGATTGATGGCAAAATAGACCCCGAGATGGTAGCTGTGGGAAAAACCATCACCATGCAGGACAACAACGGAAATCCGCTTGACGGAAAAGTTTTATCCGTGGAAAAAGACAATGTTATCATGGATTTTAACCATCCGCTTGCAGGCCAAAGCCTCTATTTTACCGGTACTATCCTTGATGTTCGCGAAGCATCGGAAGAAGAGCTGTCGCACGGCCATGTACATGGTGCCGGCGGACACCACCATCATTAAAACCTCCCATTACTTATAAAGTATAAAAACAGCAGGCTTTTTGTTAAGGTCTGCTGTTGTTTTTTTCCATCCGGCGATGTTTTTTGTAACAATCTTTTCCGTGGACAAAGTCAAATCGCTGGCTATGCACAACAATGTCTGTGGTTTACAAGTTTTTAAAAGGCTTTCCAGCATCTTGTTGTTGCGATAAGGTGTTTCAATAAACAGCTGGCTTGTATTATTTTTCCAGGCATCCTGCTCCAGTTCACGAATCTTTTTTATCCGCAAATGCGTTTCAATGGGCAAATAACCATGAAAACAAAACTGCTGTCCGTTGAATCCCGAAGCCATAAGTGCCAGAATGATGGAGTTGGGGCCTGTCAGCGGGACAACACGAATATTTTTGCGATGGGCCATTTCAACTACTTTTGCTCCCGGATCAGCCACAGCAGGAGTGCCCGCTTCGGACAATACGCCCATATCTTCCCCGTTTTCAGCAGGTTTCAGAAAAGCATCCACATCCTCTATGGCAGTATGCTTGTTCAGCTCAAAAAACTGCATAGCATCAATGGGGAGCGGATGGCCCGATTTTTTAATAAACCTCCGGGCCGTTCTGATGTTTTCAACAACAAATGCACGAATTCCAAAAAGAATTTCCTTGTTGTAGGAAGGGATCACATGATCAATCTGTTCATTGTCTCCCAGTGTTACGGGAAAAAGGTAGAGTGTTCCTTTTTTAACTTTCGACATGGTTTTTTCTTTATTGCCAGGGCATAACAATGTAAGCCGGTATTTTTCGTAAAGCGGCAGCACGTGCCAAAGCCTGGGCATGGTTTCCGGAGGAGTGTGTGGCCACTCCCCTTTCTGCCTCAACATCGCTCAGCGAGAAGACAGCATTCAGCGCACCCCTGGCCTTAAAAGCACCCGCTTTTTGAAAATTCTCGCATTTAAAAAACAAACGGCTTTTTAGCCGGCCATCGAAATATGCCGAACTCAAAACCGGTGTACGGTGAATTCCAAAAGCTATTTGCCGGGCGGCAGATTTTATTTCATCAGCTGAAGGATACTCCATCTTTTCTGTTATCTGGCATCCTTTGCCAGTGCAACAATTTTGTCAGTAGCTTTTTCTATTAATTTAAAAACAGCTTCGCAGTCTTTGATACCGCTGTTGTACGGATCGGGAACCGTCCTGTTTTTTCCATTGCCCAACACATTCAGCAGATAATCAACCCGGGCTTTGTCTTTGTCCGTTTTGGCAAGTGCCATAACATCATTGTAATTCTTGGTGTCCATTACAAATATTTTATCAAATCGGCCAAAGTCCTCTTTTAAAAATATCCTTGCCTTTCCTTCTGCCAGATAGCCATTCTTTTTAGCTATCTCAAAAATTCTTTTGTCGGGAGGTTCGTTAATATTAAACGATTCAAAACCTGCCGAGTCAACCTCTCCCTGAATGTTATTCTCTTTAAATTTCTTTTTTAGGATAATTTCAGCCAGCGGGGAGCGGCACACATTTCCCAAGTCTACAAATAGTACATTCATATGATTACTTTTTAAATGTTAATTTGCCCTAAAATACAAAAAATTCCTGAGAAAACCAGTCATCCAGGCCTGATATAGCATAAAAAAACCCGTAAAACTTTGCCTTACGGGATTCAAACAAGATTTTTCAACTTTACATTTTCAGTTTTTTATCTATTTCATCCACATAGACACGGAATTTTCGGTCGGTTTCTATCAGATTGTTTACGGTGCGGCAGGCATGCAAAACCGTAGCATGGTCCTTATTGCCACATTGCAAACCAATGGCGGCGAGAGAATTTTTAGTATGTTTCTTAGAAAAGAACATAGCAAGTTGCCGTGCCTGTACGATTTCCCTTTTCCGGGTTTTTGAGTTAATCAGGTCCAGAGAAATATCAAAATAATCGCAAACAATTTTTTGAATATAGTCAATAGAAATTTCGCGGGTAGTATTTTTCACAAATTTGTCTATCATCTGCCTGGCCAGCTCCAGCGTGATGGTCTTTTTGTTTAACGAAGCCTGGGCAAGGATAGAAATTAGTGCCCCTTCCATTTCACGTACGTTTGTAGTGATGTTATAGGCAAGGTACTCAATCACCTCGTAGGGCATTTCAATGCCATCCGTATAAAGCCTCCTTTGCAAAATGGCGATACGGGTTTCAAGATCAGGAACCTGCAAATCGGCAGCAAGTCCCCATTTAAAACGTGAAAGCAGACGGGGTTCCATTCCTTTTAGTTCGACGGGCGGTTTATCGGAGGTCAGAATAATTTGCTTATGGTTTTGGTGCAGGTGGTTAAAAATATGGAAAAAGATATCTTGTGTTTTTTCCTTTCCGGCGAGAAACTGGATATCATCCAGAATCAGCACATCAATCATTTGATAGAAGTGGACAAAATCGTTTTGGTTATTGTTTCTAACCGAATCAATATACTGATTGATAAACTGTTCTGTCTGCAAATAAAGGACGGTTTTTCCGGGATAATTGGCTTTTACCTGAAGCCCGATAGCATGAACAAGGTGTGTTTTGCCAAGCCCCACCTGACTGTACACGAGAAGCGGGTTAAAGGCGGTTTTTCCGGGATTTTCGGCCACAGCCCAGCCGGCCGAACGTGCCAGACGGTTGCAATCGCCTTCCACAAAATTGTCAAAAGAATAAGAATCCACAAGTTGCGATTCAATCTTAAGTTTTTTCAATCCCGGTATAATAAATGGATTGGGAATTTCACGCGAACGGCCCCTGTTCAAATCAAGCGGCATATTGACCGGTTTGTTCCGGACTTCCCTGTGTTTGGCAGCAGGATAATTTACCGTAACCGGTTTTTTTTGTCCCAATTGCGAATTGTCCAAAATAATGCTGTACTCCAGCCGTCCCATGTTCCCTATCTCGCGCCTGATTGTTTTTCGCAGCAGATCAATATAATGATCCTCAAGCCATTCATAGAAAAACTGGCTGGGGACCTGAACAACCAAAACATTGTTTTCAAATTTTAATGGAACAATCGGTTCAAACCAGGTTTTGAAACTTTGGTAAGGAATGTTGTCTTTAATTACGGCAAGACATCTTTCCCATACCTCAACATGCTTTTTTTTCATTCGTTGGTAAAGTTTTTATCAACAATTTTTTCCTTTATTAACAATCAAAATTATAATCTGCTAAAAATCAAGTAAAACACCGAATCATAACACGCCCATAATTTCTTAACAAAGAAAGAACATATCTGGTGTAAAAAAAAGAATAAAACCTATTGACTTTTATCTTTTTTTATCGTATATGGGAAATACCAAGAACAACATCCAAACCTCTGGTTACCTTTTACTTCACTGTTAATCCTTGAATCCTTAAAAATTTCTCGGTAAGGGCCTTTTCTTTGTTTCTTTCTACCCGGACAACGAGTGCACACCGAAGTGCAAAATCCTGTTTCGATACCGGCAGGTTTTCTTCCTTCACAATCCGCATAATTTTATTCATTAGCGGATAATCGAAAAGTAATGTCAACGTACGGGTAATCGTCAGCTCGGTAACCTCAGCCCGGTCAATGGCATCGCGTGTAGCTGTTTTGTATGCCCGTATTAATCCATGAACGCCCAGTTTGGTACCACCAAAGTAACGCGTTACCACCACCAACACATCAAAAAGATCAGCCGAAAAGATCTGGTTCAGGATAGGTTTGCCCGCCGTTCCCGAAGGTTCCCCATCATCGCTGCTCCTGAAAAACTCATCTTCGGGCTTAATCCGGAACGCATAACAGTGATGCCGGGCATCGTGATACTCCTTTTTCATCTGCAAAAGATATTCCTTTGCCTCTTCTTCGCTCTCCACATGAAAAGCACGGGCAATAAACTTACTGCCCTTCTCCTTGTAATAGCCTTCCGAAGTCCCTTTTATGGTATTGTACCGATCCGATTCACGCATGCCCAAAAATAGAATTTTTTTTACCTTAGCGCAAAAATAAAAACCATGTGTGCCAAAAAAAGAACATCAAAAAGAAGAAGCGTTAAAAAACAAAAAAAATCACATTCATACCTTATTATATTTATTGTCATCATTGCCATTGCAGCTGCTGCCATTGCCTATTTTGTGTACGGCGTTGGCAAAACAAAACATGCATTTCCGACAAAGCCACACACAACAATAACAAAAACCGTTCACAAAAAAAAGACAATCCGTGCAAAAAGTGCCCTGGAAGGAACCTGGGTAAGCACCAGCGATGGCAGAATGCTTGAAATTTACGGAAACTTATTTACGCTGGAATTGCCTTCTGTTTCAGAACACAAAATCACCAAAGGAAAGATAAGCATTTCCGGAAATACCGCCTCCATCCTTTTTACAGGGACGAATGACAAGTGTTCCAGGGATGCCGGGACTTACTCCTTTGTTGTTGGCAAAGGCAGCATCCGTTTTTCTGTAAAGCACGACAACTGCCCGGGCCGCAAACAGATTTTTTCAACTACCTGGGAGAGGTTCTAGGAAACCCGGAGATATCAGAAAACAGACCTGAACATGGGAAACAACACATCCAACAAAAAATTTTCTTTTCGCCGGCGACTACGGAGTTTTCAGTATGCTTTTCGCGGAATCAGGTTTATGGTAACGACCCAGCACAACTTTTGGATACACCTTGTCATGGCTTCGTTGGTCGTCATTGCAGGCTTCCTGTTACATATCAGTCTGGTTGAATGGATGTTGTCAATCTTCGCCATGGGGCTGGTACTTTCTGCCGAAACCTTCAACTCGGCCATTGAGCAGCTTACCGATCTGACCCATCCCGATATTCATCCCACAGCAGGCCGGATAAAAGATCTGGCAGCCGGGGCAACTTTGCTTGCAGCTATTGCAGCCGCTCTCATCGGACTTCTTATCTTTGTGCCCAAAATTATAGCCATTTTATGAAATTAATCATCGATAGCGGTACCACCAAAACACATTGGGTACTGTTGGAAGAAAAACAGGTAACCGAAAATTTCAAAACAACCGGGTTTAATCCATATTACACCTCCGCCGAAACCATTCGGCAACTGATATCCGGAGAGCTTCCCGAAAATATGAGGCGTAAAAACGTAGAAAAAATCTACTTTTATGGTACGGGTTGTTCCACCCGGGCCAATTGCTCAAAGGTAGATTCAATCCTGCAATCCTTTTTTAAAACCGCCATTATCGAGACCCATCACGATTTGTATGGTGCGGCGGTGGCCTTGCTGAAGGACAAAGAAGGAATTGCTTCCATTTTGGGAACAGGTTCCAATTCCTGCCTTTGGAACGGACATGAAATTATTGAAAGTGTTCCTTCAACAGGATGGCTTCTCGGCGATGAAGGGAGTGCCACTTATCTCGGAAAGATCATCCTGAAAGCTTTCCTTGGCGGTGAGCTGCCCAAAGACATCACCCGCACTTTCTATCAGGATATCGGCCTTGACTTTGAAGGGGTTTTGCATAAAATATACAGTGCCAGCCAGCCCAACAAATGGATATCGGGCCTTGCCCCATTTGCCTCTGCCCATATAAACAACCGGGAGATTCGTGAGCTGGTAAAGAAAAATTTCCGGGATTTCCTTGCCGTACAAATTAAAAGGTACAGCCATTACCAGACGAAAGAAATCTCATTTACCGGCTCTGTCGCCTGGCATTTCCAAGAGCTTTTACGGGAAGTATTGCAGGAAGAAAACCTGCACGCCGGTAGTATCCTGCAACAACCTATGGATGGGTTAATAGAATATCACACCTCCTAACCTGGGTTCGGAACAAAAATATCTAAGATTTTTCGGTTATGAATGAGGTTGGTTTTCCAGCTCTTCCTTCAAATATTTGGCCGTCAGGCTCCCCATTACCCGGGAAACTTCCTCAGGCGTTCCTTCGCAAACCACTTTGCCCCCCCGGTTTCCGCCTTCAGGCCCCAAATCAATTACATGATCTGCCACCTTGATAACTTCCATATTGTGCTCGATGACCAAAACCGTGTTCCCCTTGTCCACCAACTTGTTCAGCACATCGAGCAGCACCTTTACATCCTCAAAATGCAACCCGGTGGTTGGTTCATCCAAAATATAGAGCGTTTTGCCCGTATCTTTTTTTGCGAGTTCGGTGGCCAGTTTTACCCGTTGTGCCTCGCCGCCCGAAATAGTTACAGAGGATTGTCCCAGTGTCAGGTAGCCAAGGCCGACATCTTTCAGCGTTTGTAATTTACGGGCAATGGACGGAATGTTGGCAAAAAAGTCTACGGCCAGCCTGATGGTCATGTTCAGTACATCGTTGATGGATTTTCCTTTGTACCGCACCTCCAGCGTTTCCCGGTTGTAACGTTTCCCCTGACAGGCTTCGCACAAAACATATACATCCGGCAAGAAATTCATTTCAATAACCCGCACACCGGCACCTTTGCACGTTTCACACCGTCCGCCTTTTACATTAAAAGAAAACCGGCCGGGTTTATAGCCCCTTATTTTTGCCTCAGGCAACTGGCCGTACAGCTTTCGTATTTCATCAAAAACTTTGGTGTAAGTAGCCGGATTGGAGCGGGGTGTCCGCCCAATGGGCGACTGGTCAATCTGAATAACCTTATCAATATTTTCCAGCCCTTCGATGGAGGCATAGGGCAACGGCTCTCTCAGCGCATGAAAAAAATGATGGTTCAGGACAGGATATAGCGTGTCATTTACCAGTGTCGATTTTCCGCTGCCCGAAACGCCGGTAACACAGATAAATTTCCCCAATGGAAAACGCACATCAATGTTTTTCAGGTTATTACCTGCCGCTCCTTTCAGGGTAATAAATTTGCCACTCCCCTGCCGCCGGTCTTTCAGAAAAGGGATAAACCTCTTCCCGTTCAGATATTGGCTGGTCAGCGTATCCATTTTAAGAATTTCGGCAGGAGTTCCCTGCGCAACAATTTCGCCTCCCAGCCGTCCGGCACCGGGGCCGATTTCCACCAAATGGTCAGCCGACAGGATAGTGTCTTTGTCATGCTCCACCACGATGATGGTATTGCCAATATCGCGCAAATCTTTTAATGACTCTATCAGTTTATGGTTGTCACGCTGATGCAAGCCGATACTCGGTTCGTCAAGAATATACATCACACCTGTGAGGCGTGAGCCGATTTGTGTAGCAAGCCGGATGCGTTGCGACTCACCGCCGGACAACGTTTTGGCAGGCCGGTTCAGGCTTACATAATCGATGCCCACTTCGAGTAAAAAGTCCAGCCGCACCCTTATCTCGCGCAAAACTTCGCGGGCAATATGCAGCTGCCGCTCGCTCAACCGTTCTTCCAGTCCCGTTAACCATTGTTTCAGCTCGGAGAGGTCCATATTGGCCAGCTCCGCAATATTTTTTCCATCAATTTTAAAATAGAGTGCCTGTTTTTTCAACCGTGAGCCACCACATTCGGGGCAAATATGTTTGTTCATAAAACGTCCGGCCCATTTTTTCGACATTTGCGAAGCCCCTTCACCATGCGAACTATTAATATAACTCAGCAAGCCTTCGTAAGTCAGCGAATAAGAAGAGGTAATGCCGAGATACTCTTTTTTGACCTCCACCGTTTCGTTGGAGCCGTTCAGAATAACCCCGATGGCTTTTGGCGGGATGTCTTTGATGGGCGTATCCAATGTAAAACCATATTTCAAACCGATGGTTTCTATCTGATTGAAGACCCAGGTATTTTTGTATTCGCCCAGCGGGGCAATACCTCCCTTTTTTATGGAAATATCCCTGTCGGGAAAAACTTTCTCCAGGTCAATATCGTTCACGACACCCAATCCATTGCAACGCGGACAGGCCCCATAGGGCGAATTAAAAGAAAAGAGATTGGGTTCCGGTTCATCATAAGCAATGCCGGAGGTGGGACACATCATCTTTTTGCTGTAATGCCGCACATCGCCATTAATGGTGTCCAAAACCATCACAACCCCTTTTCCCTGTTTCATGGCTGTTTCGAGACTTCGTTTCAAACGATTTTCAACACCTGTCTTTACAGGGAAACTATCTACAACCGCTTCAATATCATGTACTTTATAACGATCGAGCTGCATTCCGAAAGCCAGTTCACGAATTTGTCCATCCACGCGTACACGTAAAAATCCCTGCTGGCGGATGCGTTCGAAAAGCTCACGGTAATGGCCTTTGCGGCCTCTCACCAGCGGTGCCAGCAAAACAATATTCCGGTCCCGGTATTTCTCTGAAATCAGGGAAATAATCTGTGCTTCGGTATATTGCACCATTTTCTCACCGGTATTGTACGAAAAAGCTTCGGCAGCACGTGCAAAAAGTAACCGCAGAAAATCGTAAATCTCAGTAATGGTTCCCACCGTAGAGCGCGGGTTTCGGTTCACCGACTTTTGTTCGATGGAAATCACGGGGCTCAGCCCGCTTATCTGGTCCACATCAGGGCGTTCCAAATGGCCAATAAACTGTCGTGCATAAGCCGAAAATGTCTCCATGTAACGACGTTGTCCTTCGGCATAAATCGTATCAAAGGCCAGCGACGATTTACCGCTACCACTCAAACCGGTTATCACCACCAGCTTGTCGCGTGGAATGCTCACATCGATATTTTTCAGGTTATGAACACGTGCGCCTTTTATTTCCAACAGGTTATCTTCTGTGGTTTCTTTTCTTGTATCTTCCTCCATGTAATGGTGCCCGGTAAACTTTTTTTCAAATTTTCGGCAAAATTACAGCTATTCCTTCAATTTTGCATCCGTCAGGTTAAAAGGGGCATCAGGAATTTGGATTTTGTACGTTTTATGATGGGAATTTCGCAGCGAAGTCCTGCGCAGCCACGGATTGAAATACTTCAGCAACTTATAGGATATTCCGTGTTTTTGGGCAAAGACAGCCCAGTCTTTTACGGCACCTTTCACTTCAACTACATGTGTGGGAATGACCGGATATTCCTGCGACGGCTCGATATAAAAACCGTATTTCTCCGGATTCTCAAAGATCATTTTTAACGCCAGCATGCGATAGATGTACCGCGATGTTTCACCTGCAACCAGCAAATCATAAAAAGATTTTGTCTTTTGTTGCTTCAAAAAACGGTCAATCCGTTTTTGTCCGGCGTTATAACTCGCTACCACCAGTGTCCAGCTCCCAAACCGGCTGTAAGATTTTTTTAAAAAACGGCAGGCAGCCCGTGTTGATTTTTCCACACTGTAACGCTCATCGACCTCTTTGTCAACCTCCAGGCCATATTCTTTTGCCGTTGACCTCAGCAATTGCCAGTAACCGACAGCATGTGCAGGAGAAGTAACATTGCGCAACCCACTCTCCACAAGGGGCATATAACGAAAATCCAAAGGGATGCCCCGATTGGCCAAAATGGTATCAATCATCGGCAGCCAGCGATGTGCACGCTTGATGAGCTGTAATGTGGAAGAGTGCCAGTAAGTATTCACCGAAAGCTCCCGGTCAAGGGCTTCACGGACATAAAAGATATCGAGGGGGACAGGCTCTCCGGCAAAGCTCAATGTGTCGGGAATGGCCAGCGGGACAATCTTGTAGTACTGCTTGTTCGTACCCGGAGAACTCACATCCCTGTATTTTTTCTGATATACCACACTACTGATAATCAATACGATAACCAGCAACAAGAGAAGAAAATATGAGCGGTTTCTGTTCATCATTTTGTTGGTTAATGGCAAAGGTACAAAAACGCAAAGTGCAAAAGACAAAATATACTTCTCAAAAACAAACTTTTTAACAACAAGTCTTATCCCGGACTCCGGTTATTAAAAAGGGCTATCAAAACCGCTGAAAAAGGGAGCTGTTTTATCTTTTTCTGACAAAATGGGTTTCTCCGTCAGCTGCCAGTCAATTTGCAGGTCAGGGTCATCCCAGCGGATGCTTCCCTCTGAGGTTTTATTGTAAACGTTGGTACATTTATAAAAAAATACCGTGTTGTCTTCCAATGTTAAAAAACCGTGGCCAAATCCGGGCGGAACCCAGTACATCCATTTGTTTTTGTCTGTTAAAACAACGGAAGCCCACTCACCAAAAGTGGGTGAATTTTTGCGCAAGTCAACCGCCACATCCAAAACGGAACCATACATCACCCGCACCAGCTTCCCCTGCGTGAACGGCGGTTTTTGAAAATGCAGGCCGCGCAGCACCCCTTTCATGGATTTGGATTCGTTGTCCTGCACAAAATTCTGGTCTATGCCGAGTTTCAGAAAAGTCTCTTTATTATACGATTCAAAAAAATAGCCCCGTTCATCTTCAAATACTTTGGGTTTCAAAATATACAAATCGGGGATTTTTGTTTTTACTATTTCCATGAATATAAAATTTGAAGTAAAAATACGGATTTTTAGGGAAAGAGAAGACGGTATTTTCCGGCATTCATCGAAGATCAAAGAAAACAAGGACTGGATATTGCTGATTTTGGGGGAGTATTATACTAATTTAATTTGTTTCTTTATTTCTTCCAGTTCCTTTTTCAGTTTTACTTTCATCTCTCTGAAATATACATCCCAGTTATCAATGGCAATAATCTCTTTATAGGTATAACTATTCTTTATTGATTCGATTTCCTCTTCCAGTTCTTTTATACGAATACGAAGTTTTTTAATTTTTGCCATCAGCAATTCTTTTTCCAAAACAGTATCTGAAACAGACTGAAAGTAATGGCCTTTTTCCAAACGGGTGAGGATCTCGGTAACCTTTTTCAGGTCGTTGAGGTCATAGGCTTTTTTCAACGAAATAAACATTTTCTCCGCCTCTTCTTTAAGTTTTTCGCTCACTTTATCCGGGTGGCATAAGAGTGTTGCCTTACGGAATCTCTTTTTAAGCTCCTTCTTTTCTTCACCATTTAGTTTATGTTTTGGCTTTTTTCTTGCTATGCGAATGTGTTTTCGGTATCTTTCTTCATCTCTTTTGGCCTCTTCATATTTTTTTTGATCTACCCGGTATAAAATCATCCGTAATCTTAATATTTCCATTAATATCGAGCCAAGTTCACGGGTATGACGATAGTGAAAATCAGATAAAAACTTCTCAAGCTCAATCTTTTCATTGTCAGTGGTATGAAGTTGATTCTCCAGGATTTTGAGCTCCCGTTTTAATCCGGCTACCTCTGTGCTCGTATCGACGATAATGCCTTGCTTAGGTGCCAGGAACCTTTGAATTTTCGCAAGAACACCTGATAATCTTCTAAATATTGGATTCTTCATTATTCCCATAACCGGAATTATTGTTTTTTAAATTGATATAATACTGAAAATCAGAATAAGCACCCGTTAGATCACCAAGGGCCTTTTTTGCGTTATTACGATTGTTATAAGCATTTGCGTAGTTAGGATCAATCTCTATAGCCCTGGTATAATCTTCGATAGCCTCCGTATATTTACCTGAATCGAATTTTGCAACCCCACGGTTATTTAAAGCAAAAGTGAATTGTGGATTAATTTCTATGGCTTTGGTATAATCTTCTATGGCGCCCTCATAATCTTTTAAATCATACCTCGCAATGCCACGGTTGTTCAATGCAAGAGAAAAAGAAGGATTAAGTTCTATGGCTTTTCCAAAATCGTTGATAGCCTTTTCATATTCTTTTAAATCATAATTCGATACGCCCCGATAATAATAACCCTGGGCATAGTCCGGAACAATAGCTATAGCCTTCGTAAAATCGGCCACAGCACCCTGAAAATCTTCCGAATCATATTTTTCAAAGCCCTGGTTAAAATAATATTCCGCCCGCTCCATGAGAATTTTATTCGTTAATTCGATGGAAACTGAAACATTCTCAATGTTCATTGGAATGAGAGGAATAAGCGAAAAACTTTCTGAATCGGTCTTTTTCATTTGAATTATTTTATAAGCGTAAAATTTGTTTATCAATATCTTAGTTATCAATATCGGGTTCCTTCATTTATAAATTCTCTATCTTCCTTTTTCTCTAAATCAACATTGTCATTTTCAAAATTATTTTTTGCAATGAATGCCGGAAATTTTAAATCTTTGGTGTTGTAAGACAAAGGCAATATTCCGTCTTTTTTTGTTATCATATATCCGCTGGCAGTTATTAATGCATCAAATGCAGCGATATCCCATTCCATTACAGTGCTAAAATGAGGATAATAATCGTATTTTCCTTCGGCTATTCCACAAAAATTCATGGGGCTGTCATCGACAATTTCTTTAATAGCTCCCTTTTTATAATCTTTAAAATCCTTAAGGAACTTTTCGGTTTTGTAATTCATAGGTTGCCTATTCTTGAGAATTGTAAAGAAAAGTCCTTCAATGGGTTTCTTTATCATGTTTTGCCTTTTCAAAAGTGATGCCACATTTAAATTTGGGTCAAAGTCTATTCCTTTTATTTTATAAGACCGGGCGTCCTTGGCGATATACATTTCACTTTTTTCGGGTGCGACAATCACTCCCAAAACAGGTCTTTGGTTTTCAATTTTTGTAACCGTAAAGAGGTAGTCATCTTTACCTTCCCTTAAATTTTTCTTACCCAGAAGCGGGGCAATTATCCAAAACCGATTCCAATATTTACGACATTCAAAATCGGGCCTGTCAAATTTAGAAACTACTGGCAGGTTAGTTTTCAAAGCAATGTTTTTAAGTTCTTCATAGCAATATAATTCGCATTTTTTGGCGGCTGGATAATTCATTCCATATTTCTTTTTTGTTTTGAGAATGATATGCCCGGCATTTAATGCATGTTTAGTAACTGTTTCAAATTCATTCATTATGATTTCTATTAAGCTGAACAGATAATTTATGGTCGTTTCTGTTGAACACATTTTAAAAAAGAGGTTCAGAAGTACGGGCTTCTAAAAACAGACATAAATATCTACTAAAAAAATGTGTTGTGACCCTTATGGATTTTTAAATGCTTTTATTCCGGAAAACAAGCCGCTTTGTCCACTCATTTTCCATTTGCATAAGCTGATTGAATTTTTCAATTTGGTTACCATGGAAACCATTACCTGTTTTCAGGGACTCTGCATTTTGGATTGACTCTACCATAATTACAATTTTAAAAGTTGTACTTAAAATAGAAGTCATTAGCACCTTCAGGCAATTAACAGCAGACTTCATTACCGATACAAAATTACGATAAAGTACTGAGAACAGGTTAGAATAAATTATAATTTTTGTCTTTTTTCTTTCCTATTCTTGCCATTACAAATTATTGTTAACCTTAAATTTTATTGTAATGGAAGTAATCACTTTTTCTTCAAAAGCATTTCAACGGGGGAACAACCATCTTCTGGCAGATAGACACCCAAAACCGCATCCGCACAGGAAAACTCATTAAATATGACCCCCTTACGGGGAAAAGAATCAAAAAGCCTTTTCCTGCCACCACCTGGGCCCACAGCCTCCTTTATAAAGAAGGTTATAACCTATCACAGTGCCTTTTCGGTGAGTACCTGCTCGCTGAGGTCCCCGGTGCACCGGTGGCCATTGTGGAAAGCGAAAAAACTGCGGTCATTGCCCAGGCAAAACTTCCCGATTACATCTGGCTAGCCACCGGAAGCCTCACCGAGTTTAAACCTTCAAAGCTCAACATCCTGAAAAACCGTATAGTAGTTGCCTTCCCCGACCTCGGCGGATGCGAAAAATGGCAAAAAGCCACTGCTTCCCTCAACTTCCCCATCATTGTTTCCGAATACCTCGAACAACACGCCACCGATGCCCAAAGAAAACAAGGGCTGGATATTGCGGATTTTTTGTAAGAAGCTTGTGTAACTCTAATTTTGAATGGCCGAATTTCGGGGAAGATGACATTCCAATCAAGTTTTGATATAATCTACGAAAACAATGTTATTTTTGTCATGAGAGAAGTTTTTTTTGTTTGCACCTCAAAATTAATTGAGTTACTGGATTTCTTTCTCTCTTTTTTTACCCTTTTGTTAATCGTTTAGAACGCTATTGATTTGAAATATTAAAAGATACCGGATTTGAAGTTATCGATACCTTTCAAACTATTTTTGGAAGAACAGATGAAATAGTTAGTGAGCAAAAAACTTTGGTTGGATATGGACAAGGTAGTTTTATCGTTATAAAGGCTCAAAGAAAATTAAAATAACCAATTTAAAAATAGGAGAAAAAATCATGTTAAAAGAAATAACAAAAATTTTAGGGGATGAAGCTGAAAATCTTCTTCAACACAAATGTATTGTTTCAAAAGAAAACTTACATTTACCAAATAATAATTTTATTGATGAAATTTTAAGCCAGTCAGACAGACCAATACCTGTTCTGCGTAATTTACAAACTATTTACAATCATGGAAGACTCGCCAACACGGGTTACCTGTCGATTTTACCGGTAGACCAGGGAGTAGAACATAGTGCCGGGGCATCGTTTGCTCCTAATCCAATTTATTTCGATCCTGAGAATATTGTAAAGTTGGCTATCAATGGTGGTTGTAATGCCGTTGTTTCCACACTCGGCGTGCTTGGTTCTGTTGCACGAAAATATGCACACAAAATTCCTTTTATTGTCAAACTAAACCATAATGAGTTATTAACTTATCCTGAAAGTTACGATCAGATTTTATTCGCAGATGTAGATCAGGCTTTCAATATGGGAGCAGTTGGTATTGGCGCAACAATATTTTTTGGTTCAGAAAAGAGTGACAAACAGATTCAAGAAATTTCAAAGGTTTTCAAGCATGCTCATCAGCTGGGACTTGTAACCGTTTTATGGGCCTATTTGCGTAATCCTGCTTTTAAAACAAAAGAGGCTGATTATCATCTTTCGGCTGACTTAACCGGGCAAGCAAATCATCTTGGTGTTACTATAGAAGCCGATATTATTAAACAAAAACAACCTATCAATAACGGCGGATACCTTGCCGTTAATTTTGGAAGAACAGACAAAAAAATATATTCTGAATTGACTACGAATCATCCCATTGATCTAACACGTTATCAGGTTATAAATTGTTATATGGGCAGGGTAGGCTTAATTAATTCTGGCGGAGCTTCCACTGGAGAAAATGATTTGCAAGAGATTGTTAAAACAGCTGTTATTAATAAACGAGCAGGAGGAATGGGCTTAATTTCTGGCAGAAAAGTTTTTCAAAAAAATATGGATGAGGGGGTGAGATTATTAAACATTATTCAAAATATATATTTATGTCAAGAAATAACTATTGCATAATAGTATTGATCAAAAATTTATTAACAAATGATACATTCAACTAATAATTCCTTATCAGGAAAGATTGCTGATTTTATAGAGATAAATAAAAAATTTCATGAATACAAAGAAACAACTATTGATCCGCAAGATAAAGCTTTAATAAGTCCTGCTGAAGGGAAAATTGTAAATATCGGGAGTATTGATAATCAAGAGGTGTTGGATTTCAAAACACAATAAAAAAGTATTATTAGGGGAACTTATTGGAAATCAGTATAAACAATTTATAGGCGGACAATACATTAATATTTATTAATATTTTTATCATGAAAAACAAAAAGCCAAGCTGACATGATAAAAGGAATAGCTATGAACCATCGAAAGTTATTTATAACTGTTTTCCTACTATTCAGTATTATTTCTTTCCAACTTAATGCACAGTGCGTTATCAATGGACCCTATCTGATTGAACCGGGTGACACGATTATGACAATTCGCTGGGAACTTAATAAAAAAGGCGATTATTATGTTGAATACGGAAAGGACACGTTAAAAACCCAAAAACAGGCACTTCATATAAGAGGAACTAAATACGGAGGATACCTTTATGAGGTTCAACTACGGAACCTGAAGGAAAGAAGCCTTTATTTCTATCGTCTTGCCGGTCGGGCTGACCCTGCATGGTACCAATTCCGAACTTTCGGGGATAATCAGAAAAAAATAACTTTTGTTGCGATGGGTGACAGCAGAAGCCACCCGGGGATTTTTAAAAAAATAATGGAAGAAGCGGATAGTGTAAACCCTGATTTTTTTATCAGTATGGGAGACCTGGTTGAGTCGGGAGGGAATTATAAACAGTGGCATGATTTCTTTTTTTCCGTTGTTAAGGGTTATGTAGGATCAATACCTATCGTCAGCACACTTGGAGACCACGAAGGTTCCGGAGATAACGGTGAGCTGTTCCGGTATTACCTTCGCAAAAACCAACCTGTTGACAAACAATGGTTTTCTTTTGACTATGGAATTGCCCATTTTATCTCACTTGATTATCGCCATCCCAACGACAAAGAAATGATTAACTGGTTTATCAAGAATATCACTTCTTCAGGAAAAAAATGGAATTTCGTGTTTATGCACAGACCTTCATACAATTTCGGCGGACACCGTAGTTCATGGGGTAAGGGGATATGGCCCGAATTGTTCAGCAAATATCATGTGGATATTGTTTTTGCAGGCCATTCCCATCTTTATGAACGGTTTTACCCCGTCCGCGAAAATGGCAAAGCTAATGCTGTAACATACATTACTACAGGCGGGGCCGGGGCCGGTTTATACCAATCGGTAAAAAACAAGCTTGTTTTAGCAAAAACTGAATCGGTCAACCATTTCGTGGTTATCAAAATAGATGGAAATAAACTGACATTAAAAGCAATTAGAATGGATGGAACATTA
Source organism: Bacteroidales bacterium (assembly GCA_015493525.1). Lineage (GTDB taxonomy): Bacteria > Bacteroidota > Bacteroidia > Bacteroidales > F082 > Sulfidibacterium. The sequence goes on from WGCY01000039.1 coordinate 44,233, forward strand.
CTGGATAAAATGGAAATCATAAAAAAGAAAAACGGATATAACAATGATTATGAAGATCAGATTATTTCACAGGATGAGTTGAATACTATAACATCACTTAATGTTGCCATATCAAAAGACCTGGCAACAATACCGGGTTACCAGAGTCCTGCAAAATATGAATTGCAGCTTCAGTCATATATTAATCAAAATATTCCTTTTTCTGTGACCCTGGATAAAGCGTCGGCCAACAGTTATAAGATGAAACCATACAATGACACACTAAAAGCCGGCGGGAAAATAAATACCGTACTGAATATCACCAGAACCAAGCCTATAACAATTTCAATCTGGAACGAAATAACCCCGGAACTACGATTAAAAATAATCTTTGAATATAATTCCGAAGAAGACTCAATTATAGGCAAAGCACTAGATTACTGGCAAGAAAATTAAAGAACAAGAAATTATAATTCGTCAATTAATGTTTAACTTTGGACTTGAAACAATACTTGTTTTCTGTGACACAATTTCATCGTAATCACCGATACAATATGACCGAAATATTCAAGCAGAAAGATATATAGGATGTTAGGTTTTTTTTGGGGGGGGGGTAAACTAAATTCTGTTTGGTTAAACAATTTATTGAATTCAAAGGCACTATTATGCTTATTAATACTGTTAATAACTTTCTATGTACAAGGCCCCGAATGGCCAGACCGTTATTAAAAAAGTTCTTAATACATGAAAAAATAGGCTTGGAGAGTATTTAAAAAAAGAAACAAAGTATTGCCCGTAGCCTGTTTTTTCGCTAAGAAATCGTTTGCAGACATGCAGAAGAAAAGGAATTTGCCTTTTTCTGGTAATTTTTCATAAATTATTTCATTGGCGTTATAACATCTTAACAATAAATAAATTAACACTAAAATTGGCTTTATTATACCCTGTTTTCTCATTTGTTTATGTTAAAGCCATATGGCCGGTTCCGTCCTGAAAACAACTGGAATTTCTTATCTTTGGACTACTTTTCAGCTTATCTCTCAAAACGGTAAAAACAGTTGGCACTACCATTCCAAAAGGGAAAGGAACCAAGAGTTTTACGAAAGTCTTTTGACACCACTTCAAACAGAAAGAATATGGAGAGAGGATTTCTACAACAAACCGGACTTTATAACGCCGGAAACGAACACGAAAACTGCGGCATCGGATTTGTGGCACACATCAAAAGCGAAGCCTCGCACGACATCGTGGAGCGGGGCATGGAAGTGCTGCGCAACATGGATCACCGGGGTGCCAAAGGAGCGGATAATGTGAGCGGCGATGGTGCCGGCATTTTGCTGCAAGTTCCCCACGATTACATTAAAAAAGAATTGAAAATAAACGTCGCCGGGGCCGGAACGTACGGTACCGGCCTGCTGTTTTTGCCCCGCGATGAAAAGGCTGCTGGGGCCTGCCTGGAGATACTGAAAACAACCACACAGGAGGAAGGGCTGAACCCCCCAGAAATACGCCGTGTGCCGGTACATCCGGAAGTGCTGGGTGAAATTGCACAAAGCACCGAACCCCTGATAAAACAGGTTTTTATAAACGGGGGCAGCCTGGAACAGGAAGATTTGGAACGCAAACTGTACATCATTCGGAAAGTAACCCAACACAAAATTTTCCAATCGGACATCGCTGGGATAGACGATTTTTACATTGTCAGCCTTTCTTCCAAAACCATGGTGTACAAAGGAATGTTTACCCCTGCGCAGTTGCGCGGTTACTATCCGGACCTGCAGCACCCCCTTTTTAAATCGGCCATAGCACTGGTGCATTCCCGTTTCAGTACCAACACCTTCCCCACGTGGGCGCTGGCCCAGCCCTTCCGGCTCATTGCCCACAATGGGGAAATCAACACTATAAAAGGCAACCGGTTGTGGACACAGGCCCGCGAAGGGTTGCTGAAATCCGAAATTTTCGGCGAAGACCTGAAAAAAGTGCTTCCCATTCTGGAAGAAGACAAATCCGATTCGGCTTCGTTTGACAACGTCCTGGAATTCCTGCACATGACCGGAAGGTCGCTGGAACACGCCCTTTGTATGATGATTCCCGAATCGTTCAACAAGAAAAACCCTATTCCCGAAAGCCTGAAAGCCTTTTACGAATACCATTCCACCATTATGGAGCCCTGGGACGGGCCGGCCGCCATGGTGTTTTCAGACGGACGGTACATCGGCGGCACACTCGACCGCAATGGTTTGCGTCCTTCGCGTTACGTCATCACCAAAAACGGGTTGATGGTCATGGCTTCCGAAACGGGGGTACAAAAATTTGCACCGGAGGAAATCGTGGAAAAAGGCCGGTTGCGCCCCGGTAAAATCCTGCTGGTGGACACCCGTTATGGCATCCTCATCCCCGACAGGGAAGTAAAAGAACAGCTGAGCCACCGGAACCCCTATGCCGCCTGGCTTCGTAACAACAGGCTGTTAATGAGCGACATTCAGGTACAGCGAAGGGTTCCCTCGGCCATTGAAAATTTTCCGCAACTGGCGCAGGTTTTTTCCTACACCAAAGAGGAAACCGAATGGCTGATAAAAACCATGTCGGAAACGGGCGCCGAGCCTATCAGTTCAATGGGAAACGATACGCCGGCAGCCGTTTTTTCAAAGATGCCGCAACGGTTTTTCAACTATTTCAAACAAATTTTTGCCCAGGTGACCAATCCGGCCATCGACCCCATCCGCGAAGGGCTGGTCATGTCGCTAACCAACTACATCGGCTCGGTGAATTCCAATATTTTATCCGAAAGCCCCGAGCATTGCAGGCTCATTAAATTTACCGAACCCATCATCACCAACACCGACCTGGGAAAGATAAAAGACCTCAAAGACCGTCTTTTTTCCCACGCTGTCATTCCCATGCTTTTCCCAGCCGGCAGCGGGCTGGCAGGGTTCCAAAAGGCATTTGACGGGATGCTCCTAGCCGCCGAAAAAGCCGTGGATGACCGTAAAAACTTTATCATTCTTTCCGACAGGGCCGTCAGTCGGCAAATGGCCCCTTTCCCGTCGCTGCTGGCCGTGGCGGCCGTGCACCACCACCTTATCCGGAAGAAAAAAAGAATGCAGGTGGGGATTATTGTGGAAACCGGCGAAGCCTGTGAAGTGAACCATTTTGCCCTGTTGCTGGGCTACGGCGCCAGCGTGGTAAATCCCTATCTGGCTTTCGCCGCCATCGACCATCTGGTAAAAAGCAATAAACTGGCGTTGACTTACGGTGAGGCCCGTAAAAACTACATTCATGCCATCAACAAAGGATTGCTGAAAATTTTCTCGAAAATGGGGATTTCCACCATCCGCAGCTACCATGGCGCCCAGATTTTTGAGGCCTTCGGAGTTAGTAAAAGCTTGATTGACGAATACTTTACCGGAACCGCCTCACCGGTTGACGGTATCGGCCTGGAAGAGATTTATGAAGAATACCAACGCTTTCACCGGAAGGCCTTTGAAGAAAAACCGTCGGGGCGGGAGTTGCTTTTCAGAAACACCGGAAAATATGCCTGGCGGAAGGATGGGGAAGGCCACGCCTGGAACCCCGACACCATCGCCCTGTTGCAGTGGGCCACGCGTACCAACAATTACGAAAAATACCGGGAGTACAGCGGCAAGGTGGACGAATACAACCGGAGGCCGGCCTTTATCCGGGGCTGCCTGCGCATAAAGCAAAACCCCATCCCCATCGAACAGGTGGAACCCGTCGAAAACATTATGAAACGCTTTGTCACCGGCGCTATGTCGTACGGCTCCATCAGCCGGGAGGCACACGAAGCCATTGCCGTGGCCATGAACACCATTGGCGGCCGCAGCAACACCGGTGAAGGCGGCGAAGAGACCGCACGGTTCGGTACGCTGAAGCAAAGCGCGGTAAAACAGGTGGCCTCGGGCCGCTTTGGCGTAACGGCAAATTATCTGGTGCACGCCGATGAAATCCAGATCAAGGTGGCACAGGGTGCCAAACCGGGCGAGGGCGGCCAGCTTCCAGGCTACAAAGTAAACAAGGTGATTGCCAAAACACGCAAGTCAACACCGGGCATTACCCTGATTTCGCCGCCACCCCATCACGATATTTATTCCATCGAAGACCTGGCCCAACTGATTTACGATTTGCGTGTAACCAACCCGCAGGCGAAAATTTCGGTGAAACTGGTTTCGGAAAACGGCGTGGGGACCATTGCCGCCGGCGTGGCCAAAGCGCGTGCCGACCTGATTATTATTTCGGGCGGCGAAGGCGGTACCGGTGCCAGCCCGGTCAGTTCCATCCGCTATGCAGGCCTGCCGGTAGAACTGGGTATTGCCGAAACACAACAAACGCTGGTGCTGAACCGGCTGCGCGGTCGGGTAAAACTCCAGGTGGACGGCCAGTTGAAAAACGCACAGGATGTGATAAAGATGGCTTTGCTCGGGGCGGAAGAATTCGGCTTTGCCACCTCGGCCCTTATTGTACTTGGGTGCGTGATGATGCGCAAATGCCACCTGAACACCTGCCCCATGGGTATTGCCACCCAGGACGAAAAGCTGCGCAAAAACTTTTCGGGAAAAGCAGAATATGTCATCAATTTCTTCCGTTTCCTGGCACAGGAGATCAGGGAGCAACTGGCAGCCATGGGCTTCTCCCGTTTTGATGATATCATCGGCCGTACCGACCTGATGGAAACCAATCCAGGAGTGATAACTGGCAAAATGAAAAGACTTGATTTTTCGCCCCTGCTGGTCAACATCCCTGCCGGTACGGAAACCGACAGAAAACAGGCCGGGCTGCAAGACCGGTCCGCGCTTTTGCAACACATGGATTTTCGCCTGATTGAGACTTCCGAAAAAGCCCTCAAACGAAAAGAGAAGGTATGGCTTTTCAGGCACATCAAAAATACCGACCGCACAGTGGGCACCATGCTTTCGGGAGAAATTTCCAAAAAATACGGGGAGAACGGACTTCCCGAAGATACTATCCACGCTACTTTTTCGGGAACAGCAGGACAGAGTTTCGGTGCTTTTCTGGCGCGTGGCATTACCTTCCGCCTTGAAGGCGATGCCAACGATTACATCGGAAAAGGACTTTCCGGCGGAAAGATTATTGTGGTGCCGCCCAAAGGTTCCCCGTTTAAACCGGAAGAAAACGTCATTATCGGAAACTCCACCTTTTATGGGGCTACTGGCGGGGAAGCCTATATTCAGGGCGTGGCTGGTGAGCGCTTTTGTGTTAGAAATTCCGGGGTAAGGGCCGTGGTGGAGGGCACCGGCGACCATTGCTGCGAATACATGACCGGTGGCCGTGTGGTGGTGCTGGGCCAAACAGGCAGGAATTTCGCTGCCGGCATGAGCGGCGGCATTGCCTATGTGCTGGACGAAAACCACGACTTTTCCTACTACTGCAATAAAGGCTTGGTGGATTTGCTTAAAGTAGACAACAAAAAGAATATGAAAGAGTTGCAAGATTTGATTAACAAACATTTGCTTTACACGCAAAGTCCCCTGGCAGCCAAAATACTGACCCGCTGGGAGCATTACCTGCCCCTGTTTGTCAAGGTGATTTCGTTTGAATACCGGAAGATCCTGGAAGAAGAAAAATTGCGCAAACTGGAAGAGAAACTGAAACAGACCGAAGACAATCCTTCGCGACATGAATAAAAAAACAGAAAAAAATGGGTAATCCGAAAGGTTTTTTAACGGTAAAAAGAAAAGAGGGCGGCTACCGTCCGGTAAAAGAACGGATTTTTGATTTTGGCGAGGTGGAACAGACCCTGAACACCGATGACCGTAAGTTGCAGGCTTCGCGGTGCATGGAGTGCGGTGTTCCGTTTTGCCACTGGGCCTGCCCGGTGGGAAGCAAAATACCGGAGTGGCAGGATGCCCTTTATCACGGCTATTGGGAAGAGGCCTACGCCATTTTGAACAGTACTAATAGCTTTCCGGAGATTACCGGGCGCGTCTGTCCCGCCCTTTGTGAGAAATCGTGTGTTTTATCGGTGCATGACAGTGCCGTTACCATGCGCGAAAACGAATGTGCCGTGGCAGAAACCGCTTTCGACAAAGGGCTGGTAAAGCCCTCCGTCCCCGCTTTCCGTACCGGGAAAAAAGTGGCAGTCATCGGCTCCGGGCCGGCCGGATTGTCGGCTGCCGACAGGCTAAACCAGACAGGGCACCTGGTTACGGTGTTCGAAAAAAACGATGTGGTCGGCGGGTTGCTGCGTTACGGCATCCCCGACTTTAAACTGAACAAACGGGTTATCGACCGCAGGCTGGCACTTTTCCGCGAAGAAGGCATTGTTTTTAAAACCGGCGTAAATGTGGGTGTTGACCTTCCGGTAAAACAGCTTTTAAAAGATTTTGACGCGGTAGTGCTGGCACTGGGGGTGGAACAGCCCCGCGATTTGCCGGTGGAGGGCAGGACACTGGAGGGCATTCATTTTGCGCTGGAATACCTGACACAAAGCAACCTGAAAGTGGCCGGGAAACCCGTTTTGGGAAAAGAAATCAACGCCAAAGGAAAACACGTCCTGGTCATTGGCGGCGGCGATACCGGTTCCGATTGTGTGGGTACAGCCATCCGCCAGCAGGCGGCATCGGTCACCCAGATTGAAATCCTGCCCAAACCACCCCAAGAGAACTCTGCCGACAATCCCTGGCCATACTGGCCCAACGTTTTGCGCACTTCCAGTTCGCACCGCGAAGGTTGCATCCGGCGATGGGCATTGCTGACCAAACGGTTTCTCGGCGAAAACGGACGGGTAAAACAGGCGGAAGTGATTTCTGTGGACTGGCACAAAGAGGACAACGGAAAGTGGCAAATGCAGGAAAAAGGGAAACCAGAACGGATCCAGGCCGACTTGGTGCTGCTGGCCATGGGCTTTACGCAACCCGTTCACAAAGGGCTGCTCAACGCCCTCGGTGTGGCCTTTGATGACCGCGGCAACGTGAAAACCAATGATAAAAAGCAAACCTCGGTGCCCAAAGTCTTTGCCGCCGGCGATGTTACCCGCGGGGCCAGTCTGGTGGTACACGCCATTTACGAAGGACAACAGGTAGCGCGGTTTTGTAGATGATTTTTTAAACTATAATACTATAATATTTCCCAAAAATCAGGCCACTGGTTAAGTTTAAAAATTATTAAACTTGTAGCTATGAAAAAAGACATCGGGCTTTAATGCAAAAGTAGTTCTGGAAGCCCTTCAGGAAAGAAGATCAGCAGGCTCTAATTATTGGGAATAACTTACTATTTTTATAAACAGGAAAAGGGACTGCCTATATGGGAAACGTGTTATAAAGAAACCCCAGACAATCCCCTCCTGTCTATGAAATTAGAAAGATTCTATAATACAAATCTATCTTTATGATTTCAAATGATGCCTGACCTAAGATGGCATCAATTATTAAACTATTAATCATTCTTGTTGTTTCAATATTTTATATACATATACCTTTTGAGAATTGGCTGTAACAGCAGTCAAAATATATATTCCAGGATTCCAGGTAGCTACCCTTATATTTTCTTTGGTTTCTTTTTTCAATTGCATGGCCAAAATCCGTTGCCCACTGATGTCGGTTACTGAAATTTTAAAATTCTCCTCTGATGTATTTTCTATGTTTAAAACAGAAACCACAGGATTTGGAAAAACAACAAAATTTAAAGTGGAAGATTGATGACCTTTTATCCCGGTTGTGGATTGATATTCTTCCGCGCCAATATCTATGATGCTGTCTACTATTCTATCCTGATTATTAATATCTTGTTTCCCGGATAAAGGTTTTCCGTTCCAGCCGTTACCAAGATTAATACCGGCATTTATTGCCGGAGAGCCGGTGCTTAAATTCATATTTTTGGGGGAATTTATCAGTTGGGGATTCGCATATTTTGCATTATCATCACTCCAGGCACCAGGCGAAGTTGTGCTTCCACCATAATAAATATTATTATCAACACTTATATTTTTGTTGTTACTACCCCAACGTTGCAAGTAATCCTGATTAGCTTTTCCATAAAAAATATTGTTTTTAATAATAACAGTATCAGCGTTATACTGAATTGCTACTTCTCCTGAATAACCCTCGTAAGTAGTGTTGTTCACAATGGCAATGTTAAATGCATTTCCCTTGTTAGAGGCATAACCGCCAGCCATAATATTAGCTTGATACGATCCGGAGACAAAATTATTTCTTACAATTATATCCTGTGTATTTTTACCTTTATGTTCGCTGGCAAGCTCGATACCAATATCATTATTATAAATTTTGTTTTTTTCAATAATAATATTCCTTCCACCATCTACATAGATGCCATCTGCCGAACGGTCGCCTCCATAAGCAGGATTACTTAAAGAGGAAATATTATATACTGTATTATTAGTACATATCCCATCACGTGCCTGGTCGTGTCCGGTTGGACCGTTTCCCTCAAAGCCAATAAAATCAATGCCAATATTATCATTATCGTGGATGATATTATTAGAAACAGTAAAATTTGTTACATTTCCGTTTAATACCATTGATTCGCTCGACCCCAATTTGCAATGGAATATTTCATTGCTATCAACCACAATATTATTTATCGGTGTTGAGCTTGTTCCATAAAAAGCTATGCCATGAGCATTTCCATTATCGTTGTCAATATTGTGAACCTTGTTATTTTGTATTTCCAGATTACCGGAACTCCCGTTAACATAAATTCCCATAGGTGTATCATCTAGGCTGCCTGAAAAATTCTGAATTTCCAAACCAATTACTTTAATATAGTTTTTACTTGATATAGTAATACCAACTTTTCCTTTTTTTCCGGTACCATCAATAATAGCCCCTGACATACCAAGCAAAGTAATGTAATTATCGATTGATCCACTTTTGGGAAAGGTAACCGTTTCGTTATATGTGCCTGCCTTTACCAGAACGGTGTCACCGGCGTTAGCTTCATTAACCCCGGCCTGAACAGAAGTATAATTACCTCCTGAGGGGGCTACTATTATTACTTTGCTCCAACTATTATTCACTAAGAAAGTAAGCAAAATGGCTGTTAGAAGTATGTTCCTTTTCATTTTTTAAATACAATGTTAAAATAAGATAAAAAATAATAAATTTCGTACTGTAATTATTTAACTGGAGTCCCCACCAAAATTTTTACTTCGTAGGGTTGCAATGTGACGTCAAATTCTTTTTTATCGTTAATAATATCTGATTTGTTACTATTAAAAAAACGAAGATTTCTAAAGTTGTAATTCTGTGAATAACCTTTCGGTATTTCCAGCACTTTTGCGACATTTACATGAAAATGTTTAATTTCTCCGGTAGGATTCCTTAAACTTATAATACCCTTTTGTGGTGACCATGCAGCCCGTCCGTAAACTTCTCCTTTTAAAGGATTGCCACCTATCCAATGGATGTCAACCAGCGTCTCGGCATTGGCTTTGGCCCAATGAATGGCTTGTGCCAGCATATCCCAGATCTTTGATGAAATTTTGTGAGGATTGATGTAAAGTTCCTGTAATCCTGTGCCACTTGAGAAAAACGACCAAATATCATCTGAAATATCCTGATCTTTCATGTCGAATTTAGCCGGTCTTCCGTGATCTGCTATACAAACCCCGTGATACATCAGTGAATTAAGCGGATACAGGGGGCCTTTCTTTACAATATTCTTATATGCTTCTCCATCTCTGTAAGTAATCCATTGCTGTCTGGTTGTTCCTGTTCCTGCAAATCCTGTATCACCGCCGTTTCTCCAGATCGCATCTCCATAAAAGAGCCAGTATGGGGAAGCCCATGTACCTGTGGTTAAACTAAAATAAATCGAAGGTGAAATTACCCTGACAGAATCTACCAGACGAAGCAGTGCTTCTATATCGCTGTTATAGCTTAAATCTGAACCAATTGCATTATCTCCTTGTCCAACGCCGTCAATTTTGAAAATAGTGATTCCATAATCCCGTACGAAGTTCTTCATAACCTGACTGAACCGATTAAAATACACAGGTCCGGCTAATGAGAATCCATTCTCATTTGTCTCAAAAGGAGGATGTTGCGCTAATCCATAACGTATTCTTTGTGCTTTATCTTCTCCGTATCCCCCGAAAGGAGACATCCAAACCCCCAGACTCGAATGATATTTCTTTGCCATTACTTCCAAGTTGGAAAATCCGTCGGGGAAGCCGCTGTTAAATTCCCACAATGTTTTGTTGTTATCCCAACCATCATCAAACAAAAAGGCTTGCATCGGTATATGCCGATTTTTTATGAGGCTGTCGCCAAAAGTCCGGATCCAGTCCATGCATTCTTTTTCATTTAATTTGGCTCCGTAAGAGTTAAACCATGAATTGAAATGCAAAAATTCACGGTAGGGAACCGCGCGTTCACGTTCGATATAATATAAAAATGCCCGGCGTATCTGACCTTTTGGTGATATACCCCATGCTGTGGAGTGACTGATAGATTTTTTAGGAATCAACGGTTTTGTTTTTACCATGAACGATACCGCCTCTTTATTTTTTGTTGCATAGTGACTGAGTGGGTATTCAAATCCCATAAAGATTCCTTTGTCCGTATTAACCCATGGTGTTCCTGCTACCACACCGTCTGGTTTCATCCCGGAGCTTTGTGGCATTTCCAAAAGGGTGATTTTATCCACTGCCAGTGGCTTTTCCGGTATCAAGGTAAATTCCTGACGAAGATAATTGGAGTGATCTTTCAAGATAACTTTCCAGTGAATTTTTAAATGGATTTTGTTGCAATATAAAACAGCTGTGATTTCTTCCCCGTTCTCTTTTCCTGATTTTCTTACAGAAGATTGTTTGCCTTTTATTATTTTAATTTTCGGGGCAGTTAAAACTTGGAAATTGTTGGATGTTAGTACTTTACCATCGTGAAGCTGAATGGAAAACCAGGGTCTATTATTCCATTCAATTTTTTGCCCTGTTTCTTTATTTTTAAAAGATTGAGCTTTTAAAGTTTTATCTTTTATCATCCATTTTGCCGAAAGTACATTATTCTGAACCAAAATTTTGCCTTGTGATAATTGAATGACAGGGGATCCGATCGGCAGTCCTGGATAAACGGCCTGTCCAACCATAAATCCTGTATTAAACAAGCATAATATTAAAATAAACAGATTCTTATTCATGTTTTTTGTTTTATAAGTTTATTGCATCTGTTAATAGTTCTGACAAAAATTTATCAATCAACGTCTTATCAAATATTTTCATGAAGTTGCTTTTCCAATCTTACTGGCCCATCCGGCGAAATAAAAAATAACGAGATAACAAACAATTAATATAGCATACGCATGTGTTGCTCCTACCGATTTAAGTCCGGAAAGATAACCGTAGAGTAGCGGGATAGTTGCACCACCGGCAATAGCCATAATTAAAAAAGCCGAGCCTAGTTTTGTATGTTTTCCCAAACCATCGATGGCAAGCGGCCAAATAGCAGGCCACATTACAGAGTTTGCAAAACCTAAGGATGCCACAAAAAGAACGGATGTATACCCATGCGTAAATACAGCAATCAACGTAAAAATTACACCCAATAAAGAAAAATATTTAAGTGCTTTTCGCTGGGAAATATACCTGGGAATGGTAATGATTGCAACCAGATAACCTATTATCATCCCAATCATGGTAAATGATGAGAAAAATTTTGCCACATCTATGTTGAAGCCGAGTGAAAGCCCATAATTGATGAGTGTATCTACAGCCACCACTTCACAGCCCATATAAAAAAACAACGTAATCACGCCATACCAGAAATAAGGAAACTGTAAAATGCTTGTCCGTCTCGAATCTGATTCAGATGACTCCTTTTCCTTAGCCTCCACTTCGGGTAAGGTTGAAATCTTTAGTAATACAGCCATTACCATCAGGACAATTGCCATAATTACATAAGGTAGAATAACTTTATGGGACAGCGCATTTAATGCTGCGTCTTTTACCGGTCCGGTAAGATCTGCAAGATCTTTGCTGACTTTCCCAATACCGGTAAGAATAATAGCACCGAGTATCACGGGGCTTAAAATGCCGGCAAACTTATTGGCAATCCCCATAACACTAATCCTTTTGGCTGCGCTTTCAATAGGTCCTAAAATGGTTACATAGGGATTCGCAGCTGTTTGCAATACGGCTAAACCGGTTCCCTGGATAAATAATCCGGTTAAGAACCAGAAATAAGTCCGTGTTAAAGCCGCCGGAACAAAAACTAAGGCTCCCAGAGCCATAATAGCCAATCCTAACGACATACCCATTTTATAACCCGTTTTTTTCAACAATACTGAAGAAGGAAGTGCCATTACAAAATAAGAAATATAAAAAGCAAAAGTTACCAGATAGGCCTCAAATGAACTTAATTCACAAGCCGTTTTAAGATAAGGAATTAGCGTTGCGTTAAGCCAGGTAATAAAACCAAAAATAAAGAATAAAATACCTATGGTAATAATAGGGCCCGTTTGTTCCCTTTTCTTTTTTTTAGCTTGATTTTTCATATTTATAATGTATTAAATTCACGTTTCTATTTTAATTTACTATTATGAATAGTAATCAGTCATTTCTATTGTGCTTATTCTTTCTTTGCATAATCAATACGAACCAAATAGTGGCTTGTTAATAAAAAACATTGGTTATTTTCCCATTTGGTTCTATCTTTATCGTCCTTATTTTATTATTCAAATGGATATCTATAATATGAGAATGATCCATGTCCGTATTAATAAAAGACACCTGCTTGTTTGCAGGAAAATTAGCCCACGCTATTGCCTCACAGTTTTGTCCGGGATTATCCGCCCCTTTCTCTGTAATAAAAATATTGCCTCGATTCCTCTTAACAACAGAACGAAGAACCTCTGAAACGATTTCTTCTAAGGCTGTTTTTTTTGAACAGTCACCCCCTATATATTCCCATGTTGCTAAAAGAAATACATGTCCTTTTCCAAGAGAGTGCTCAATGATAAGTGGTTTTTTCATCCCGGCATAGGCATTAATAATAGTTGTAACAGAGGGGCTGGTTGTTTTAAAATCAGCGATATAATAGGCCGAAGATGGAAGGGTATTTAATTTTGTATTTTTTCTCATTATTTGAGAAATTCGACTGCCTTTTCCTATGATTTTCACTCCACACAGCTCACTTAGGTCCCCTCCCTTGAGAAGCCCACTAACGTTATAAGAATCATTAACAACTTCTTTTCTGTCACCATCTCTGGGAATATTGAAATGAGGTACCGATATGAAAAGGGTTCCTCCATTTTTAACGTATTCAATTAAGTTATTATAAAGCGTATTTGTCATACTGTTCCAGCCAAGGAATATCAAAGTCTTATATGAATTTAGCCGCTGCAGGGGTATGTTAGCAGGAACAACATCGAATTGTCCCTGAGGAAGTCCTGCAAGCCATCGATTTCTTTTGCCGTTTACAGTTCCCCGTTCTGTTAAAAAAATATCGTACATAAGCTCCCAGGAACGCTCTATAGCATCATAATGCCATTCTTTTCCAGCGTTCCACTGTGCCCACATAGGGGTATAGGGAGGCAAACTGGGATTTATAAACCAACCGACATACCCATCGAAATTACCACGAATAATCGCTGTCCTTACTTCGGGGGTTCCAAGCTTTCCCCTGTCTTTTTTGATGGTATTCCAGCACTCCCCCCAGGTTTTACGTATGGCAGTCGTAACCGGTGAATTATACATAGTCATTTTCCCCTTTCCCTTTTCGAACCTTGTAAAACGCTTTCCATTAGGTTCGCAGGTATTTACAGAAAAATTACCACTTTCCAGAAGTATGATTTTAGCACCTGACATCCATTCAAAATTAATTCCGGCTTTCAACAATCGCAAGGGAGCATCTCCAGAATAAGGTGGTAAATCAAGCTCAAGTGTCTGCCATTCCCAGGCATTCCATAGTCCCCACATCTCTTTGCCATATGCCTTGGCAGCTCCCCTAACATTAACTAAATACATCATTACATTTTTAAAATATGCTTCGGGAAGAACATAGTCAAACCCCGAAGCATAATTTATAGCTACCAGCCCGGAACCGGAAGTTGTTGCTGCCTTCGATAAACCTGGGTATTTATCGGATACTCTATTGGCAATCATACTTTTTCCTGCTTTCAATATTTCGTGATAGGCCTTTTTCATGGACGTACAATTCATTTTTATTTTCGCTTTTTCAGCAGAGCTTTTAGCTTGGTAAAGAAACCCATCCCATTCACCAAAATCTTGGGCAACAAACTTCAGATTATGAACCTCAGACAATTCTTTAAGATTTGTGCCGTAATTCAGTAACTCACTCATATAGACTGTTCCCATATAAATATTATTAGCCGCACAAAGCTTCCCTAAAGCCTCTGGATAATGATAAGGCTTATGCTTCACGTAACTTTCATAAACCGGGTTGTTCTCCTTTTTGTGATGAGGCCCATCGCCCGGAGGCCAAAACCAAAGGGAATTACCCTGATTTTCACTAATTGTAGCCTTAATAAAAAATTCTTGATTATGGATTGGCCTCCCCCATGCAAAATAAGGCCAATTAGAAGCATAACCTCCTTTTGATTCAGGGTACACAGATGATCCGAAAATTATGCTCGTTGCATTAATGTCATTTATTTTATTCACCGGATGAGAAACAGCAGTAGACGAATCTTGTTGTTTTAATGGATTAGAAGGTTGTTTTCCACAAATAATATTTCTAACCCCTAAGATTAAGATAGAAGATATACCAATCAAAAGACTAATCTTTAGAAATATTCTCATCTGTTCATAGTTTTATACTTACTTTTTTTAATATTTTTTGTATAAAAACCAAGGGGACTATTAAAAATAGGTTACTCTTCAATAGCCCCATGGTTCCAGTTTGCTTATGAAAAAACTGTCTTGTTATAATTTTCCGTTCTTATTTAATACGTAAATCTCAGAAAGAAATATTAATCTTGGTTGTTTCCCCTTGTATATCATGGGCATTCAGTGTTAACGACAATGTTTTTGTCGTACTATCATAATTCGTGGCAATTAATGCAACGGACGGGTTTGATATCTCTATTTTGCCTGGCGAAGTAATTCCTGCTATTTTCACAACTTGTTGGCCGTAAATTCTTAAATTAATTGATGCTTTATCCTTTTCATATATAAAATCATATACATTGTAAGTTCCGTCATTATATACGTAATATGGCATAATTTTGGAACCAATTGAATATTTTAGCGTATAGTTCTTTTGCTCTAGCACGGGCAAATAAAGGAAACCAAACCCCTGATCCTCAAAATAAGAAGCAATTTCTCTATTATTTATGCTTGCCGCAGAAATATGCTGCCCTTCTGCTAAAGCTACTTTTAGTACCATTCCGGTTAAAAATCCTTTCTGATAAGCTACATCAGGCATTTTTGTGTTGTCGATTTCAACGATGTCATCGTTTTTCTCTTTTATTAAGGTGTATTTTTTATATAGCCACTGGGAATAGAATTGTGCCGTATTTTTTGCAAGATACCTGTTTCTTTGTTGCTGGATCATTGTTAAAAAATCTATCCATTTCTGGTTGGTTTCTTCTTGACGGGAATCATCAGGGGCAAGCCAGTTTGTCCAATGCGATTCGACAATATCTGATTCCAGTTTATCGACAGGTACTGTTGGTAAACACGAGTAATCATTCCACATGGTGCCATAAATATTTCTGTTTATAGCCAATACTCCGTGATCAAAACCGCCTCCATTGGGCTCTTTTGGTGGGTTTAATTCAGGAACCTCGTCAAACATTGTATTGGCATATTTTACACCTGCCGTACCAAGAACGGAGCCTGTGCTATATTCTCCGTCAGGATTCCAGTAATAACCATAAGCACAGGCCACAAAGCTTTCGGGGAAAGAATGGCCTTCTTCTTTTGAGAGCCCGTATTGTGCCATTATTTCCTTAAAACATTTCACCCGGTCTTGCATAATCTTTTCAGGCCAGGGATGATCATCTTCCAAATTATACCATTCAGCTCTTTTTCGTTTATTCGGTTCAGGCCAATATTCATGTAAAATACCGTGTAGCCCAAATTCGAGATTGGCTGCATTTTGTTTTACATAATCCATGATTTCAATCTGTTCATTACAGATATTTCGCGAATTATCCCAGTTTTTCCCATGGGGATTAGTAGTGGGATATTTTCCCAGGATATTTAACCGGTCCATTTCCCCCAAAACAAACAATCCCATTAATCTGATTTTCATCGTGTTGGCAACCTTTACAACGCATTTATAGTTGTCAACATCCATTTTCCTGTCAATTCCGATACGGAACGGGCCCTGATGGTCTCCATAACCATCGTCATTACCATTCATCCATCCAAAATCATCAATGGCAAAGGCAAAAGGTCTGGGAAAAATTACTCCTTCTTTTTTAGTATTCATTTTTTACTCTTTATTTGGATAAACTTCAATTAATAAATATTTACGAAAAGATACGTTAATAAAGGGTTGTCCTCCTTTTATCGTACCGATATTTTTGCTATTTACGTAATCATAAACCGTATAAACTTTCTTTTGGTCGAGGCCGCGCAAATCAATTTTACCTTCCCAATTTTTTGCATAAAATGAATAAAACAGCGTATCGCCTTTCTGAAGTACATGGGTTTCGGGCTTATTCCATCCGATATCATATAAAGTGCCAAGGTAGTTGGCTTTGGATAGCATTTTCTGCTTGTAGATACTTATCCATTTCTTCCATAATTTGGCTTTTTCAGGTGTAAGCAAAAAATCTCCATCGGTTACGGCAGGATTATTTTTCGGCCACGTAAATTTACTTCCGGGAACACCGCCAATACCAATGGTGGAAGCAAAGTCATTACCACCATCGCTCAATTCCACATGATCACCATAATAAGCAGTTTTATTTAACAAAGCTTTGTAAACCTTACCTTTAAGCCTGATTTGCCAACTGCTTGTCGGATCGGAAGCAACCGCCTGGTTCATAGTTTGCATATTATAAAACGACATACAGGTCCCGCAGGGACAGTGCTCTATTACGGCATTTGGTTTTTTGTTACGAACAGTTTTGTATATCATTTTAAAAAAGTCAGGTAGTTTTTCACAGGCCTCTTCCGGGTTTTTCAAATGATGTGCAGGGTTATAATCAGGAGGAACAGCATTTTGAAACTGTCCATCAAGCTTCAACCCATCAAATCCCCATTTATTGATAAACAGGTTTAAATCTTTTTTTGTTTTTGCAATTGTTTTGCTGTAAGTAGGCCCCATATAGTAACTGTCCCACCAGGTAATATATCGGGGTGACCAATCTTTGTTGTACAAAATAATATCGGGTTCTTTTTTGAAAAGTTTTGAGCAAGGTGAAACAGCTAGAGGAGTGTACCAAAGTTTGGCTTTTAAGCCATAGCTATGTATCTTATTTACAAGGGATTTCATTTGTTTATCACCTCCAGGGAATTTCTTCCGGTTTACATGCCAATCCCCTTCTGCCTGCTGATAACCATCGTCTATAACCACCCACTTGAAACCTAATTTCTTTACCATAGGCAGTGTCCCGATAATTTCGGAAGGTGTAACATTTCGTTCGTACCCCCAGGCACACCAAACGGGTTCAAAAGCCCCATCTTCCGGTTTTGGAAAGGTAATCCCCCTTCTCTGCATAAATTCCGAAAACTTTCTTAAAGAAATAAAGCAATCGCCTGTATGAACTGACACAAAAGTTTTGGGAAGTTTCAAGGTGTCTCCGTTAGCGAACGGATGGGTCTCCTTATATTTTTTTTGAATGGAAATATCCACACCGGACACTTCATCATCTGATTCAACAGGTAGGGTAACCCGTAGCGGAACCATATTGATATGCCCTATGGCAATCCCCACATCGCGGCGCCAGATATCTGTTACCGGAATGCCGCCGCCATAATCAGAACTTGTCATTCCGAGATAATTTTCCCTGTAAAAACCGTTACTTACCGGCCTGATCCAGTCGGAACGCTCATCTGTTGTGCCGCCCTGAAACGACCATGCCAGCGTATCACCCTGTGAATAAGAAATGTCGTAATGGTTACTAACCCATTTTTTCAGGTTTAAATATTCCCCATTGTTGATAAACTCCGTATTAAATATGGCCATATTGGGAAAATTATTATAAACAGTAATGGATAGTCGCTTTTCGACTTTAACCCTTCCTTTATTACATTCCCCGATAATGATATATCTTTCCCCTTTTCCTATGCTGTCGCTGATTTCAAAAGCGGTATCCTTTTCACGATGAAAATCTTTAAGCTTCCAATGACGGGTTTCGATATATTCAGAATAGCTATAATCTTTGGTTAACGGTTCTGTTTGTTGCACATCGGTAATGTGGGTACGCATTAATGCATCTAATTCAATCGAAAGGTCCTTGCCGCTTATTTTTAGACTTTGTATTTTATCAGTATGTCCGAAACTACAGGATTGAAGTTCCCAAAACAAGGGCATCAATAACAGAATAAATAATTTCGATTTCATTATATTATGCACTTTAATTAATTTTGATTCCAGGATTGAACTATTTATAAATTATGGGGTTAACTATCTTCAAAAGCCAACACGAACATAGAAGTAACTGATAATACCATACCAACTAAAATAATATTATCAGGCATAGTTTTGTAAAGAATCAATGAAATAATGACAGTAATTACTGGGGCAACAGCATTGGTAAGCGGACTAACAATAATAGCTTTCCCGTATCGAAACGCATAGACCAGGGTAAGTGCACCGGCAGCATTTAGAATTTGTATCATGGCGGTATAACCTATTAATCTCCAATTCCACGTCAACTTTGCTAATGTGGCATTGTTTGTCATGTAAAATGCAACGGGAGCAAGGAGTAGGCCTGTTATTGTCATATAAAAAAAGATACTTTCCGCACGCATCCGGTTATTGGCCATTTTCATAAAAAATGCTTGCAGGCCCCAGGCAAGAAAAACCAGCAAGGCAAAAGCCAACCATAAAAGGCCATGAGTAATATTATTGTCCGGGGCCTGGTATGATAGAAAAGGGATGGCTATCAACGCTAATATTATGCCAACCCACCCCCTGGAGGAAGCTTTTTCCTTAAGAAAGAACAGCGATAACAGTATTGTTATTACGGGTGAGAGCGAAATAATAGGGAAAATTAGATAGGCTGGCCCGTTGGCAATGGCACCCGTAAATAGTATTAATTGCCCACCAGCTCCAAGAAAACCTATAATTGTTCCGTACAATATTGATTTTTTATCCGTTTCGGGTTTCCAGCTTATTGATTTTAGGGCAAACAAAGCAGGGATAACCATTGTTATTGCCCAGATTACATAGATAATTGTTCCCGGATATTGGGATGTTTCCGTATAAGCCCCCCATACTCCCCAAAACAGAGTAGTAATCAATGCATAAAGCAACCACGGTTTTTTATTTGCCATAATTTATATTTAAAAAATTATGAGTTTCTTAAACAATAAGGTCTTTTTTCCTGAAATTTTTAAAAGGTAATATCCCGCCTTTATATTGGTTACATTCAATGGAATCGTTGTCTTTCCGGTTATTTGCCTGGGATTAAGGGACATAATTTTCCGTCCGTTTAAAGAATAAAGAGAGACTTGGACAATATCCGGTTTTTCCAATGAAATTTCAATCTGGCCGTACTGCTTTACAGGGTTAGGAATTATGGTAACCGAAGCATTGTGATTTATTATGCTATTTATTCCGAGCGGACGTCCAGGCCGCATTCCCTTAACCCTGGTATAAGGTGAGCGTAAAAAATTCTTATAAGAAAACACCCTGTAATAATAATTAGTTGTACTGTCCAGATTTTTATCAATGTATTGGAACTTAGTATTGTCCAGTTTTACAAGTTGCTTAAAATGAAGGCTGTCGTTTGCTGAACGTTCTATGACATAGCCTTCAGGAGATTGGTCAGGAAACCACGTTATTTTAATGCGAGACCACTTATGCTCTGTCAGGGTTCCCAAATTGAAATATCTTGGGCTTGATGGGGGCTGGTATTTCATAAAACTAAAATGTTCATCATTGCCCCATACATCCTGCCCATCAATAAACAACGAAGCACCAAAAGTATTTGCCGTATCCAGCCCTGTTTCACTCATTTTAATACCCGATTCTAAAAAGTTACTGTTGTGATAGGAGGCGATAAGCTTTTTAAACCGGCTTTCTCCTGAGACAATTGAAAAAAGGGAATCGTTACTTATATACCAATCGAAAGTACCATCGTTGTTTATATCAAAATTAACCCGGTATGATTTTTCAATTTTACCATCAATGGCAAAGTAGAGGCTGTCGGCCGTCCGGTTGTTAAAAAAGCAGATAGAAGCCATCGTTCCGTTTACGAAGCCTGTGGCTGAAGGAGGAACAACATCCCAATCATTGGGATTCCCATCAAGGTGTATTTCAGCATACCGGCCCTGACTATCTGATATAGTTTTATGAATTGTATCAGAAAAAGCAGATAAGTTGTTTCCTTCCTTGTATTGGATACGATAGGAAACTTTGTCTCCCAGTTGTAAATCTTCATCGAAATAAACGACCTGGTCATTTTTTAAAACAGCCAGGTTTTTAAAGTTTCCACCTGAAACAGATTTTTGTAAAAAAGTAAATACGTTATTACTTTGTAAATTTCTTGTCCAGTAAATTATGTTGTGTGTCCCGTAATTTTTGCATATAAGAGCCTCCGGATACCCCGCCGTGTTGTTTTTTTGATAGTAAATCAAATCTTTACCGGCCAAAGGTAAATAACTTTCTTTGGATTTTTGATTGTTAATATTTTCATAACCAAGGCTTAAGGTATAATTATTTTTTGGCAGATTTAGTTGACTAAACGGCATTTTAAGTTCGACAACTTTATGATTATGGATAATATTTACCCGGGTTAAAAACGACCAGGCTAATTCGTGGTTTGTGCCGGTATATTGTAGCAAACGGTTGGAGTCGATCATATAATCAAATCCCGATTGTTTCCAGGGACCATAGAAAGCTCCGGTTGTCGTATCATCATCCGTATTTAAGAGAATACGATTGTGTGACAAAAGGCTGTCCCCGGTAATCAAAACGAAAAGGGTATCAGCCGAATTAAAGAGTTTCAGTGTTTGGGGAGCCTGATCCGTAGCGGAGTAAGTTAAGGGTATATTTTCCCAATCTTCTGCATTGCCATCAATAATTATATGCGTTTGTCCGGAAAAAATAGTGTTTTTTCCTTTAAAATAATTGCCTCCGTAATAAGTGGGTACCTGAACCGAAGTGTTAACCTTAACGATGTGGTTTAAAGAATTATATCCGGAAACGGAATCCCACACATTGATGTTGGCCAGGCGTATTGAATATTCAGGATTTTCATTAAGACGGGTATCTGCATCTGGAAAATTGATATAAACCCCATAATCACCAGGCTCTATATACCTAGGAAGTCCTGCTGTGATATTTATATGAATCGTATCGTGAATGGGCCATAAGCGCATATCCCCTTCAGGATTAATGTAGTAGGTTTTTCCGTTGGTTTTGTTTTTCAAAATAATTTCTACAGGCCGTGGATTTGTAGGGTTCGCCCAACCATCGTTTGTCATTTTAATATTCAGGTGAAATATTCCTCCGGGTTTTGAGCTATCTTGAATCTCACTAGCTAAAAGTCTGAACCGGTATCCTAATTTACGTTGAATTTCCGGAAAACAGCCTTGATCTTGCCATTCTCTGATAATCGATTGATTATAATCTTTGTTTAAAAAGGTCCAATGAAAACGGCGCATTTCCTTCACTGAGTTACTACAAGTTGATTGTGCGCATTTTTGACAGGTTTCACCTCCAACAATTGTATATTTTGAATCTTCTGCCAGATAAGGTTTTTCAATAGTACTATCAATATAAGTTCCCACATCGCTTGGACTAGAGACAAAACAATCGTTATGATGTGCAATTCTTGCAATGGGCAGATCAGTATAAGCTTGTGCCTGTGACACAGGCGTGTAAGAATTTAAATTTAGTAGCTTTATCTTATAATTGGGAGTTCGTACCTGTATCATCCTGTTTGCGGGCATAGCTGTAAGTAATGAATCAACTAATTGTCGTCTGTCGGCCCAATTCTTAGCAGAAATATTGCCCGGGCTTATGGAATAATAATCCGTATAATACCATTCACCCCAGGCTCCAATGAAACCTGCCTGCAAAACGAGTATTACATCACTATTTGCCTGAAGAACAGGTTTCAGCTGACGAACGTGTTTTAATACTATTTCAGGACGGGCATCTCCATATGGAGGGGTGGATTTATCTGTGTAACTGAAACGAATGACAGCTTTCATACCTGCTTTTCTCAGAACCTGAAAGTCGTCTTCCATATTGCGAAGAAAAGAGGTTGAAATAAGGCCATGTTTAAATTGTCCGAGATGATATGTTTTAAAAATTAAACTAATCCCTTCTTTACGAAAAGATAAAAGGTCGTTATAATTAATATTAGAAACAGCATGATAAAATCCTCGTCCTGGATTTGTAAAATTTTCATTGTCTTCCTGATAATTGATGTGGGTATAAGTTTGTCCTTGCAAACCAAAACTTCCAAATAAAGCAACCAAAAGAAAAGAAATTATACTTTTAATACGCATAATAATAAAATATTATAGTGATTATTGAAGTACAGGAACATAAATTACATTAAAATTTATGTAACATGTTCCTGTACTACAAATTAACAAATACACCAATTATGAGAAAAATTAGTTCAAGAAAAAGAATATTTTACTTCATGTGTAGAGTAAAACCAGCCCCTCCCGGATTTGGAATATGACCAACATCTGCCCAGGTAACAGGATCGCTTAACATAATTGCAATTTGAACAAAGTCATGATTCAAACCAGGAATTTTATCACGCGACAAACCAAACTCAATAGTTACAGTTCCTCCTGACTCCTTAATAGTGCCTAATTTATAAAACCCCTGAGGAAATGGTTTATCAGCTCCCCAAGACCATGCATCTTGCGTTGCCCCATTAAAGTAATAAGAGCCTGCTGGGGCAGCATTTGGTTTTGCCAATTGTCCCTCAATCAGATATTCAGCACCCATTTTGGGCCATAACCAGTTACGGCTACCGGTAGTTGTATCATTATCATTGTCCATAAAAACATCAAACCACAGGCTATCAACTCCCGTATATTTAATATAAACATACACCATGGATGCATCATAATCAAACTTAGCTTCCGAAACAACATTCTGCACTGTATCACTAAAATGTACGATAAGACTGTCTTCGGTAACAGCGTCCCAATCGCTAAACGAATTATCCGTTAAGCTGATTCGGGTTTTTTTGCTTACTGCTACATCTGTGGAAACTGGATGTTTGCCCCCTTGGGCATCCGTAACAGTTAAGGTAACCTTATAAGTTCCTTTTTTTGCATACGTGTGTACGGGATCTTTTTTGGTGGATGTAGAATCATCACCAAAATTCCAATCATACGACAGATTACCTCCACTTATAGTCGATTCATCTTTAAACGTAACGGAATAGCCGTCGGCGACATAAGAGAATAACGCTTCTCCCGTGATGGGAGGAGGACCTGCTGGGGTTTTTTTGCAGGAAGCAAAGAAGATGCTCACCGCTAAACCCATCATTACTAATAGAATTCGATTTTTCATAACTAAAAATTTTAAATGAATAAATAAATTAATAAATAAAATAAATTACGGATTTTGTTTACATAAGGGATTTGCCAGAATTTCATCAATAGGGATGTAATACTGCACTTTGGGGCTGTTCCAGGGAATGACCAAATTGGGATAACCAGTAGGCGGGTGGCTCAAGTCAATATCTGAAACAGTAAGTCCGGGAATATGGTAACCCCAGTAATCACGTACAATATTACGGTGGTTACGCAATAAATCCCATAGTCTAAAACCTTCAAAAGCCAACTCAATTCTACGTTCATTAAGTACTACATCAAGTACAGTTTCTCCGGCCGGCACACTGGAATAGAGGGTATTTTGAAGACCACGATTTTTTCGTATTTTATTTACATCGGCCAAAGCACTACTTACATTTCCTTTGTCGGCATAAGCTTCGGCACGGTTTAGGTACATTTCGGCCAACCGAAACATTACAGGTGAGGATAAATTAGGGTCTCCATCTTGAAAAGAAAACTTTGTAATGTAAAATATTTCTATTCCGTTCTTTTTAGCTATTGCACCATTAGCAGTATGCAGGGTGTCAATATAATCCCAACGAACATCGTTTAAATGGGCACTCATTACATCACGTAAAGATTTTGAGGCAAATTCTTCGCCCCAGCCACTATTACCGTCAGAATACAGCATAGAGGCAATTGAGCCGAATTTTCCTCTATTGTCAGCCGGGGTAAATGCAATAGCCCAAATGGTTTCATCACGGTTTAACGCATTGGCAAAATATGTGGGAAAAGAAGCACTGGTTTCAAGTTTGAATTTACCAGAATTGATAACCGAATCTGAGTAAGCGATTGTGTTGTTATAATCACCCTCGTTTAAGTAAACCCGTGAAAGCATTGCCCAAGCCGCTTCCTTGCTTGCAAAAGCCTTTCCTCTGCTCTGATCCATTAACGAGGCGGCACTCTTCAAATCACTCAATACGAAAGCATAAGTCTCTTTTACACTCGCCCTTGCTTTGGCAGCTTCTTCCGAAGCTGATTGACGCAAAATAACACCGGGGTTACTTGAAGGATCCCCTTCGTTGTATGGTTTGGCATAAAAACGGACAAGGTTGAAAGTACAAAAAGCACGGAGAAAATAGTTTTCCCCTTCCAGTTGCCGTTCAAGCGGGGTCAGGTTTTTCTTTCCTTTTAAAATATCAATAACAGTATTGGCACCATTAATTATCTTATATGAAATATACCAGAAGTATCGGGCATTTGCCTGAGAAGGCGAATGAGTATAGGTAAAGCTATAATACAATGGATCTTCGGTTCTTTGCCCGTTGACTATATTATCAGCTGCAAAATCAGACATTTGGAAATACTGCCTGACATAACAATTATTATCATCTTTAAAACCGTTAAATTCCACCACATCTTTAAACATGGCATAATTTCCGTTGGTAACATTTAAAATGCCATCCGAAGAATTAGCGACAGAACCGGTTGTAACCTTATCTTTGGGATAAATATCCATTTTCTTGCACGACTGTATCGCCATCAAAAGGACAATCATTCCTACTATAGTAATATTAAATATTTTTTTCATTTTATGACCTCCTTAAAATTTAATTTGTACATTGAAAACCACTTGCTTGTTATTGGGATACCTGAAATCGTTCACGCCCGGCATTGACCAATCGGATTTTCTTATGGTTGCCTCGGGATTTTGTCCCCAGTAAGGTGTCCATGTCCATACATTATTTGCCTCAATAGAGAGCATTAATCCGTTTAAGCGCAATGATTTTACAATTTTTTGAGAAAACCGATAAGAAATTGTAACGCTGTTAAGTTTAAGAAAACTGCCTTTTTCTATATAGCGGGAAGAAGGTTCTGTTGACAGGTTGTTATTCTGCATACTGGGCATGGTGGCTTTGTCACCTGGTTTTTTCCATCTTGTCCACCCAGGTTTGGGCACCATATAATTATAATAAGGTTCGTGTCCGTCCGAGTTCATAAATTGCTCTACAAAATTATAAACATCATTGCCATATTGATAAGTAAAACCAGCGTACAACTCAATGTTTTTATATCTTAAAGTAGTACTAAATCCGCCATAAAAGTCGGGTAAAGCATGACCCACTTCTTGTGGAGCAGCCTCAGCATAGTTACTTGTTGGCTCACGTTTAATAATATTCCCATTGGAATCTTTCGTTATTTTTTCCCATAAAGGGGCACCGGTTTGTGTATCTACACCAAGCCATTTAGGAAGTAAAAATGTGTATAACTGGGCACCATTTCTATAAATTTGAGAAATTCCGCCGACGGTGGATATAATTGGCTTATCCAAACCACTAAGAATATTTCCATTTTTTGAGTAGTTAATATTTAACAGCCAGCTAAAATTTTTCTTATCTATAATACGTCCTCCTAAAGAAATCTCAAAACCCTTATTAGTAACAATTCCTCCATTTTCCCAACGATATTGAAAACCCTGAGACAAGGGTTGAGAAGCTAAAACCAAAAGGTTCTTGGTAATATTATCATAAATATCAACGGTTAAATTAATCCTGTTAAACATTCCGAAATCAATTCCAATATCCGTTTCCCCGGTCCTTTCCCACGTCAGATTATAATTTTGGAGTTGATACGGAAATGCAGCAGAATAATTGTTGTATTGTGCATTAAGGGAAAAGAGCCCCATATACCGACCTGCACCAATATCTGGATCCCCAGTAATTCCGTAACTAAGACGCAATTTCAATAAATTAACTTTAGAATGGGACTTCATGAAATGCATGTTTGTTATTAACCATGAAGCAGCAACGCTTGGAAAATAAGCCGTTCTGTGTTCAGGTGGAAAATTAGAAGTCGCGTCGGCCCGGAAAGAGGCTGTCAAAAAATACTGTTTGTTGTAATTATAGTTCACTTGTGAAATAACAGACCGGAATATTACTTCGGAATTGGTACCATTGATATTTTTTTCGCTGGAAGCCACGGCCGGAACATCAAATCCAACCGGCAACCCCTTGCCTTCCACACTAATAAAATCACTGTATCCGTTATTTACTTCGACCCCTGCCAGTCCGTCAATGGAATGTTTCTTGATTTGGAATTTGAATTTTAACAGATTCGTAGTAATAAAACCTTTCCAATTATCTTGCCTTTCATTGATGTACCCTTTGTTGTGATATGTTCCGGCAGCAAGGGGAGAAACAAAATTATGGGATTTTGAAGTAGAATAACTTAAACGGTTAGCACTGTTAAATGTTAACCACCTGGTAATGTTCCAGTTGAAAACCAGGTCATAATCAAAACTAAAACCAGTATAATTGTATTCAGTATTTTGAAGGGTATGTAAAGGGTTTATGTGGTCACGGGACCACCATCCTTGTGTTTTTCCATCTACATATCGAGGAGCTCCGGTACTATCATACGGGTTATCCCAGGGCAGATTCAAATAGACATAATACATACTCATATAATCATAAGATGTACCATAATTATTACTGACATTAATATTATTCCTGAGACTTACTTTTTTTGAAAACTGATATTTAGTGTTCATTCTTAGATTCAATCTTTTATAACCTGTATTTATGAAAGTCCCCCCTTCGTTATAATAGGTTCCTCCAAGATAATAAGTAAACCCCCCTTTCTTTCCATTAGCCGATAAATAATAATTTTGAACCATAGCCGGTTTAAATGCATCGCCTACCCAATTATAATTTCTTGTTGATAATTCTTTTGGAAAATCACGATAAAACTTAATGATATCTATTTGATGGGTTGTAGGATCACGATAGAGTTCTTTAGTTGTATTATAAAACTGTAAACCATTCATCATTTTAAGGTGTCCCTGATCGGCTACTCGCATTCCGGTGGTTATTTTAAATTCAAAAGAAGGTTTGTTTTGTTGGGCAGTTTTTGTGGTAATAATAATTACTCCTTTGTTTGCACGTGCTCCATATAAACCTGTGGCTCCTGCTCCTTTCAGGATAGTTACGGAAGCTACATCATTTGGGTCATAGTTACCACCAATTACACCATCTACCACATAAAGAGGACTCTGGTCTCCTGGTTTTATGGTGGAAACACCCCGGATCCTTATTTGTGATGCTGCCCCGGGTTCCCCACTACTGCTTATAACCTGAACACCAGTAACTTTTCCCTGAAGCATTTTACCAATGTCATTGGTAGTGACCGTCTTCAATTGTGCACTTTTTACAACAGATACCGCACTGGAAATCTCTGTTTTTGTCTTGTTGCTGTAACCCATTACAACAACTTCTTTCATGTTAATAACTCCTGGTTTAAGGAAAACATTAATTACCTTTTTTTCTTTTACAGGGATTTCTTGTTTTTCGTATCCCACAAAGGAAAACACCAAAATATCTCCTTTTTTTGCATTTAAGGAATATTTTCCATTTAAGTCGGTTGTGGTTCCATTTGTTTTTCCCTTGACCACAATTGTAACTCCGGGAATGGATTTTCCGTTTTCATCATATACTTTACCCGTTATCTGAGCAAAGCCTGACGAAACCAGTAAAAAACCAAGAATGACAAGTAGAACATTTTTCATAAAGCATTAATTTTATTAATTTTATTGAACTAATTTTAATTTACTTTCGATTAAATGGGAAACTGCATTAATAGCTGGTGGAAATACCTTCCGTAAATCTATTTCATTATTTTCTGCCAGAAGTTGTTGTAATTTTTTCATAAATATATTTTTTATTTCCGTGGCTACATTTACCTTGCAGATACCGAGGGAAACGGCCTTCCTGATAGCTTCTCCCGGAACACCTGACCCGCCATGTAATACCAAAGGAATGTTTGTAACCTCTGCTATTGCTTTTAGCCTGTTATAATCAAGTTTTGGTTCTTCTTTATAAAAGCCATGGGCAGTTCCTATGGCAACGGCAAGTGCATTAACACCCGTTTCTTTCACGAAAAATACAGCATCATCAGGAGATGTATATCCCATTTTAGTTGTTGATTGCCCCAGTTTTGCTACATATCCCAATTCTGCTTCTACATTAATATTATGGGACTTTGCCATTTTCACTACTTTCATTGTTTGTTCGATATTTTGTTCTAAAGGAAGTTCACTGCCATCGAACATAACAGAGTCAAACCCTATTTCAATACATTTTTTGGCAAGTTCTACCGACCCGCCATGATCGAGGTGTATCCAGCCTTCTACATCAAAATAGTCAAGGCCTGTACGCCCCATATTCAAAGCGTTTTCGAGCCCCATATAATTAATGGAGCTTTCCGTAAGCTGCAAAATCAGCGGACTATTGCTATTTTTTGCAGCTTGTAAAACCCCTTTCAGGGTTTCGAAGTTGTAAAAATTTGTTGCCAAGATGGCTTTTTTGTTCAAACGGGCTTCTTCTAGTTTATCTTTTAAATGCATTTCTTAAAATTTAATTTCTTGACCAAAAAAATCTTTGGCCGTTTGTTTTACACTTTCCTTTGAACTAAATGCCCCGGTACCCCCTCTTTCGGTAGTATTTATGGCTCCCATTAGATTTCCCATTTTCATACAAGTACCTAGGTCGTAACCTTTTAACATTGTGCTAATAAATCCGGCATTAAAGCTATCGCCGGCACCGATAGCATCTTTTACATTATTATTTTTGAAGGCTTCATAGTAGGTTATCTTTCCATTTTCAAATAAAGCAGATCCGTCAGCTCCCATTTTAACAACTATAATACGGCTGGTTCCGGTCAGATATTTCAGCCCCCTCTCAACTTCCGACATTTTGGTAACAGCAAGAAGTTCACTTTTATTCGGTAAAAATACATCAACAAGGGGCAATAACTTTTCAAAATCAATATCCCATTTATTTTCAGGGTCCCATTGAAGGTCAAGCGAAGTTGTCATCCCTGATTCCTTTGCCATCTTGTAAAGTTTTATAATATCTTTTCTCATGTTTTCCTGAAAAAAGGGAGAAGAAAAATGCAAATGCCTTGCTGATTGAAATGCTTCACGGGGTATATCTTTCACCGAGTAAACTTTCATGGCACCCGGATAAGTTATCATTGCCCTGTCCTCACCATAATTCAGGGCAATTGTAGCCCCTGTCCTTTGCTTATCATCAATTTTAAAAAATTGGGTATCGACATTTTTGGAGCTTAATGAAGAAACGACCAATTGTCCAAAGCTATCATCGCCCAACATTCCGGCAAACGCAGTTTTTAATCCTAAAACAGAGATATTTGAAGCAAAAATAGCCGATGAACTTCCCAACGATAGGGTCATTTTATCAGCAAGTATCTCTGTACCTATTTGGGGGAAAGATTTTATTTCATCGAGAATCAAATCAACATTCAATTCACCTACCACCAAAATGTCAAATTCCTTTTTCATAGATTAGTTATTCTTATTCAATTAAATTATTAAAATCGACTAGATTAAAATTATAGAAATATTTGTCCATTGACTTTTCAATTTTTGAAAGAACAATTTCTTCGGCATTAATACCGTTGACTTCTAAATTATAATATAGTTTTGTCCGGGCAACTTCAACCTCCGGTTTTGTCCATATATAGCGACAACCTGTTTTAATTAACCATACTTTTCTTTGTCCTTCTAGGGAATAGAAGTCATCTTCATTTTCCCCATCTAAGAGCCATTTCTTCCATCTTCCAGAACCAATTACTGCATCCCATAAAATGTCTTTAAAATTAGATAAAGTAATAACTTTACCGGCTTCAAATAATCTTTTTTCAATATCAACCAGTTCTATTAACCCATCGTATTCATTCTCAGTAAACTCAGGGCCAACATTAGCACCTCCCATCCCGGCTAACGGATATTGTTCGGGATTGTCAACGTTATCGGAATAGTGACCTTTTATCACACTACCAAATTTTCCAGCTTCTTCAGCAAGTGTACGGGCAACTTCGGGATCAAAAACAGTAGTATGAAGGTCTGTACCCACTTTCCCGACCACGAAACTTGGCCAGATATCTTCGTATCCTAAAGTAGATAAACCTTGTTTTAAAAGGGAAAGGAACTGGCGGAATTTCCCCATATCAGCCAACCCGCCATGAACTTCCTCTGTTCCTACTTCATAGGCTATTGGAGAATACCCATTTTCCCGCCGGAATATTTCAACGTGTGCTATTATTTCAACAGTTCTGTTAGCAACAGTTTTAATATCAATAATTTCACCTTTTTTCAAGGTAATATCAATAGTGGGGTCAACATGTAACAATTCATAGCCGGCTTTTAGTGAATCAATCATGGATTTTTTCACCTGTAGCATTGTTTCACCATAAGTTAAATTTTTCAGCCTGTGTTCATCTTTTAACCAGGGGCCTCCATGGTCAAGGGCAATAATTACAGAATCTTCTTTTAGGTTTAATGCCTCAGCTTCCATCTTTACTGTTTTGACAAATTCAGTTTGATTCATTCCGGTATATCCCCGGTTACTGTCCACCTGATTCAGCGTTGTTGCAAACATTATTGGTGCATTGCATCGTTTCGCTGAACGTAATGCAGCTTTAATAACAGAAAGGGAGTTAGGACATGCAGCAAATAAGGTTCTATTTATGCCTGTCTTTTTTCTTTCCTCTTTAATTTTGTTAAGGATATACTCAACATTGGAGGTATTTTTTGAATTATATTCCATTCTTTTAAGATAATTACTTTAAACTTTCGAAGTGGTTGAATATTCAAAATTAGCTTTCGGTAAATTATAAATTTTCACTCCTTGTACTACCCGATGAATGGCACCATTAATGGAAGGGTTGTCTGGATTAAAACCTTCGTTAACCGATTTATAAAAGCCAAACAATTGTGCAACGACAAGTTCAGCCAGCATAAGGAAACTTTCGTCCAACGTCTCTCCATCTTTAGAAAATGTTATTAACTGATTCAGGCCATCGGTATTAATTTTGTCTTCTGAAACCCCCAGTGAATAAACCGGGCTGGTTTTTTCGTTCATAGAGTTTACAACATCCAGTTCATATTGACGTACATATTTGTCGTTAGAGAAAAAATAAACCATAAATGTTTTGCCATTAACAATGGCTTTTGGCCCATGCCTGAAACCCAAAAACGAATCAAATTTGCAGATTAACTTTCCGTTGGTCAGCTCCTGCAATTTCAGGTGGGCTTCCCTTGCCAGTCCCTGATAGGCTCCTGAGCCAAGAAAAACAGCCCTGTCAAAATCACAAGAAACAGCATCTTTGAAAATTGCTTCAGCGTTTTGAATAACCCTGTTTGCATAAAGGGCCAGTAAGTCTATTTGTTGTTGAAGTTGCTCTATTTCATTAATCCTCGCTATTAACAAGGCCGTCAATACCATTGAACTTACAGAACTTGTCATTGCCAGGCCTTTGTCATTTGCCTCTTCGGGAAGGAGGATACGATAACTGTTCCCAAATTTCATTTTCATTAGCTTTCCATCCTTGTTACAACAGATAATCAAATTGCTTATCTTCGTGGAAACCTGTTGTGCATTAACAATTGCCGAAACGCTTTCAGGACTGTCTCCGGAGCGTGCAAACGAAACCAAAAGGGTGTCTTTTTGGGGATTGATGTACAGTTCAGGATGAGTTACCAATTCTGTAGATGAAACAGCTTTTGAACTAATTTTGGTACTTAGCTGGAACGGTCCGCTTACCATTTCCCCGATAAAAAAAGAAGAGCCGGCACCCGTAAAAACAACCTCGCTTTTGTGAGAAGTCATATAATCTTGTAAAAACTTGCGGATTTCTACTTTCCTTTCTTTCACAAGCTCAAATATACTGTGCCATAATGCAGGTTGCTGCTTTATTTCACTAAAGGTATAAAGATTTTTCATTTTAATTCTTTCAAAGATGTATAAAAAACTTTCGTTATCTTACATAAATCAAATCAATGGGACAAATATATAGTATTACGAAACATAAAGCAAGAAAACTTTAATCTTTTTTTAAATTTTTATTTCAAATCCTTATGTTATCTATAAATTTTAAACTTATACCTTGTAAATAATAAGGTAATTGTTTTATTTTCAATTTTTATTTTATCTTTGCAAAAGAGTTAGTATTATTTTTTACCGTTGTTTATGAACAAAGAAATGGTTAAATCCGGAAGAAATACTTTAAGTAGAAGATCTAAGATTATAGAGCTTTTAAACAAAAAAAACGTTATCTCCATAAGCGAAATCAGTAAAATGTTTAACGTGAGTGAGGTCTCTGTAAGAAACGATTTTGCTCTTTTTGAGAAAAAAGGCTTACTTATTAGAACCCGGGGTGGGGCAATCAGCAAACAGGTTTCTGATTTTGATTTAAACCTAAGTCAGAGGCTCAAACAAAATTTTCATCAAAAGCAAAGAATCGGGAAACGCGCTTCTGAATGCATTCAGGACGGGAATACGGTTATTATGGATTCCGGTTCCACCGTTATTGAAGTTGCTAAAAACTTAAAAGATAAAAAAAATATCAAGTTAATTACCAATAGCCTTCCCATTGCTGAAATCGTGGCTGATAACGAACAAATTGAGGCCATTATTACTGGAGGAACACTCAGGCCTGAGATGAGGTCACTTATCGGTAATATAACCGAAAAAACAATACTTAATTATCGTTGTGATGTCGCTATCTTGGGAGCTGATGGAATAGATTCAGAGATGGGATTGTACACTAACCTTGAAAATGAAGCAAGCTTGGTTCAATCGATGATAAAAATCTCGAAAAAAATAATCATTGTTACCGATTCAAGCAAATTCAGCAATAACAGGTTTGCTAAAATTGTAGATATTTCTGATGTAGATATTATTATTACTGACGGTGGAATATCAACTATTGATATGCAAAAAATTAATTCACAAGGGGTGAAATTAATAATTGCTTAGGTACGATTTTGTTAGCGTTAGGACTTAAACTCTATCTGAGATAATTTACATCCACTTGGCGTGCATTTCCCAACTGCGTGTCACACATCAAACATCTAAAATCATAAATCAAACATCCCCCTTCCCAAGCTATATTATTAACATAATGTAGCCTTATAGTACTGCCGCACAAAGCTCCCTTGCTGCCATACCTGGAGCGGCCACCTCATCCCAAGCCGTCCTATAAGGCTACATTATGTTAAATAGCCGCTGTCCTTCACACTGCTTTGAAGCCTGAATTCTGCCCGGGAACAGTTGACAGTAACACGGGCACAGATGGAAGAGTTCCCTTAGCTTTTTTGTGATTTTAAAAAGTCCACCGAATAAGCCACCGCAATTTTGCGTTTTTGTGCATTTTAGTGCATTGCCTAAAAAACAGAAATCACTGTAAACGTGTTGTTTGCAGTGGTTTCCATTTCATTATTATACTAAAAAGCAGAGAGAGGGGGATTAACTTCGTTGATTCCTTGTGGGGGAGGTTCAAAGCAAAACCCCTGGTTCACTTTGCTCACTGGATTTCTGTTTCTCAGACTCTTACAAAAGCGGAATTTTTGACGTGCCTGAAAAACAGAAATCCCGACCTTCCGGCCGGGATTTTGCTTTGCGGAGAGAGGGGGATTCGAACCCCCGGTACCCAAACAGGTACGCCAGTTTAGCAAACTGGTGGATTAAGCCACTCTCCCATCTCTCCATGGGGTTGTGCTAAATTTATTTTTATGTCGGGGTAGCAGGATTCGAACCTGCGACCCCCTGCTCCCAAAGCAGGTGCGCTAACCGGACTGCGCCATACCCCGTCATGTTCATTACTCATCAAGAACGTGATTTCCTTTTTCGCAAAAGGACTGCAAAAATAGAACTTTGTTCGTTATCTGCAAAGAAATATTTTTAAAAAATTTGTAAATTCCCGGAAAGGTTAAAATCAGTGCGTTACACGTTAAACCGGATGTGCATAATGTCGCCATCTTCCACCACGTAGTTTTTCCCTTCCACGTGAAATTTCCCGGCTTCTTTCACAGCCTGTTCTGACTTATAATGGATAAAGTCGGCGTACTTCATTACCTCGGCACGAATAAAACCACGTTCCAGATCGCTGTGTATCACGCCGGCAGCTTCCGGGGCAGTCATGCCTTTCCGGATAGTCCATGCCCTGTTTTCGGGTTTACCAATGGTGAAAAACGATTGCAAATTCAACACGTCATAAGCGGCACGCACCAGCTTGTCCACACCGGGTTCTTTTAACCCCGCATCTTCCAGAAAGGCATTCCTGTCTTCTGCGTCTTCCAGCTCGGCAATCTCTGCCTCCAGTTCGCCGGCAATGACCAGTACCTTGGCATCCTCCGGCAGGGCTGCTTTTACTTTCTCTACGTAAGTATTGCCCGTGGTGGCGGAAGCATCATCCACATTGCAGACATAAATGACCGGCTTGGCTGTAAGCAACAGCAAATCATGTATATACTGCTCGTCGCCTTCACTTACCGGTGCCGTGTTGGCATTTCCAAAATTTTCCAGATGGTCTTTGTAAATCGCCAGCACTTCCATGCCTTTTTTGGCTTCTTTGTTACCGGTTTTAGAAAGTTTTTCGAGACGTTGTAATTTGCGGTTGACCAAATCCAGATCGCGCACCTGTAATTCAAAATCCACGATTTCCAAGTCGCGCACAGGATCCACGGAACCTTCAATATGCGCGAGGTTGTCATCATCGAAACAACGCAATACATGTATCAGCGCATCGGTCTGTTGTACATCGGCCAGAAATTTGTTGCCTACTCCTTCGCCATGGCTGGCACCTTTGGCAAGGCCGGGTAAGTCCACAATCTCCACCGTTGCCGGGATAAGTTTGTCGGCAGGCAAAATAGCGTTCAATGTATATAACCGTGGGTCGGGCACATCCACTACGCCAATGTTCGACTTGGTGGCACTGAAAGCATAATTCGAGCTTTCGGCTTTGGTGTTCGACATGCAATTAAAAATGGTGGTTTTCCCTGTGTTGGTCAAACCGATAATTCCGCAATTTAAAGCCATTTGATTTCTGTTTTTGAGTCGGCAAAGATACGGATTTCAACCGGACGACCGGAAAAAACCTGCCGCCTGCCTACAAGCCGGCTATTTCCTATTTTATTGCAAATAATTCCAAAATTAAAACAGTTTTGAGGTTTGGGATTTAGGTTTTGAAATTTATTTGGGATTTGTTTTTTGTTATTTGTTTTTTTTCTGATTTAGACTTTCTATAAGATATTTCGCCCCTAACGGGGCTTCTTGTTAGGTTTGTATTCTTTTGCTACAAAGATTTTGTCCCTGACGGGACAAATAATTTAACCTGAAATTCTTGGCATATTAAAACAGGAATTAGCCCTCAAAAAAACACCACACAAACCGGCGAAGATATTTTTATTTCATCCGTGTACTGCAACAAGCCGGTCTGTTTGTTACGACGGAAAACCACAATATTATCCGATTTTTGGTTAGCCACCAAAAGGAAGTTCTCGTCCGGTGTCAAAACAAAAAAGCGGGGATAATTACCGTGAACCGGGATATTGGCTTCAAGTTTCAGGTCATCACCCGTTTGGCTTACCCGGAACAGTGCCAGGCTGTTGTGCCCACGGTTGGAAACATACAAAAACTGGCCGTCTTTTGTCAATTGGATTTCACCACAATAGCTTTTCCCTTTAAAACCAGCTGGCAGGGCAGAAACCGTTTTCTTCAAAACCCATTGCCCCCCGGCCGTTTTATGAATCAGGCTCACCGAATTGCCCGTCTCGTTGACCACATACATCCATTTCCCGTTGGGGTGCATCACAAAATGGCGCGGGCAGGAACCGGGAGGTAAGTCAAGGGTGCGCTGTTTATAGGGAATGAGCTTTTTACCGGTGTCATTCAACCGCGAAAGCCACAACTGGTTCGTTCCCAAATCTACCGATACTACCTGCCGTGTTCCGGGCAAAAACAGGGCTTCGTGGGCATGGGCCGTTTTTCCCGCGGAGTTATGGTTTTCCACAAAAAGCAGCGGGGAAAGTTTCCCGTTTTTATCCATCTTCAGCAAGCCGATGGTACCACTGCCATAATTAGCCGTCAATACATCTCCCCGCTGGTTGACAGAAACATAACAAGGGGCATTTCCTCCGGACTGTTGCCGGCTGAGCCGTTGCAATGTATCGTGAAGCACAGCATAAGATTCCACCGTTCCCGGATTGTTTTCATTTACCGCAAGCAGAAACTTCTTGTCAGGGCTTAAGGCCAGAAAACTGGGATTTTCGGTTTTGGCCACCAGGCGGGCTTGCAACAACTTCCCCTCCGGGCTGAGGGAAACCACATAAATCCCTTCGCTTTGTCCCCCGGTATAGGTTCCCGCAAAGAAACGGTAACGCTGCCGGTTTTGGTGTACGAAACTGCTCTCCTGTGCCACCATTAAACCCGGCAAAAGAAACAAAAGGGAAATAACAAGAAGATTTTTCATAAAAAGATATTTGTTTTTCAAGACAATCTGTATTTTTCTTGCAAATATAACGGGAAAGCCTTGACATTTAATAAAATATTACTAAGTACATGACAAAAATTCACAGTAGTCTTTAAACGTTTCTAAATCATTGATATTAATAATTTTAGCTAATCTGTTAAGTCCATATTTAAAGAAACTGTAAGCTTTTCTTCCGTGTTTTTTTATTGGGATAGGTTTTAAAGCGTTTAGA
>WGCY01000040.1 GCA_015493525.1 Bacteroidales bacterium
GAAAATATAAATAAGAAAGACAAGGGCAGAAAGGGTAAAAATTTGCAGAATGAACATCTGATAGAGGGAAATATTCTCAATAGCTGTTCTACTGAAAGAATGAATTCCAGCTACCATAAAGCCGATAAGCTGGGCTGCGCCGACTACGAAAATATACGCAACAATGATAAGTGCGATTTTCCCGGCTACCGGTATATTGATGTCGTTGGTCTGTTTCGTTTTGGGCATGGTTTGTTTTTTTCAATGGCCAGTGGCTATTCCACTGCCTTTAAATCGGTAAAATAAAACCCGGCACTTACGCTTTTATCCTGCACGTCATAGGTCTTGTGAACGGTTTCCCCTTTCCGGAATTTTACCGGTTGGGAGAAAAGCGGACCATCGAAGACAAAGGAATGAAACTCTCCGTTTTCGCCACAGGGATCGGTTCCTGTAGGCAGGTCGGAAAGTAATTTTTCATCAAAGTACCTTCCGGCGAAGGTTTTGTCCAGTTTGGAAGCATCCACCGAAGTGAGGATGGCTTTGTATCCGAGCCGGATAAAATCGCGGGCCGCTTTTTGTGTTCCGTACTGCCAGATGGGAAATTCCGGGTGGATGCCGCTTCCGGTAAGCTGCTTTTCGCGGTATGCACGAATGTCTTCGAGAAACAGGTCACCGAAAAGGAAAACGGAAACATCCTGCGCTTTCCAGTATTCCGTTTCCCGTTTCATAATCCGGGAGTAGGTTTCCATATCCGCCATTTCCGGAAGCAGGATTTTTTTCAGGGGAATGCCCAGTTTTTCCGCTTGTTGCTCCAGCAATCCGGCCCTTACGCCGTGCATGGAAATGCGGTTGTATTTTTCGTTGAGGGTGGTCAGCAAGGCCACTACCTCAAACCGTTCCTCTTTCAAAACATTGTGAAGGGCCAGCATGGAATCTTTGCCACCGCTCCAGTTGAAAACCGCTTTTTCTTTCATAGTTGATGTGTCAGTATTTAACCACAAAGGGAACAAAGTACGCACGAAGTGGCATAAAGGAAGAAGAGGTTATTTTACATTAAAATCCAACAGCTTTTCGCCTTCAATGAATGCTTCATAATGGTCGTTGATTTGTGTGGGGCCCACGCCGGAGGGTGTCCCGGTAAAAATCAGGTCGCCCATTTTCAGCGAGATAAACTGTGAAACATAAGCGATAATCCGGTCGAAGCTGAACATCATGTCGGCAGTGTGACCCTGTTGGCGTAGCTCACCGTTAATTTTTAAGGAAAAATGGATGTCATCGAGGCTGGAAAACTGGTTTTTGTCAATAAATTTTCCTACCGGTGCCGCACCATCAAAAGCTTTGGCGATTTCCCAGGGCAGCCCTTTTTTCTTTTGCTCGGCTTGCAGGTCGCGGGCGGTAAAGTCAATGCCGATACCTATTTCATCGTAATATTTGTGTGCAAATTTTTCTTCAATATGCTTTCCGTTGCGGTTGATTTTGATGATAATTTCCGTTTCGTATTGTACATTTTTTGAGAAACCGGGATAAAAAAACGGGTTGTTTTTTTGCAACAATGCCGTGTCAGGTTTCATGAAAAAGACGGGTTTTTCGGGAACAGGATTGTTCAGCTCTTTGGCGTGTTCGCGATAGTTGCGTCCGATACAAATTATTTTCATGGGGGTATCTTTTTTTGTTATTCGATTGTCATTCGGTTGTTAAACGATGGTCATTCGGTTGTTATTCATTGTCATTCAGTGGTCATTCAATGGTCATTCAATTGTCATTCAATGATCATACATTGTCATTCAATCGTTAAACGATGGTCATTCGATTGTCATTCATGGCTATTCGGTTGTCATTCATGGTCAATCAGTAGTCATTTCATGGTTAATCATGGTTATTTGCGGAGCATGCGGAGTTTGATTTTGGTTAGTAGTTTTTTGGTGTAGAGCGGGAAGTCGGCTTTCTGCATCCAGTCGTAGTAGGAGGGCTCACGGCGGAAGACCTCTTCCACGGTTTTGCCTTTGTGCTTGCCGAAATTGAAAACTTCTTCTCCTTTTTCGTTGTAAATAACCTGCCCCATGAGGTCGGCATTTCGGTGGTGCGTGGAGAATTTGGCGAGGGCTTCCACATCGTTTTTTACGGGGGTACTCACGGCACCTTCTTTATCCGTATAGTCGGTTTGCGCGTAGCGGTCGAGCTGCGCTTTGAGCACTTCGTAGGTGGCCTGCACATCGGCGGTGGCCGAATGGGCGTTTTCCAGCTCTTTTTGCAGGTAAAAACGGTAAGCGGCCTTCAGGGTTCGGGGCTCCATTTTCATAAAAATGTTCTGCACGTCAATAAAATGGCGGTTTTCTACCTCAAAATCCACGTCGGCACGCAAAAATTCTTCCACCAGCATGGGGATATCGAAACGGTTGGAGTTGTAGCCGGCCAGGTCGCAGTTGGCCAGAAAACGGTGAATGTCTTTGGCTACCTGCTTGAAAGTGGGCTTGTCTTTTACCTCTTCCTGTGAGATACCATGAATTTTCTCGGCTTCTTCCGAGATGGGATAATCCGGGTTCAGCAGCCAGGTTTTGGTTTCGGTGGTGCCATTGGGATTGGCTTTGATGATGCAAAGCTCTATAATGCGGTCTTTGGCCACGTTGAGGCCTGTGCTTTCAATGTCGAAAAAGGCGAGGGGGCGTTTGAGGTTTAATTCCATGGATGGTGTTTTTTTGGCAAAGGTAGGTTTTTTTGGGTTTCGGCTTCCTGACTTTGGGCGTAGACGCCCGAAACGGTGAACGCCTGATACAGTGAATGCACGTATGTTTGCGCCATTGCGCCAGGGATGGGAGTGGCAGCCTGCCAAACGGGATGCCCGGCGGCTGTGGCGGGTGGAGGCGACCGCAGGAAGCACCCGCACCGCTTACAGCCGTCAGGCAAACCGGAGGGAGCTATAACGGACAGCCCGTCGCAGGCCTTGCGGGCGGGCCGCCCTGATAAACATCAAAAAAAGCTTTTTCTTTTTAAAAATGGTTCTAAATATGTGCTGTTGCCGGATATTTGTCTGTTGTTTTGGCGTGAGGGAAAAATAAAAATCCTACTTTTGGGACTTCATTAATGATTCTATAAAAGTTAAATCGTATGAACTTACACGAATATCAAGGAAAATCCATTTTGAAAGGTTACGGCGTATCGGTACCCGTAGGCATTGTGGCCAATTCGCCCGACGAGGCGGTAACGGCTGCCAAAGAGATTCAAAAACAAACCGGTTCGGACAAATGGGCTGTGAAAGCGCAGGTGCATGCCGGTGGACGCGGGAAAGGCGGTGGCGTTAAAATTGCCAAAAGCCTGGACGAAGTGCGGAAATATGCCGACCAAATCATTGGCATGCACCTCGTTACGCCCCAGACCAAAAAAGAGGGCAAGCTGGTGCGGCGCGTGCTGATTGAACAGAATATTTACTATCCCGGCCCGGAAAAGGTGGAAGAGTATTATATGAGTATTTTGCTGAACCGCGACCTGGGCCGTAACATGGTGATGTATTCGCCCCGCGGCGGGATGAACATTGAGGCTGTGGCTGCCGAAACACCGGATCAGATTTATCATGAAGTTATTGACCCGAAAGTGGGATTGCAGGGATTTCAGGCACGGCGTATTGCCTTTAATTTCGGCCTGAGCGGTGTGGCTTTTAAGGAGATGGTGAAATTTGTTTCTGCCCTTTACAAAGCTTACGAAAGCATCGATGCCAGCCTGTTTGAGATTAATCCTGTTATTAAAGCTGCGGATGGAAAGATTTATGCTGCCGATTCAAAGGTGGTGGTTGACAATAATTCACTTTTCCGCCACAAGGATATTGCGCACATGCGCGATGTACAGGAAGAGGACCCGGCAGAAGTGGAAGCCGGCAGCTATGACCTGAACTTCGTAAAATTGGATGGCAACGTGGGCTGTATGGTGAACGGTGCCGGACTGGCCATGGCTACCATGGACATGATTAAAATGTCGGGCGGCGATCCGGCCAACTTCCTCGATGTGGGGGGCACGGCCGATGCCAAACGGGTGGAAGCTGCTTTCCGTATCATTCTGAAAGACCCTAATGTGGAAGCTATCCTGGTAAACATCTTTGGCGGTATTGTCCGTTGCGACCGTGTGGCCCAGGGTATTGTGGATGCTTACAACAGCATCGGCGAAATCAAAGTACCTATTATTGTCCGCCTGCAGGGGACCAATGCCGAAGAGGGCAAAGAGCTCATCGATAAATCGGGCCTGAAAGTACTTTCTGCCATTAAGTTACAGGAAGCTGCCGAGCTGGTGAGCAAAGTGGTGAACGCTTAACAACTATTTTTTATAAGGGAAAGGCTGTCCGCATTGGCGGATGGCCTTTTTCGTTTTTAGCAATTATCCCGGCTTCGCGATAAGACCGGCTTACGGTTATCGATGATGGCAAATCAGTATCAGCCTTTTAAAAAATCGCCCATAAGGTTAAAAGTCTTTTGGAAATTTTCGTTTACTTCCTGTCTGTATTTTTTATTGGCGGGAAAAGGGTCTTCGTGTTTGTAGGGAAAGGGAAAATCAATGATGTTTACGCCGATGGGTATGTTATGTGAGATGCCTTTAAGTGTGTTTTCTACCTCATAATAGGGATAAACATTGTCTTTTTTTAACACATAAGCGGCAATGCGGCTGCTGAGTTCATTGAGCTTTTCTTCGCGGTATTCCCGCATCTTATTGTAATTCAAAAGGCTCCTTAAATTATAGCCTTCCTGATGTGCTTCGCTGAGGTAGTGTGCCAGCCGCGCGTTTGCCTTTAAATGATAATCAAGATGTTCGATGAGGTAGGAGTAGAGTGCCAGGCTGCCCCGGCTGTCGATAATGAATTTTGAGGATGCCTGTAACCTGTTAAATGCCGCCCCGCTACAGAAAAGGCACAACTTCGATTTTTCAAAGTACTTGTTTGTATCGGCCATTAACAGCGTTTTGGCAAGAAGCCCGCCAATGGAATAGGCAAAAAAATCGGCTTTGGAATTTTTCTCAAACAGCGGATGGGCTCCTGTGTTGATTTGTTCCATGAGCTGGATGACATCGTGATATGTTTGCAACCCCGACCAGATAAAGCGTTGTGGACGCGCATGGACATGTATGCTGATGGCAACATTGGAGAATGTAGCGTTAAGCAGGCAGGGAAAGGTTGATTTTCGTTTTTTGCTTAGCTCAAACATTTCATAACGGCTGCTCCAGAGTTGTGGTGCCCGGTTCATGTGAAATGCAATGGGAAACAGGATAACGGCTTTGCCGGTTGTTTTTACCAGCTTGTGTGCCCACGGATAGTATTTTTCCCAGTTTTTCTCATTAAACCCGTGAAACATAAAGATAAACCGGTTGGCTTTAGTGCTGTTTTGGGGCATGAAAACGTGATAACGGAACCGTTTGTTGTCGATAATCTGAATGTCGTTGTTGTTAAGCATCAGCTCATCTTCATTGATCTCGGATTTAAACCCCGGATTGCAGTTTTCGAATGTCAGGTTATGCCGGGTGCAACGGTATTTGTCTGCCCCGGGGAGCAGTGGCGTGCTTTTTGACTCAAACGTAAAATTATAAATATCTGCTATCGGGGTTTCAATCAGGTTGTCCCCATAATTTAACTGGTGCCTGAACAAATCGTAAATGTCAATGTAATCCATTAATCTTGTTTTTCAAAAGACAAAGGTACAATTTTGAATGGGCTTTTGTAAAGGATAAAGCGATATCCGGGCGTTTGTTCGGTGTGGATGATTACCGGACTTTTGTGTTTTTTTTTGATATGATGACAACCTGAAAAGTTCTATCTTTGTACCATGCAGAAGAAACCTGTTTCGTTGGCTCTCATGTCGGTTCCCCACATTGTCGGGAAGAATGCGCTGGGGCAGGCTGCCGTTTATTTTTCAGGCTATTCCAGGATATTTGTTTTGGTTGATGAGAATACGGAAAAACTTTGCCTTCCGGTGTTTCTGGACATCCTTTCCAACGTCAGCATTACAGCGGTCATAAAGATAAAAAGCGGTGAGCTGCACAAAAACATTCAGTCGGCTTCGTTTATCTGGCAACAGCTTACCCGGTTGCATGCCGAACGTAACGCATTGCTGGTGAACCTGGGCGGCGGGGTGATTACGGATATTGGCGGGTTTGCGGCTGCCACTTTTAAACGGGGGATAGATTTTGTGAATATCCCTACCACGTTGCTGGGGCAGGTGGATGCCGCCATAGGTTCCAAGACGGGTATTGACTTTGAAGGTTATAAAAATCAGGTAGGCCTTTTTGCCGATCCCAAAGCGGTGATTATTGACCCGGTTTTTTTGGATACGCTGGACAGGAAACAGTTTCGGTCGGGGTTTGCCGAGATGCTGAAAT
This sequence comes from Bacteroidales bacterium, assembly GCA_015493525.1. Classification (GTDB taxonomy): domain Bacteria; phylum Bacteroidota; class Bacteroidia; order Bacteroidales; family F082; genus Sulfidibacterium. The sequence continues at coordinate 6,331 of WGCY01000040.1, forward strand.
ATGCCTTGATTATGGATATTGCGTTATGGGAAATGATGGATAACCGGCCTTTTGATGCCATGGCCCCTGATTTGGGGGATATGGTTTCACGTTGTGTGGCCGATAAAATTTCCATTGTGGAAAAGGACAGGCAGGAAACCGGTTTACGAAAATTGTTGAATTTCGGGCATACGGTAGGGCATGCGTTGGAGACATTCTTCCTGAATTCGGGAACTCCGGTAACACATGGTGAAGCTGTAGCTGCCGGAATGATTTGTGCAACAATGATTTCTTCACACCGGCAGGGGTTGGATTGTAACAGCCCTGAAATAGTTTTTGAAATGATTGACCGGAATTTTGCCCGTTTGAATTTTGCAGAACGGGATATTCCGGAAATAATGAAACTGATGGCCCAGGACAAGAAAGCCAAAGCCGGAGAGCTTCGGTTTACATTACTGACAAAGAGAGGCAACGCCGTGCCGGATGTTGTGGTCCCGGAGGCAAAAGTGAGAGAAAGCCTTCTCTTTTATTTAAGAAACCAATGAGTAAAACAATATGCTTCAAGTTAGTTACAATAAAAAGAAATTAAGCGGGACTTTTGAATTACCTGCGTCCAAAAGCATTAGCAACCGGTTGTTGATTATGCGTGCACTCGAACGGAGCAAAGTGCTTTTCAATAATCTTTCGGAGGCCGAAGACACTTATATGATGCGCCTTTACCTGAGCTTTATCAATACGTGTGCCGGCTCGGAGATACCGCTGTCGCTGGATACACATAATGCCGGCACGGTATTTCGCTTTTTGGTGGCTTACCTGTCGCGGCAGGATGGTAAATGGTTGCTTACCGGTGGCGAACGGATGCGCCAGCGACCGATTGGGGCCCTGGTAGATGCCTTGCGGAGCCTTGGTGCCGACATAAAATATACAGAAAAAGAGGGCTTTCCGCCGTTGCTTATTCACGGGCAAAAGCTGAATGGTGGCGTGGTGGGGCTGAATGCTTCCTCCAGTTCGCAGTATGTATCGGCATTGATGCTGATTGCCCCCCATCTGCCCGGCGGGCTGACCATTCGCCTTAAAACAGAACCCGTGTCTTCGGCTTATATTGACATGACGGCTACGCTGATGCGGGATTTTGGAGCTGAAGTTTCGGTTTCAGGAAAAGAGATCAGGGTAGGGCAGGGAGGTTATCACGTGGATGTGGTGGAAGTGGAACGTGATTGGAGTGCAGCCGCTTTCTGGTACGAAATGGTCGCTTTTAACGCCGGCTCCGGCGTACTGCTTCCGGGGCTGTCTGAGAATAGCGTGCAGGGCGATAGGTTCCTGACGACAGTCTTTGCCGAACTTGGCGTACGTTCTGATTTTACGGATGATGGCCTCGTCCTGAGCCATACCGGCAAGGTCGCCAAAACCATAGATTTTGATTTTACACAGGCCCCCGACATTGTCCCTTCGGTGATGGTAACCTGTGCAGCGTTGGGTGTTGAAGCCCGTTTTAGTGGCATAGAACATTTGCGGATTAAAGAGTCGGACCGTATTTTGAGCATGGAGCAGGAGCTGGGAAAAATTGGGGCCGAAATTGTTCAGGAGGGCATAAGCTATCTTTTGCATCCGGGCGATTTGCAGCATGGTAAACTGATTTTCAACAGCCACGGCGACCATCGGATGGCCATGAGCCTTGCCCCGCTGGCCATAAGGTTTGGAACGGTTTCTATTGTTGAACCGGATGTGGTGAAGAAATCTTATCCCGGGTATTGGGGAGAAATGGAAAAAACCGGATTGTTTTTGATGGAAAAAATAAACGATTGATATTTTAGTTAACCGGAATGAAGAAAAAGAAAATAACGGACGTCGATATTTTTATTCCCTGTTTTATTGACCAGGTATATCCCCAAACGGGATTCAACATGGTAAAGTTGCTGGAAAAAGCAGGATTGAATGTGCATTATAACCCCAACCAGACCTGCTGTGGCCAAATGGCTTTTAACAGTGGCTTTTGGGATGATGCGAAGAAAATGGGCATCAAGTTTATGGATGATTTTAGCTCGGACCGTCCGGTGGTAGGACCTTCGGCAAGTTGTATCGGATATGTTAAAAATAATTACAAGGAATTGTTCCATAATACGGCTTATCACCTGGAATACAGACGGCTAAAGAAAAATATCTTTGAGATTACGGATTTCCTTGTCAACGTACTCCATAAAACAGAATTCGGCTCGGTGTTTGAACATAAAATCACCTACCACGATTCGTGTGCGGCCCTGCGCGAATACGGCCTGACCGATGAACCGCGTACACTGCTGAAAAATGTAAAAGGGCTGGAACTTATCGAAATGAAAGATACCCATACCTGCTGTGGTTTTGGCGGTACTTTCTCGGTAAAATTTGAACCCATCAGCACCGCCATGGCGGAACAAAAGGTACAGAATGCACTGGAAACGGGTGCGGAATACATTGTTTCGACCGATTCTTCCTGCCTTATGCATCAGTATGGTTACATAAAAAAACATAAACTTCCCATAAAGGTGGCGCATATTGTGGATGTCCTCGCCTCCGGCCTGGAGTAAGCTTAAACCAAAACAAGTATTTTACTTGTTCTATAAAATTTATGAAAATGATAAAAGGAAATATGAAATATCCCGAATTCTTTGATACTATCCAGCCCATTGTATTGCAAGATGAACTGGCCGGATTTCTCGGCTCAACCGAAAAAGGGATTATTGAGATGGGTTATCTTGATGTGGTAAAAATGGCCGGGCACAGTTGTGGCGTGGTGGCCGGAGCTTACCTGATGGCCCAAAAGGCACTTGCTGCTTTGTATGGTACGGAATTGCCCCGGAGAGGCCATATTAAAGTGGAACTCAGGCGGGAGCCTGAAACGGACAATGCCGGCGTAACCGGTTCCGTCCTGGCAAATATTACGGGAGCTGCGTTTGGACAACTTGGCTTTAGCGGGTTGCAGGGAGGCAGGTTTGGCCGCCGCAATTTGCTCTTTTTTGGTGTGGATATGGACGCGGATGTCCGTTTTACGCGTCTTGATTCGGGAAAATCGGTGAAGGTAAATTATCGCCCGGGAAAGGTGGTCGTGCCAAGAAATATTTTGATGTCGGCCATTGGCCCTGAGGCTACGGAAGAGTCAAAAGCTACTTTCCCCCAACGCTGGCAGGCGATGGTGAAGACGATTCTGGAACACGCTGACGAGGTGATAGAAATTATCGAATGATGTTCCGTTCGGTAAATTATTTTGAAAGTGGGCAACAACCGGCTTTAGGTAGGAGAATTTTTTGTAAAAGGGGAAAATCTAATTTCTCTGCTCTTTATTTATTTTTCAGGATATTATGAATCTTATTATAATTGGTGTTACGGTTTTGGTGTCTGTTTATGCATTTTACAATGTCAAACTCTTTGACTTTCTCAGGTTTAGCCCGTACGACATTAACCACCGGAACGAAGGCTGGCGGTTCTTGTCTTATGGCTTTGTACATGCCGGATGGTTACATCTGCTGGTAAATATGTGGGTGCTCTACTCTTTTGGCGATATTGTTGAAAGGGTTTTTAAGCTGCATTATGGCGTGAAGGGCCTGTTCTATTATTTGTTTTTCTATGTTGGCGGTATCCTGTTCTCGGTACTTTTCGATTTCGGGAAATACAAAGACAATGTGTATTATAGTGCTGTGGGTGCCTCGGGGGCCGTTTCGGCAGTGGTATTTTCCAGTATCCTGATTTATCCGGTGGGAAGGATTTATCTGTTTCCTGTTCCTTTTACCATTCCATCGTGGCTTTTTGGCATATTGTACCTTGCTTACATGGTTTACATGCAAAAGCATGGAAATGACAATATCGGGCATAGTGCGCATTTCTGGGGAGCTGTTTTTGGGATGGCACTGACGTTGGCATTGATTCCCGGTACGTGGCATAATTTCTTTTTTCAGCTGGGGTTTTAGTATTTTGCCAACTATTTATCGGCAAATGTTTATTTTTGTGTGATGCAGAAAAAATTCCTGAAGAATTTAATTTTTTTGCTGTTCCTGAATCTGCTGGTGAAGCCTTTCTGGATTTTGGGAATTGACCGCCAGGTTCAAAATGTGACGGGTACTCAGGAGTATGGTTTTTACTTTGCCGTCTTTAATTTTTCTTACCTCTTTTTTATTTTTCTTGATTTAGGGATAACCAATTTCAATAACCGGAATATAGCACGCCACAACCAGCACCTCCGGGAACATTTTGGCGGGATGGCCACCATGAAGCTTCTGCTGGGAATCGGATATGGTATGCTTGTTTTCATTGTTGCGTTGCTTATCGGTTACCAGGGCCGCCAGCTATACCTGCTGGCATGGGTTGGGTTCAACCAGTTTTTGCTCTCTTTCATTTTGTATTTGCGCTCAAATATCTCCGGGCTGTTATTGTTCTCCACAGATAGTGTCCTTTCCGTTACGGATCGCCTGCTTATGATCCTTTTTGTGGGTATTTTGCTGTGGACAGGGGTATTGGGCCATCGTTTTTCCATCGAATGGTTTGTTTATGCACAGACATTGGCTTACTTGTGTACGGCGATGGCGGCATTGTGGATTGTATTAAGAAAATCAGGAAGGTTAAAGCTATATTGGGATTTTGCGTTTTTTAAAATGGTTTTGCGGCGGAGCCTGCCTTTTGCCTTGCTGGTACTGCTTATGAGTTTTTACTCGAGGATGGATAGTGTAATGATTGAAAGGTTGTTGCCCCACCCGCTCGGGGACCAGCAGGCCGGAGTGTATGCCCAGGCCTACCGGCTGCTTGATGCAGCGCAGAATATGGCTTATCTGTTTGCCGTTTTGCTGCTTCCGCTATTTTCAAAAATGTTAAAGGAGAGAAAACCGGTTGATGGCCTCACAAAGTTGTCCTTTTCAATTATTATGAGTGGGGCACTTGTTTTGGTTGTCGCGATACATTTCTTTGCCAAGGATATTATGCTGCTTATGTATTCGCAACATGCCGGCGAGACAAACAGGGCGTTTGATTTGCGTATTGGGCAAAGTGCACTTATTTTTAAACTGCTTATGTGGAGTTTTGTCGGTGTGTCTTCAAACTATATTTTTGGCACCTTGCTGACGGCAAATAACAGTTTGAAAACACTGAATTACATTGCCCTGCTGGGATTGCTGCTTAATTTTAGCTTAAACTGGATACTGATTCCCCGGTACCACGCGGTAGGTTCTGCTGTCGCTACACTGGCCACGCAACTGATTACAGCGGTGTTACAGGTTGTTTTTGCATTTACCATTTTACACCTTAAATTCAGATTGGGCATGTGGATGCGGCTGTTACTGTTGCTGGCCGGAACTTTTCTTATGGCCGTTCTGTTGCAAAGGTTCAACCCGGTGCCGTGGGAAGTGCAGCTTGTCTTGCTGACTGTTTCCGGCCTGCTGCTTGGGATAGTTTTAAAAACGCTTGATATCAGAGAATTTATGGCTGTCCTTACAGGGAAGGCCGACAAAAAAGCAGAAAGATAGTCCTGATATGTTATCTTTGTCTTTTGGAAAACTGTTTCTTTCTTCCTGTTGCCCTGTTAATTTTTATATTTTTGATTTCTGAAAAGGCAATAGATGAAAATAAAATAATTGTTGCTAAAAATTGTGTTATATGGAATACAAATTTGACAGTCGGGAAAGCCTGCGGCTTTTAATGAAATGGAAATATCCGCTCCTTATTATTATTGTGGTTACTGCCGGTTTGTCGGCTTTTTTTTCCGGCCCGCGGTTTATCACGCCGCTTTTTAAATCGTATGC
>WGCY01000041.1 GCA_015493525.1 Bacteroidales bacterium
TTGGCGATTTAGGGAGCAAATTAAGAAACTTTTAACCTTTCAGCGAAAGGTGCAGGGATTTTTTCTCTGCCCTTTCCTGAAAAATTATTTTTTCCTTTTTCTTCCTCCCTTTTTCGCAACTATAAGTCGCATTTCTTAATTGAACTTACGGTTGTATATTTTGATGCTTTCCACACTGCTGTTTGCTGCCTCTTGTGTAAACCAAAAGACAAAAAATGAAACCGCCAAAAAAATTGATCAGGAATCGGTTACTGCTAAGAAAGCCGCAGTACACGAAGAAGCTCAGGATACTGTCATGTTTAAGAAGAAACTTCAGTTCTTTAAAGATTTTGACTTAAACAAGGATAATAAAATTTCCGAAAAGGAATACATGAGCATGGCTTCCTCAAAGTTTGCCCGGTTAGACACAGACCATAATGGGAAACTGACAGCCCAGGAATTTGATTTGGTGAGTACCTTTGCTCCCCAGGGCAAAGACTATGTTACCAAAGCCCAGTTTCTCGATCATTACAAAGCAAAATTTCAGAAGATGGACAAAAACGAAGATGGTTATGTAACGATGGAAGAGATGGATGTGAGGGAAAATTAAGTTTCTTTGCTCCGGTAGTAACACTAAATTGAAATAAAAAAAGCGAAAAGGCCTCTTCCTTTTCGCTTTTTGGTTTAAAGAGATTTCTAAAAAGGCCTCCTTTTAAAAAAAATCAAAAAAAGGCCGGTAAATTTGTTTTTTTTAAAACATTGTTCGTATTTTTGCGAACTGAAATAAAAGTCAATGGAAACGACAGATTTTTTTACGGAACAACAACGGAAAACAGCACGCATTGCCAAGGCACTGGGACATCCTGTGCGGGTGTACATTGTACATTTGCTTTCGGAAAATGCCTGCTGCTACAGCGGCGACCTGTCTGACGAACTGCCCATTGCCAAATCAACCCTTTCGCAACACCTGAAAGAGTTGAAAAATGCCGGCCTTATACAGGGCACCATCGAACCGCCCAAAATCCGCTATTGTCTTAACGAAGAAAACTGGAAACAGGCGCAGGAATTGATGAAAGAACTGATGAAAATGTAAAAATTTTTATCTACAATGTTCGTATTTCTACGAAATACGATATTGATTTATAAGTAATAACAAAAAATGGAGGATTAAAAAATGGAAAAAATGTTTGAAGTACCACAGTGGGCTTTTGAATTTCACGGTCACGAATGCCCGTTTATGCCTATCGGTTACCGGATGGGAACGCTGGCACTGGAAAAACTCGGTGTAAGCAGAAGTAAAAATCACGAAATGCACGTCTTTTCTGAAATGGGTATTGCCCATCCGCAGGGCTGTATGCAGGATGGCATCATGGCATCCACCAGTGCCACTTTTGGGAAAGGCCTTATCGAAAAATTGTATTACGGCAAAGTAGCCGCCACTTTCTGGTATCCCGGAAAAGGTGCCGTACGTATTGCTTTGCGCAATGAATTTTCCGATTCACTTTCGCCCCACGAATTTTTTAAATACCGCAAAAAAGGTATTGAGCCTTCGGATATCCCGAACGATGTACGCCAGGATATCATAAATATGGTCTTGCGCGCCACCAACGAAGAGCTGTTCAATGTGAAAATGCTGCCTGATTTTGAATATGAACCGCCCAAAGGATCGTTCAACAAAGCCAAATGCGAAGTGTGTGGCGAATACGTCTTCGAACGTTACCTGCGGGTGAAAGACGGGAAGAAAGTCTGTATCTCCTGCTCCGGTCACGAAAAAGACGAGTTTACCCGGCCGAAGGTGAAGTAAGAAACAATATGCAGAAGTTACCCGCGCCATCGTGAACAAAGAGATCACAAACATGCCTCAGGGGGCCATTACTTACCAACAGATTGATTAAAACAAGACGAAAAACGCAATGGGGTGTCACTGGAAAAAGTGATATTCCATTGCGATGTCTTATTTTTGGCCGTTAATAAGCACGTAAATATTTAGCGATGAACCAGCAGCAAACAAATTGGAAAAGCAACCAGTACAGTGAGATATCGGGTATTCAAAACAAGGCGAACCTGGAATTGCTGGGGCAATTGCCCCTGAAAGAAACGGACGATGTGTTGGATGCCGGATGCGGTGACGGAAAACTTACTTTTTTGGTGGCAAAACAGATCGCCAAAGGCTCTGTTTTGGGCATTGACAGTACTCCCTCCATGATCCGGCTTTGCAATGAAAAGTTAAAAGAAAACCCTGTTCCCGCCTCATTTTTGGTTATGGACCTGGCTGAAATAGATTTTGAAAGCCGGTTCGACCTTGTTTTTTCCAATTCGGTGCTTCATTGGGTCAAAAAGACCGACCAGGCACTGGAGGGTTTGTACAAGAGCCTGAAACCCGGCGGAAGCCTGGGCTTGCAGTTTCCGCTGCTCAATGTATTGCACCCTTTTACGGCGACTTGTGAGCAGACTGTCCGGAATTTAAAGCTGGAAAAATTCTTTGAGGATTGGGAGTTCCCGTGGTATGTGCCTGCACCGGAAGAATTCAAACAAATTTTTAGCCGGTACGGATTTCAGGAAACGAAAGTTTATGTCAAAAGCCCGGCAATTGATTTTGGGAGTTCCACAAAGCTTTTTAAATCTTTTGATGCGGCCGGTCTGGAATTGTACGCCCAAAGACTGCCCGATGCCATGCAGGAGCGTTTTAAACAGGAGGTTTTTTCGGAAGTTGAAAAAATGAAAGAAAACGGCCGGCTGATGGTACGGTTTGAAAGAATTTATGCTTTCGGCTACCGCAAAATTTGAAAAACAACCGGGAATTTACCTGAAAAACCACACCATGACAAATCGTATTGACATCCTCAGTCCCGGCCCCGGCTGCCATAAAACACAACGCCTGGTGCAGTTTCTTAAAATTTTTGTCCAGAAATACCATGTAAAAGCTGAAATCCGTATCATCACCGACCGCAGGGCCTTGTTGACCTATCGCACCTGGATATTGCCATCGGTTTTTGTCAATGGGGAGCCGGTGGCCAGGGGGTATCGCCCGTCCGAAAAAAATTTACTCAAAAAACTGATACGATGAGCATGGGTATTTTTCAAATAAATGTCGTATGTTTGCGACATAAAACAAACAAAGCTATGACTTACGCAAAGAAAGAGGTTTTTACAACCGACTTACAGGAGATTGCGGCCTTTGCCAAAGTGTTGGCCCACCCGGCCCGGCTGGCCATTCTCGACTACATTGCCGGTCAAAATCAATGTATCAGCGGTGATATCACCAGCGAGATTCCGTTGAGCCGGACGACCGTATCACAACATTTGCAGGAGCTGAAAAACGCCGGGTTGATACACGGAACCGTTTCCGGCACCCGGGTTTTCTATTGCCTGGAGACAGAAAAAATCCAGGCGTTAAAAACCCGTATGCATGATTTTATGGAGAAACTCGCGGAAAGTCAAACCCAATGCACCATTTGAGAAGAGAACAGATGAAAATACTTATTCTTTGTACCGGCAACACCTGCCGCAGCCAGATGGCAGAAGGCTTTTTGAAAGCGACAGACCCGTCGCTGGAAGTATATTCGGCCGGAACAGAACCCGGCGAACGTGTCCATCCCGTGGCCATCGAAGTGATGAAAAAAAAAGGTATTGACCTGGGCAACGGCCATCCCAAACCGGTGGAGCAGTTCATCAGCACCCCTTTTGATTATGTTATCACCGTTTGCGATGGTGCCAAAGAGGCCTGTCCTGTTTTCACCGGAAAGGTTAAAAACCGGCTGCACATCGGTTTTGATGACCCGGCGAAAGCCACCGGTACCCCCGAAGAAATCAAAGCTGTTTTTATCCGCATCAGGGATGAAATCGAAAGGGACTTTACCCGGTTTTATAACGAAAAATTAAACAAATAATAAATTTCAAAATTTAATACATAAATCAAAAACAAAAAAATCATGGAAATACAACAAACAATAGGCAGGCCTGTTAATGTACGTGTTCACGGCGAAAGTGAGAATGCTACCAAAATGAATTTGCAATCAGGTAAATTTAAAATGATCATTGATGAACCTGAAAATATGGGGGGGACAAACGATGGCCCGGCACCTGTACAGGTGTTGCTCATGGCGTTGGCAGGATGCCTGAACGTTACCGGACATGAAGTGGCCAGGCAGAGAGGATTAAAACTGAACAAGCTGAAAATCAATATTGAAGGCAATATGAACGCCTGTAATTTTATGGGTTGTTCTTTTGAAGAACGGGCCGGATTCCAACAGATAAAAATACATTTAAAGCCCGATTTTGAGAAAGCGACAGATGCTGAAATTGAAAGCTGGGCACAGGAAACGGAAGCCCGTTGCCCGGTAACCGATAACATCAAAGATGCTACGGAGATTTTAGTGGAGCATACCGCACTCGTTTCGTAATACAGGAAAAAAGTGAAATCGGAAAAAAAACTCTCTTTTCTCGACCGTTACCTGACCCTGTGGATTTTCCTGACCATGCTGGCCGGGGTGTTCTCGGGGTATTTTTTCCCCGCTGTAGCGGGATTCTGGGAGAAAATGAGTTCGGGTACTACCAATCTTCCCATTGCCATTGGCCTGATTGTGATGATGTACCCGCCGCTGGCCAAAGTGAAGTATGAAGAGCTGAAGGATGTGTTCAGCAACTGGAAAATCCTCTCACTTTCGATGATTCAAAACTGGATTGTCGGACCGTTGCTTATGTTTTTCCTCGCTGTGGTTTTCCTACACAACTATCCCCAATACATGACCGGGCTTATTTTAATCGGCCTTGCCCGTTGTATTGCCATGGTGATTGTGTGGAACGACCTGGCCGATGGCGACCGCGAATATGCCGCCGGACTGGTAGCACTCAACAGTATTTTTCAGGTCTTGTTTTACTCGGTATTTGCCTGGTTTTTCATTACCATCATGCCCCGCTGGTTCGGCATGGACAGCTACGACATCAACATAAGCATGGGCGAGATTGCCAAAAGCGTCCTGATTTATCTCGGCATCCCGTTTGTGGCCGGTATCATTACCCGGTTTAGCCTGATAAAAGCCAAAGGCAAAGTGTGGTATTCCGAAAAGTTCATCCCGAAAATCAGTCCGTTGACACTTGTCGCCTTGCTGTTTACCATTTTCGTGATGTTCTCACTCAAAGGTGAATATATCGTGCAACTTCCGTTGGATGTGCTGCTTATAGCCGTTCCGTTGATTCTTTATTTTGTTATTATGTTTTTCGTGTCGTTTTACATGGGACGCAAGGCCGGAGCCGATTATCCCAAAACAGTTTCCCTTTCGTTCACTTCGGCCAGCAACAACTTCGAGCTGGCCATTGCCGTGGCGGTAGCTGTTTTCGGGATTAATTCGGGCGAAGCTTTTGCCGCCGTTATCGGGCCGCTGGTGGAGGTACCGGTGCTTATTTTGTTGGTAAAAGTTGCTTTGAAATATCGAAAGAAATATTTTTCACAGAAAATCTAAAAACCCTTGCCATGCTTGAATACCAAATAAATGCCATTTCAAAAGCCGGAGGAGTAGCGTTGTCACGCGCTAAAAAAGAGATAGCCATCCCTTTTGATACGGCGGCGGAAAGCGGAACGCTGCTTCCCAACCCGGCAGAATTGTTTTTAACCTCGTTTGCCGCCTGCATATTGAAAAATGTGGAGCGTTATTCCGTAAAGCTGAAAATCCCATACACCAAAGCGGAGATTTCAGTTCACGGCACCCGTCAGGATGTCCCGCCGGCCATGGTCAGTGTGGATTATGAATTAACCATTTATTCGGATGCTGAAGCAAGAAAGGTGGATTTGCTCTATCGTAATATCAAAAAATTCGGTACCATTTACAATACGGTGGCAGCAAGTTGCGAAGTAAGCGGAAAGATGGTGCAGAAATGAGTGGATGAGTTTTCTCTTGCCCGGCCGGTTTACAAATCCTTATGCTTTTTAATGTTTTCGGATTCAATATCTTTAAAATATTTTACTGTACTGTACCTGAGTTCACTCACCGCATCCTCATCACAAACGACCATGCTTTTGGAATGTAATTGCAAAGCACTGATGGTCCACATGTGGTTAACCCCTCTTTCGATGGCGTGGTAAACGGCATTGGCTTTGGCATAGCCTGAAACAATAACTACAATTTCGCGGGCATCGAGAATGGTACCTACACCTACGGTAAGAGCGGTTTTCGGTACTTTTTCCATGTCATTGCCAAAAAAACGGGAGTTGGCAATAATGGTATCCGTTGCCAGCGTCTTTACCCGCGTCCTCGACGAAAGGGAAGACCCCGGCTCGTTAAAAGCCAGATGCCCATCGGCACCGATGCCGCCGAGAAACAGTTCTATTCCGCCGTAAGATTTTATTTTTTCTTCAAAACGGTTGCACTCTGCATTCAGGTCTTCTGCGTTGCCGTTTAATATGTTAATATTTTCCTCAGGAATGTCAATATGGTCAAACAGATGTTTCCGCATAAAAGCATGGTACGACTCGGGGTGATCTTCCGGAATACCTACATACTCATCCATATTAAACGTAACCACATTATTAAACGAAAGGATTCCCCTTTTATTCATTTCAACAAGAGATTTGTAAATCCCGACAGGTGATGAACCGGTGGGCAGCCCCAGTATAAAAGGATTTTCCGGAGTCGAATGGCTTTTCTGTATTTTATGGGCTATGTAATTCGCAGTCCATTTTGAAGCTTGGTCGTAGTTATCATGAATTAGCAATCGCATAATCTTAAGTTTTGACCACAAATTTAAAAAAACCACGGTAGAAAGTACAATTTCTCTCAAAACCTGTTTTTCCCTACTTTTGCAGGAAATGGGAGTTATGATAGGCGTTCACACGGGCAAAAAACGGTTTTATGCGGCTGTCATCATTATTTTGGTGTTGCTGCTACTCTATCCTTTCCAAAAACCGCAACCCATCCGCTATGTGGACCGGGCAACGGGACAGATAAAAACCGAACAGGTGGAGGCCGGCGGATGGCTCTCCTGGCTGTATAACAATCCGGTGGGGGAACTTTCGTTAAATGCGGTCATCAAGCGGAAATTTGCTTCTGAATGGTACGGAAAACTTATGGACAAACCTTCGTCCGTAAATAAGATAGCACCTTTTGTCAAAAAATATCATATCAATCTGAGTGATTTTCAAAAGAAAAAATACATCTCTTTCAACGATTTCTTTACCCGGAAATTAAAACCGGGAGCAAGGCAGGTTGACACCAATAATAATGTGGTCATTTCGCCCGGCGATGGAAAGATACAAGCATGGGAAAATATTGGGTATCAATATTTTATTGTCAAAGGTTACCGCATGGACCTGCCTGATTTTTTGCGAAACGACTCGTTGGCACGGGTTTATGCCGATGGCAGCCTGGTACTTCTGCGGTTAAGCCCGGCAGACTATCACCGGTTTCATTTCCCTGTGAGTGGCAGGCTTTCGCCGATGGTGAAAATCAAAGGGGACTATTATTCCGTTAATTCCATGGCACTCCGGCAGGACATCCGGATATTTTGCGAAAACAAACGGGAATACCAAATAATTGATTCCAAAAAGTTTGGGCCTGTACTCATGTCGGAAATAGGGGCCACTTTCGTGGGAAGCATTATCCAGGACCATCAGGGAGACAGGGCGATAAAAGGTGGGGAAGCCGGCTATTTTAAATTTGGCGGTTCTTCCATCATACTGCTTTTCCGGAAGGGGAAAATCACCATCGATGCCGATTTACTGAAAAATACCCGCAATCATCTGGAAACACAAGTCAGAATGGGAGAGCATATTGCTGTGGCAAAATAATTTTTTCCCTGCAACAGATGTCTTCCTGAATAAATGGTCCATGAATTTTAAAATAACCAAAATAAATGGTTCAAGCATCCGCTTGGTAAATAAATGGTTCAAGCGTCCGCTTGGACCAACTATTCCGCCGGAAAAATCTTCTTCTCTCTCAAATATTCCAACACTTTCCCGGCATTGCTTTCATTTTCCTCCGGTTTGAATTTCATCTGTACATCTCCGGGAACCTCATAAGGCATGTCCATTCCGGGAATATTCCGGATATCTCCTTTTTCAAAACGTTCATATAAATCACCATCGGCATGTTTTTTACAGTAATCCATATCGGTATCCATGTAAACCAGATGAAACCGTTCATGACCGATAATTTCGGCCACCTGTTCGCGAATACCGGCATCCGGTGAAGCAAACGAACAAATGGTGATGATGCCCTGGTCGTTAAGGATGCGGGCAATGTGTGCCACCCGGCGCAGGTGCTCGGCGCGGTCAGCAGGGTTGAAATCCAGTTCGCGCGACAGTCCCGAACGCAACGATTTACCATCCAGTAATACTACCGTGGCACCCGTACCAATAAGCTCCTTTTCCAGTACAAAAGCCAACTCGTTTTTGCCGCTTCCGTAAAGACCGGTAATCCAAAGCGTTGCAGCCTTTTGGTTGTACTGTTTTTCGCGTTCTTCTTTGCTCACCAGGCTCCGGCCTTCGGTAATCATCTCTTTTTCACTGTCGGTGATGCGGGTGGGAAGCGCATTGCTATCCAATTTGTCAAGCATCATCCCGACAGCCACAGTGTTATGTGTGATGGGATCGATGAGGATAAAAGCACCGGTCTGGCGGTTCTTTTTGTAAGCATCAAAATACAACGGCTCCACCGTGGTCATAATCACCCGGCCAATCTCATTCAGTTCAAAATGGTCGATTTGCTGATGCTCCAGCGTATTGACATCCACGCGGTAACGGATCTGATCAATTTTTGCTTTGGTGCTGTGTGTGTTGTGCTTGATGTAAAACTGTGTGTAGGGGTTCATGGGTTTCTCGTCCATCCACACCAGCATGGCCTCAAAATGGCGGCTTATTTTCGGCAGGTTGTCAGGGTGAACCAGTACATTTCCCCGCGAAACATCAATTTCATCCTCCAGCGTCAGGCTGATGCTCTTTGGCGGGAAAGCATATTCGAGATCGCCATCGTAGGTGGTAATGTTTTTTATCCGGGATGTTTTCCCGGAAGGCAGGACCATGACCGTATCCCCTTTGTGTACCACCCCGGAAGCCATTTTTCCGGCAAAACCGCGGTATTCCAAATCAGGACGGATGACGTATTGCACCGGATAACGGAAATCTTCAAAATTCCGGTCGCTGCCTACATGCACGGTTTCCAGAAACTCCAGCATGCTTTTGCCATGGTACCAGGGCATTTTATCGGAAATATCCACCACGTTATCGCCTTTGAGGGCAGAAAGCGGGATAAACGTTACATCCGGTACATCCAGTTGTGTGATAAAATGTTTGTAATCTTCCACAATCCGGTCAAAGACCTCCTCTTTGTAATCCACCAAATCCATTTTGTTGACGGCCAATACCACGTGTTTGATGCCCAGCAGCGAGGCCAGAAAAGTGTGCCGTTTGGTCTGGGTGATGACGCCTTTGCGGGCATCGGCCAGCAGAATGGCCAGGTTGGCCGTGGAACCACCTGTAATCATGTTTCGGGTATACTGCTCGTGGCCGGGCGTGTCGGCTATGATAAATTTCCGTTTGGCCGTGGAAAAATAGCGGTAAGCCACATCGATGGTAATGCCCTGTTCGCGTTCGGCTTTAAGGCCGTCGAGCAAAAGGGCGTAGTCAATCTCTTCGCCGGCATGCCCCACGCGCTTACTGTCACGTTTAAGGGCGGACAGCTGGTCTTCGTACAATTTTTTACTGTCAAAAAGCAGCCTGCCGATGAGGGTTGATTTTCCATCGTCCACCGAGCCGGCGGTCAGTAACCGTAACAAATCTTTTTTCTGGTCCTGGTCAAGAAATTCTTTTATATCCATGGTGATATTGGTTCAAGATTACGTACTCCCAAAGAGGGATAATGCGGGGCAAAAGTACGATAATATGTACATTGGGAAAACGGTTAGAGGTATTTATTCCTCCATTTAATGGTCCTTTTTATAAGTCCCGAACAGGTTCTTTTTTTCAAAAATTTTAGTAGCCTTATTTTCAAGCGGGGTACGTTTAATGATGGGGTTATGGCTCCAAAATGCAGCATCATACTTGCTTTGGGCGATTTTATCCAATAAAAATACTTTGGGTTGGATTTTGATTTTGTTATTGAAAGCAGGCTGATTTCCAATATGATATAAAATAGAGGAGATTTTTATGTTTATTATATCCGAGGGCGAAACATAAACGAAACTATCCCCGATATTTACTGTCATAACCCTTGATTCGCCATCGAGTGTGTCATACAATGCGACAAAATGAATAATATTACTTTTTATAAAAGCATTTTTATTGGAAAGTGAAAGGGGCATATTCACAATTTCCCCTTCAAATTTCAATATTAACAAATTTGTTGGATCAATAAATATACTTCCCTGAGCAATTGCCCTTTTAATTCCATGCAAGGGAACAAAGTTGAGTCTATAGGTTAATGCACTGTTTACAGCGTTTTGCAAGATGTCAACGGAAACCTTATAATATTTTTGAAAATCCGGTTCAAGTGGGACTATTACGCTTTTTTTCTTTGGTTTTTTTTCATGGAATGGGGTAATCTGCGAAAAAATAAAAAAGTTTGTAAATGTAAAATAGTGATTCAATGAATCATCTTTTAAGCTTGCATAACGTCCTGTTTCCAATGTCAGGTTATTCACACCAATGACCGGATTGGCGTTAAAAAAAGCTTCCAGTATTTCATTGCAGGTTGTGTCCGTCAGGGTTGTTTGCCTGTAAAAAAATGAGGCGGGTTCCTGACTTTTCTGCTTTACGACAGATTTGTATTTATTGTAGATTTGTGTAACCAGCTTGTTTACATCCAATGGCTTAATGATGACTTCCTTTAGTTTAAAAGGGATTGGATGCATTTCAATCTCTTTGGGAATATTTTTTATTGCATACTCTTTTTTCCTGTAGCCCAAAAATGATACCGAGACAGTTTTTGTGCCCGGGGCAACTTTTAACGCAAAAGTTCCCGCCGCATTGGAGATAGTTCCCTGATAATTATCGGTATAAATATTAACATAAGCCAATGGTTTCTTTGTAATGGAATCTATTATCCTGCCTTCAACAACGACCTGCCGGTTTTGTCCAAAACATAAAAACGTATTCACAATAAACAGTAATGTTATCAGACACTTGTAATTGTTATTAACAATCTGTTTCACAGGGTATTGTCGAGTGATTTTGTCCTTATATATAAGCATGGTTGCAATTTATCCTGAATAAACCGGCTTTAAAATTTCGCTTTTATGCCAAATACTTCGCCACAATGGGCATGCGCCTGCCCATGCCGAAAGCTTTGGGGGAAACGCGCAGCATGGGCGGTGTCTGGTAACGTTTGTATTCGTTGATATTGACCAACCGAAGGATGCGTTTTACCAGCTTTTCATCGTATCCGAGGGCAACAATTTCCGAAGGTCCCAACCGGTTTTCGATGTATTCTTGAAGGATTTTGTCCAGGATGGCATAATCCGGCAGTGAATCGGAGTCCTTTTGGCCGGGACGCAACTCGGCCGATGGCGGCTTGGTAATAATGTTTTTGGGAATAATTTCCCTGTTGCGGTTGATGTATCGCGCCAGTTCAAAAACGCGGGTTTTATACACATCGCCCAACACGGAAAGCCCGCCGTTCATATCCCCGTAAAGGGTGCCATAGCCTACGGCCGCTTCGCTTTTATTACTGGTATTCAGTAATATATAACCGAATTTGTTGGAAAGGGCCATTAAGATAACACCGCGAATCCGCGCCTGCAAATTTTCTTCGGCAATGTTGAAAGGCAGGCCTTTAAAATAGGGTTCCAGTATTTCCGAAAAGGTATCAAAAGCTTTTTTTATGGGAATGGTATCGTGGGGCATTTGCAGGTTTTCAACCAGTTGTAAAGAATCGCTAACGGAATGATCAGACGAAAATTCGGAAGGCAACAGCACATTATACACATTTTCGTTGCCCAGTGCCTCGGCAGCCAGCACGGAAGTTACTGCCGAATCGATGCCGCCCGAAAGGCCGAGGATGGCTTTGGTAAACCCCAGTTTTTCAAAATAATTGCGGATGCCCATCACCAGCGCATCGTGAATCAGGGCTACCTCCGAAGGCCGTTGGATTTCCGTACCCGCTGCTTTTTCCACCTCTTCCGTATCGTAAATCCGGAAATCTTCTTCAAAATAGCGCATCACATCCACCGTTTTGCTTCGGGAATTCATTACCAGCGAGCCGCCGTCAAACAAAATCTCCGTTTGGGCACCCACATGGTTTACATAAAACAGCGGCAAATGGTATTTTTCTGTATTGCGGCGCAAAACCCCTTCACGGATGACTGCCTGCCGGTAATTGAACGGCGAAGCGGCAATGTTAATCATAATGTCGGGCGAAAAGGCCATCAGCTCGTCCATGGGGTTGATGGTGTACAACGGACTTTCATCCACATCCCAAATGTCTTCGCAAATGGTCAGCGCAATCTTTTTTCCTTTGAATTCAACAATATCAAACTTGTTGTTGGGCTCAAAATAGCGGTACTCATCAAAAATATCGTAGTTGGGCAGCAGCGTTTTGTGTACCTGTTGCTGTACCTTTCCCTGCCACAGGAAGGCGGCCGAATTGTACAGCGGCTTTCCTTTTTTATTCGGATTGTAAGTGGGCACGCCCACAATGGCTGCCACTTTCGAGCAGTGCGTGGCAATATCTTCTACAGCTTGCAGCCCCTTGTCCACAAAATCACGAAACTCCAGGAAATCGCGGGGCGGATAACCGGAGATGGCCAGCTCGGAAAAGACAACCATGTCAGCACCTTCCTTTTCCGCCCGGTGGATGGCAGCAATAATTTTCTCTTTGTTTTTTTCAAAGTTTCCGATGTGGAAATTCAGTTGGGATAAGGCAATTTTCAAAATCAGTAATTTTAAAAGTGAGACCTGTATTTTTTACAAAAATAGGCAAACGTTGCTTATGAGTGAAAAACGGGGTCGGGTAGGATTTCAAATTCTTTCCGGTGTTTAATACTGATGGGCGAATTACCATGGATTTGCGTGGAAGACGACCCATAAGATTCGGATGAACCGGAAAAACATCAGTACGGGATACTTATCTCCGAACAGGTGAGAAGAAGCTATGCAACGGGAACGATATTTCAAGACGATAGATGGTTATAACTACCTGAAAAGCAAAGGGATTATATAATTATTAAAAAATTGCCCCACCAAAACCATATTTTTCTAATTTTGCGCCCGGAGAGTTGCCGGAGTGGTCTTCCGTAGGAATTCCTTTGGAAGAACGGGGCGGTCTCGAAAACCGTTGTACGCGTTTTGTATCTCATTTTCTCTGCCGGAAATGCCCTATTTCACATACATATTAAAAAGTTTGTCGCATGGCACGTACTATTACGGAAGTACAGAGAATCTCGAAAAGCGATTAAAAGAACACAACGCTGGTAGGCAGAAATACACCAAGGGGCACCGGCCGTGGATACTGCATTATACAGAAGAGTTCAAAACACGGAAAGAAGCCATGCAACGGGAACGATATTTCAAGACGATAGATGGTTATAACTACCTGAAAAGCAAAGGGATTATATAATTATTAAAAAATTGCCCCACCAAAACCATATTTTTCTAATTTTGCGCCCGGAGAGTTGCCGGAGTGGTCGAACGGGGCGGTCTCGAAAACCGTTGTACGCGTTGCGCGTACCAAGGGTTCGAATCCCTTACTCTCCGCAAAGCAAAAAGCCGAATACGACAGTGTTCGGTTTTTTTGTTTTTGAAAGCCGTCAAAAGCTCTGTTTTTGTAAGGCTTGAGAAAAACAAAAAAACAGTGAGTGAAGCGAACAGGGCTTTTAGCTTTGAACCACCCCCCAACGGGATCAACGTAGTTAATCCTTTGTTTTCGTGGCTGTTTTATTTTCATCCCCGGAGTGGTCATAATTTTTAACGATTCTAAAAATAACTTTACACTCGTTTTATGGAATAAATATTAATTTTACCGGCAACAGAAAAAAACTTTTGAATATGAAAAAAACAGCTTTAATTTATTGGGGAAAAGGTGGAAACGTGGAGGAATCTGCCAAAATTATTTACGGTCAGTTTAGCCCGGAATCCATCGACCTGTTTGCTTTGGATGAATTTGATGTAAACAACCTGAAAAAATATGACCTGGTGATACTCGGCGGTTCTACGGTAGGTGCTGAAAACTGGGAAGATGCCTCCAATGACAACAAATGGAATGAGTTTTTCAGGACTGTGCAGAAAATGGACCTTTCCGGCCTGACTGTTGCTGCTTTTGGACTGGGCAACCAGGTGCTCTACCCCGAACATTTCGTGGATGGCCTGGGAATATTCCATGAAGAAATAGCAAAAACCAAAGCCCGGATTATTGGGGCATGGCCAACGGAAGGATACCATTTTACAAATTCCGATGGGGTACATGATGGGAAATTCTACGGTCTTGCCCTTGATGGCGATAATGAACCTGAAAAAACCGAAGAACGTGCCAAAAAATGGGTGGCTCAACTAAAACAGGAAATGTAAAAAATATTTCTCCAGTCTAAAAAAGTCTGCTCATAACCAGGGCAGGCTTTTTTGGTTTCTATGCCTTTCCTTAAAACTACGATTTATTTATTAATCAATGTTTTATAACTCTCATACCGGCTAAAAATATCCTTGACAAAATCAAAAGTCTCCCAGCCACGCATATAACCGTTACGCACTAACGGGTCGTGATAATATTTTTTTTCAGACAGGTGAAGGACAAAATAATCCACATTGCCCGTCCAGGTGTCAGGGTTTTTGCCATACTTTTTGGCAAGCCTGCGGGCATCCAGAATATGTGCCAAACCGCCATTGTAGGATGCCAGTGTAAATTTTATCTTTTCCAGCGAATCGGTAATTGTTTTGGGTAACTGGCTTTCAAATGATCTTAGCAGCCGGACACCGGCATTTATTTGTTCCTCTTCGCCTGAATTTTTATTTACCCCGTAAGCTTTCATGGTTTCCGGCATAAGCTGCATCAGGCCATAAGCCCCTACCCAGGATTGCACATTTGGCTTAAATTCTGACTCCTGATAAATCATGGAAGCCAGTAACCGCCAGTCCCAATCTATTTTTTTGGCTGCTTTTTTGATTAACCCATCGTAAGGCGAAAGTTTCCCTCCCGTATAAGAATAGTATTTGCTTTTCACAAGACGTTTCACCCGCATATTTTTGAAATATTTGTTGTACAGCAATCTGGATTTAAGGGTCTTGTTAAACTTTAAGAGCCACGCATCCAGTGTGTCAATAAGATGTTTTTGGTCTTTACGAACAGCCCAGGCAATTTTTTGTTCAAAGCTGACGGGAGTTTTTACGTCAATATTCGGATAAATTTTGGCTGAATTCCTGGCCATAATTTCATCTGCCACCGTATAATCTATTTTATGTTGTGCCACTTCCTGTATCAACATTTCAGTACTCAGCGTATCCTGAACGATGTGGATGGTGTCACCAATATTGTTTTCAAGATTTAACAACTGCTGATAATAGACAGAGCCTTTTCGGATATGAATGGTAACCCCTGCGAGATGAATAAGGTTGCGGATAAGGTGGGCATTTATCTCATCGGCAGTGGCCATTGTTCGGTAGTGGTCGGGCTTCCGCTGGACCAAAACCTGGCGGGTATAAAAAAGCGGTTCGCTGAAAAGCAGAAACTTACTGCGTTCTCCGGTAACCGTCAGCCCCATGGCCAGCACATCTGCCCGGCCTTCCTGCAAATACCGGAAACTGCTGTCCAGATTTGATTCGATGCGCAAATCCACCGAAACACCGAGGTATTTGGCAAAAGCATTCAGAAGCTCATACTGGTATCCCAGGCGTTCGCCCCGATAAATAAAAAAAGTGTTTGAACTGTAATCGGTGAGGGCAATTATCTTCTTTCGCTTCAGGATGGAGTCCAGCAAATCTGTTTTTTGATTTCCGGAAACTTCTTTTCCCCCCTTGGCTTTGTGCAAATTTCTACAGCCAACAGCTATAACCAGGAGCAATAACGAAAGAAACATCCATCTCTTCATAAAATATCTTTTGCGCTGACTAAAATAGTAAAATTCTGAGATTAAGTTATAAGCTTTGGTGCTACGGCATGAATGAAAAAACTTCTCCTGCGATTGCCCTGAAAAAGATTTTTTCTTCACAAAGTGTCAAAAAAGCGCGAATCTTTTTACATTTGCTCCCTAACCATGAAAAGAAAAAGAAAGCTCACAGACCGGTTACTGATTCTCAGCAGAAAATTTCCTGACAAACAATTGATGATTATCCTCAGTATTGTTGTGGGGTTTTTGGCCGGAATGATTGCCGTTATTATGAAAAACCTCGTATTTATCATCAAAAGGCTGCTTACCGGAGGTTTCGAGATAGATTATTCCAATTATCTCTATGTAGTTTATCCGGCAATGGGGTTGTTGCTTGTGGTGCTTTTTATTAAATATGTCTTGCGAAAACCGGTACGCGACGGTATTCCCAATGTACTTTATTCTATTTCGCGAAGCCATGGCATCATTAAGCCGCACAATACTTTTTCTTCTATCATCACCAGCACAATCACTGTTGGGTTTGGCGGTTCGGTGGGTTTAGAGGGGCCGACAGTGGTAACAGGGGCTGCTTTCGGGTCGTTTATCGCTAAAAGCCTCGGATTGAATTATAAGCAGGTAGTTGCTGTGCTGGGCTTTGCCTCGGCAGCGGCCATGTCTGCTATTTTTAAAGCACCCATCGCTGCCATTGTGTTCGCGCTTGAGGTCATACTTTTCGATATGACCATGAGTTCGCTGGTCCCCTTGTTGCTTGCCTCCATTGTGGCGGCACTTACCTCTTATGCTTTTCTGGGACAGAATGTGTTATATCCTTTTCAGGTGGTTTACCGGTTTAACCTCTCAGATACCATTTATTATTTTGCCCTCGGCATTTTCTGCGCTCTCATTTCCATTTATTATATAAAAGGTTATGTATTCAGCGGCAAACTGTTTGATAAGATTCCCGGCTGGCTTTCCAAGTTGCTGGTTGGTTCCTCAGTACTGGGCCTGCTTATTTTCCTCATGCCCTCGCTCTACGGCGAAGGATATGAAGCCATCAACACGGCACTAAAAGGAAATATGAGCTTTATATTCGACAACAGTATTTTTTACGCATTGCGCGATAATGAAGGGGTGGCTTTGGCCTTGCTTCTGGGAATAATACTGTTGAAAGTTGTGGCTACCTCTGTAACGTTCAGGGCCGGGGGCATTGGTGGCGTTTTTGCTCCCACGCTGTTCGTTGGGGCCATGACGGGATTATTTTTTGCCAAGACTTTTAATTTTTTTGGTATGGCCAGTTTGCCCATAAGCGATTTTGCGTTGGTGGGGATGGCCGGGTTGCTGGCCGGAGTGGTACATGCCCCGCTGACGGCCATTTTTCTTATTGCCGAAATAACCGGTGGCTATTCGCTCATCTTCCCCATTATGATTGTGGCCACTACTTCTTACAGTTTAACCAGGGTCTTTGTGAACCGCTCTATTTATACCATACAATTGTCGAAACACGGCGATATGCTTACCCATCACAAAGACAAAGCCCTACTCATAATGATGAGCATTGATAATCTGATTGAAACTAATTTTAAAACGATTAATCCGGATGGCAACCTGGGAGATCTTGTAAAAGTAGTGGCAGATTCTACGAGAAATATTTTTCCTGTGGTAGACGATAATAATGATTTTTATGGTATCATTGTTATGGACCAGATCAGGCACATTATGTTTGACCCCAAGATGTATGAGCGTGTATCTGTCAGGAGCTTAATGTTCCATCCCTCTACCATAGTGGAAAAGAGCGATGATATGGAAACCGTTGCCGGAAAGTTTCAGCATACGGGCAAATACAACCTCGTGGTGCTTGACAAGGGAAAATATGTGGGTTTCGTTTCCCGGGCCAACGTGTTTTCACATTATCGGCAATTGCTCAAAGAGTTTTCGGAAGATTAAAAACAGGCCTGCACTTTTCATTTCTTGAAAATTTCCCGGCAAAAGGTTCCGGCAAAAAGAAAAACGCTATTTTTGCCGGTATTATTTATACAAAATCTAAATTACCATGGGTACCATCGGACTTTTTTATGGCTCCACTTACGGCATGACTGAAAAGGTAGCAGGGAAAATCAAAGCAGCTTTTGGAAAACATCAGGTTGACCTTTACAATGTGAAAGATGCCTCCAAAGAGGCTTTGGAAAAGTATGATTACCTTATTTTTGGGACCTCCGCATGGGGCATTGGTGAAATGCAGGATGACTGGGAACGCTGGATTTCCTCACTTGAAGGGATTAATTTCACGGGGAAAAAGGTGGCCCTTTTCGGGCTGGGCGACCAGGTAAAATATCCAGAGAGTTTTGTGGATGGGCTGGGTACGTTATACTGCAGGTTGCCTGACAAATCGGTGGTAACAGGCGAATGGCCCGTGGAAGGTTACAAATATTATTTCTCTCTTGCGGAGAAAGAGGGGAGGTTTGTCGGACTGGTACTGGATGAACACAACCAAAAGGAAAAAACCGATGGACGCATTAAAAAGTGGGTAAAGCAGCTGGAAGAAGAGTTTGTTTAACCCGTAAAGCGTACTTGTTTTAGAGAAGCATCGTATTTTAGAGAAGCATCGTACCTGAGATGCCTTTTCCCTTTTGCAAAATGGACAAAGCATAATTCCGTGCAAAACAAAACCCACACAAGAAACTAAAAACTCCCTGTGTGGGCCTGGCTTTTTTTGACAGCCCGAATGTCCGAACGAAACAGGCTAATGAAATACAGGTAAGGCCTTAACCTTTCATCAGGCTTCTCGAAATAATAATCTTTTGGATTTCGGAAGTGCCTTCATAAATCTGCGTCAGCTTGGCTTCACGCATAAGGCGTTCCACATGGTACTCTTTCACGTAGCCATATCCTCCGTGTATCTGAACAGCTTCGGTGGTTACCTCCATGGCAATGTCGGCAGCATACTGTTTGGCCATGGCACCGGCCACGGTAATGGATTTGTGATGGTCTTTGAGCCAGGCAGCTTTCAGACACAGGTTACGGGCATTTTCAATTTTTACGGCCATATCACTCAGCTTAAAAGCAAGCGACTGGTGGTTAATAATTTCGGTTCCAAAAGCTTTCCGCTCCTTGGAGTAAGCCAGTGCCCTTTCAAAAGCCCCTGATGCAATGCCCAATGCCTGTGAAGCAATGCCAATACGTCCGGCTTCGAGGACCATCATGGCAAATTTGAAGCCAAAGCCATCTTCACCAATGCGGTTTTCTTTGGGGACTTTAACATCGGTAAACATAATAGAATGGGTATCGGAACTGCGCATCCCCATTTTGTTTTCGTGAGGGCCTACCGTGATGCCCGGCGTGTTTTTATCCACGATAAATGCGTTGATGCCATGGGATTTCTTCTCCGGATGTGTTTGTCCCATAACAATATAAGTAGAGGCAGATCCTCCGTTGGTAATCCAGTTTTTGGTGCCGTTAAGCAGGTAATAATCCCCTTTGTCTTCGGCAGAAGTGTATTGATGCGTAGCATCGGAACCGGCTTCCGGTTCGGACAACAGGAAAGCACCGATAATCTCCCCGCGGGCCAGTGGCTTCAGGTATTTCTGCTTCTGCTCTTCGTTGCCAAAACGGTTCAGACCATAGCAAACCAACGAATTGTTTACTGACATAATTACGGCAACAGAGGAATCAATTTTTGCAATCTCTTCCATTGCTAATACATAGGAAACGGTGTCCATGCCACCACCGTCATATTCGGGTGGAATCATCATTCCCAGGAACCCCAACTCGGCAAGTTTTTTAACATGTTCTGCGGGGAATATTGCTTTTTCATCTCTTTCCAACACATCCTGGAGAAGCTCGCGTTGGGCGAAATCTTTTGCAGCTTGTTGTATCATCAGCTGCTCTTCGGTAAATTCAAAATTCATGATAATATTTTTTATAAAACTGTATTTGTCTGCTAACAAATTTACGGAATAATTGCTTTGAACTGATTCTAAATTTGGCTGCCGTTTTACAGCAAAAAACCATCCATTCTTCGGGCTGTTTCGTTAAATCCGGCTATAAGTCCGGCAATGATTTGGCGTACCGGTTTAATTTCATCAATCAATCCGGCTACCTGGCCTATTTCCAGTTCTCCCCCGTCTACATCGCCTTCAAACATCCCTTTTTTGGCACGGCCTTTGCCCAGCAGTTCGGCCAACTCTTCCTTTGAAGCTCCGGACTGCTCTGCCTGATGGACTTTTTCGAAAAACGGGTTGTGAAGCAGCCGTACGGGAACCAGCTGTTTCAGCGACAGGTAAGTCTCCCCCTCTCCGGCATCCACAATTTTGTGCTTGAACGCTTCATGTGCCGATGATTCTTGTGAAGCGGCGAAAAGGCTTCCTATTTGCACGCCGGCAGCACCAAGTGCCATAGCCGCAAAGATGGCAGCACCGGAACCAATGCCTCCGGCGGCGATTATGGGAATCTGTACAACATTACGAAGTGCCTGAAGTAAAACCAGTGTGGTTGTTTCTTCAAAACCGTTGTGCCCGCCGGCTTCAAAACCTTCAGCTACGATGGCATCCACGCCGGCTTCCTGTGCTTTCAAAGCGAATTTTTTGTTGGCAACAACATGCACTACGGTGATGCCTTTTTCTTTTAGAAATATCGTATATTTTTTGGGATTTCCTGCAGAGGTAAAGACAATCTTCACCCCTTCCCGGACAATAATCTCCATGATTTCATCCGTTTGGGGATAGAGCAACGGCACATTTACACCGAAGGGTTTTGAAGTGGCAGTTTTGCATTTTCGGATATGTTCTTTCAGCGTTTCCGGATGCATGGAACCCGCCCCGATAAGGCCAAGTCCCCCCGCATTGCTTACGGCTGATGCCAGTTCCCAGCCGCTGCACCAAATCATACCACCCTGAACAATGGGATATTTTATGTGAAACAGTTCTGTGATGTTTTTCATGGATTTATTTTAAAATGGTTGTTTTGTTGTCATTTGATTGTCATTCAATGGTCAAACGGTCGTCAGACGATTGTCAAACAATGGTCAAACGGTTGTCAGGTGCTACGCACGTCAAACGGTCGTCAAACAGTTGCCAAACGGTCGTCATTCAGTTGTCATACGGTTGTTAATCTATCGTCATTTACTGAGGATTAGTTGGATGATTGTTTCCGATGGAACGGATATAGTTGTTCAATTTAACACCAATATCATCTATGGTTCTCACAAAATCTGAAAATGTTTCCTCATTTATAAGTTTTCTGTTTTTTGCTTTGGTGAGCCAGGTTTTAGTTTCAAAAAGTGAGCCGCGGGAA
Source organism: Bacteroidales bacterium (assembly GCA_015493525.1). Classification (GTDB taxonomy): domain Bacteria; phylum Bacteroidota; class Bacteroidia; order Bacteroidales; family F082; genus Sulfidibacterium. Next base: position 21,271 of record WGCY01000041.1, read on the forward strand.
TAATAACTGAAATTTTTAGTCTCTTTGTAATGAAACCTTCCCAAGCCCTCACTCATGTTGGCAGCTACTGAATCAGCCGATCGTACCAACTGGTTTCCCATGGTATTTTTAGCAAATTTGTCCCACTCCATGACGATTTTCCAAACTTTCTCACCCATTTCCATGGCATCCTGATAGACCCTGAATTCTTCGAGTTTCATGATTGTAAATTTTAATAATTGATAAAAATGATAATGATTAAGTTATTCAATGGTCATTCAGTGGTCAAATGGTGGTCAGACAGTAGTCAAACAATTGCCAAACAGTTGTCAATGATTATCATGTAGCTTATTAAATCATTACGGAATGCTACTACTTAACAATTGTTTGCCGACGAATGTAGTCTTGTCTATTGAATGACGGCGGAGCGAAGCGAAGCCCTGACCACCGAATAACCACCAAATCCTCTAAAATTTTATCTAAATCCGCTCGTTCTTCTTCATTTCCTCCATCATCTCCTTCACCACCAGCCCGGCATCTTCTTTTATGTCCAAAATGGTAGCATCAAGCATATAACAAGGGGTTGTAAAAACATTGTATTTGTGATCGTGCACCACCTGTCCGTGCGTGGTTACCACATGTTTGCTCCCCATTTTTTCGATGGCTTCCACCGTTCCCGGGTCGTTTCCAATCGTTACTTCCACGCCTTGAATCACGCGCGCCACCACAGCGGGTGAGATACACAATGCGCCGATGGGTTTGTGTACCGCCAGCATCTGTTTGATGGCATCTTCCACTTCCTGGTTCACCGTGGCGTTGGCACCATCAAAAGCAACGGTACTCAGGTTTTTGGCGGCACCGAAACCACCCGGAAAAATCAACGCATCAAAATCGGCAGCTTTAAACGCACTCAACGGTTTGATGTCGCCCCGGGCAATGCGTGCCGATTCCACCAGCACATTGCGGCTTTCGTTCATTTCTTCACCCGTCAGGTGGTTGATGACATGATACTGCGGAATATCCGGTGCAAAGCACTGATATTCTCCACCTTCTTCCAAAATAGAGAGCATGGTCATGGTAGATTCATGAATCTCGGCACCATCATACACGCCGCATCCCGACAGTACTACGGCAAATTTTTTCTTTTCCATGATAAAAATATTTAATGGTTTTGACTGCTAAATTAAGAAAAACAGGGTTTCCCCTACAACTAAAATCTTAATATTATTAATAAACATTTAAAAATTATTGATAAACAATAAAAAAGTATTGACTTTTAATAATTCTCGTTTATCTTTGCCAAAGAATAACTTGAAATGATTATATCATGGAAACAAAAAAAGCACCTCGGAGCATTAATGTAATTTACTGGATTATTAATCTGTTCTTTTGGTTAGCGGTAATTATCATTTTTGGGTTAATGGTGGATACCGTTTTATTTTATACCGGTGTTAGTAACGATGTCGGTTTATCGGGTCGAACATTGCCTGTTAATATTAAAATTTTGGAAACCGGAGAGCTACATCATGGAGATAAAAATTTCACATTGAAGTTAAAAACTACTACTGAAAATATTGAAGTGGTCAACCCGCCCCGATTTATAACAAAGAAATCTGCCCTAGTAAATCTTTTAATTTTTATAATCTCATTATATTTAATTTGGATTTTTAGAAAATTTGTCAAAAACGTTAAAAGTGGTGAAACCTTTTCAATAAAAAATATTTCATTGTTAAAGAGGATATCGTATGTCTTGGTGGGCTCATGGTTTGTCAAAATAATTTATGTTCAGTATCTTTATTTTTACATAACAGGCCATATCAAACTTGATCAAGTTAAGATTTTGAGTAGTGGTTTTCTATACAATTTAAATTTAGATTTGCTTTGGCAAGCTTTAATCATTTGGGTTCTCGCCCATATATTCATCACCGGCCTGAAATTGCAACAGGAAAAAGAATTAACAATTTAAAGACATGGCAGTTATCGTAAATTTGGATGTTATGCTCGCCACACGAAAAATGAGTTTGACGGAACTATCGGAAAAAGTGGGTATTACCATGTCGAATCTTTCCATTTTGAAAAAGGGAAAAGCCAAAGCCATCCGGTTTTCCACGCTGAACGCCCTTTGTAATGTATTGGAATGTCAACCGGGCGATTTGCTGGAGTTCCGGATTGATGAAAGTCCGTAGGCCGAAAAACCAGTAAGCTGATGGATGGAAACTTCGGTTGCACGATGGCTCGGAATTAGTTTAAATCGGGGGAAATTACAGATTGAAAACAAAAAATATGTTAAAATTTCTTGTTTCGTCCCCCGAGTGATTAAATTTATATTTAATTTTAAAATTTCAATCTTGGGAAAATTTATAAATATTTATAATAACAACCAATTAAAACACCTTTTATTATGATGAAAAAATCACTTTACCTATTGGGCTTATTTCTGTTTTTGTACTTTCCCGTACATGCCCAAAAACTGTCGGATACGCTTACGCCTAACCCTCAGGTACTGATAGGCAAACTCGCCAACGGGCTTACCTATTATATTCAACACAACGAGAAACCGAAAAACAGGGTTACTTTCCGGTTGGTTGTCAATGCCGGTTCTATTTGTGAAACCAACGACCAGCAAGGCCTTGCCCATGTTACTGAGCACCTTTGTTTTAATGGGAGCAAACATTTTAAAAAATCAGACCTGATTAGTTTCATTCAGGCCAGCGGGGTGAAATTTGGTGTCCATTTGAATGCCCAGACATCCTTTGATGAAACCATCTACAAATTGCAGATGCCATCGGACCGTCCAAGTTTGCTGGACAGTGCCATGCTGGTACTTGAAGACTGGGCACACAATGTGTCGTTAAGAGATACCACCATCGACAAAGTCCGGAAAGTGGTAAAAGAGGAGTGGCGGGGAGACCTTGGTGCCGGCGAGCGGATGAGAAACAAATACCTTCCTGTTATTTTGAAGGGTTCGCGCTATGCCGATCGGGTTCCCATCGGAAAGATAGATGTGATTGATACGGCACATTACGCTACCGTCAAGCGATTTTATCACGATTGGTACCGCCCTGATTTAATGGCTGTTTTTGTGGTAGGCGATGCCAATGTAAAAGAGATGCAAAAGCTTATTGAGAAACACTTCTCGGATATCCCCAATCCGAAAAATGAAAAGAAAAGGATTATATATGGTGTCCCCGACAATAAAAAACCGTTAATTGCCATAGCAACAGATCCGGAAGCAACTACCAACCAGGTGGTTATCTTTTATAAACATCCGCGCCATATCAGCAATACCGTCGGCTATTTCAGGAATGAACTGAAGACACAACTTTTTAATGCAATGATGAGTTCGCGGTTGAACGAGATTGCCCAAAAACCAACAGCACCATTTATGTATGCAGCCGCTGGCGATGCGCCTTTTATTGGCCGCACAACCAATGCCTATACCGGTTTTGCCGTTGCCAAAGATAACGAGATAGGTGCTTCACTAAAAGTATTGCTCAACGAGAACAAGCGGGTCAAAGAATACGGATTTACGCCCACAGAGTTGGAAAGACAAAAAAAGAACCTGTTGCGACAATACCAGCAACAATTTAATGAAAAAGGCAAAATCCCTTCGGTAAGGCTGATTCGGGGGTACATTCAGAATTTCCTCACAGGGGAACCCATTCCCGGAGTGGCAGAAGAGTATGACCTGGCAAAAAAACTCGTTCCTTCCATTTCGCTGAAAGAGATGGACCAGCTTTCCCATCAATTGATTACGGACACAAACAGGGTAGTGCTGATAACCGCACCACAGAAAAAAGGTGTAAAAGTTCCTTCCAAAGCAGATGTGATGGCTATTTTGGCTGCTGAAAAAACCGTTCAGCTGAAACCTTATGTGGACAAGTTCCTGCGTGCCCCGTTAATTGGCCATAAGATTGTTCCGGGAAAAATTGTTTCTACGCAAAAAGTGGGCAACCTGTACGATAAATGGACATTGAGCAATGGTATGGTTGTGTTTGTGAAAACCACGGATTTTAAAAATGACCAGGTACTTTATCATGCTTATCACCTCGGAGGTACTTCCCTGATTCCCGACAACAAAGTAGTTGTTACCCGTGTGTTTGGCAGTGTGATTGAACAAAGCGGGGTCGGCCCGTTTAGCGGTGTGAATTTAGAGAAAAAGCTTACCGGCAAAATCGTCAGCCTCAGTCCATTCCTGCATAGGCTTGATGTGGGGTTTGATGGCAGTGCCAGCCCTAAAGATTTAGAGACATTGTTAAAATTGCAATATCTCTATTTCACATCGCCCCGGCAGGACAAGGACATCTTCAAAAAAGTGATGGAAGACCAGAAAAACCTGGTTAAGCATTTGGGGGCAAACCCGCGGATGGTTTTCTATGACTCCCTTTCGCGCGCCATGTCCATGCATTCTCCACGTGTAATTGTTATCCCTACGCTGGCACAGCTTGACGGAATAAGCCAACAAGATATTTACAACATTTACAAAGAACAATTTGAACCCGCTGCCGGATATCAGGTATTTTTTGTTGGAAATGTCAACGAAAAAACGTTAAAACCATTGGTGGAGAAATACCTTGCCAGTATTCCGGCCGGTGCGGGGCCAAAGAGCTGGAAAGATGTGGAACCCGGGTTCCCCAAAGGAAAAACCATCGTAAACGTAAATATGGGACAGGCACCTCAAAGTACTGTGGCCATGGTGATGAAAGGCCGGTACAAATATAATTTTGAGAACAATGTAAAAATGAATGTACTGGTAGGTGCACTAAACATTGAAATGCTGAACAAGCTGCGCATAGAAGAACGGAAAATTTATGGCGTGTATGTATCCCCCACGCTCAGCAAGTTGCCCAAAGAAGAATATACGCTGCTCATGGGATTCGGATGTGCACCGCAAAATGTGGATGGCCTGGTAAAATCGGCCCTTGGCGTATTTGAAAAATTCCGTAAAAACGGGGCAGATGCCGCCACCATGAAAAAGGTGAAAGAGACTGCCATTAGGACAAGACAGAGTGCCGTCCGTACCAACAAGTATTGGCTGAACCAGATAGTCGATGCTGATTTTTACGGCAATAAGATTCCTTCACTTCAGGAATATACTACGGCAGTAAAGGCGGTTACACCTGCTGACGTGAAAAAAATGGCCAGGAAATATACTGACCCCGATCATTATGTGCTCGGTGTTTTGAAACCTAAAAAATAAGAGTGGCTGTTCCTGTTATGGCAGCCCCGACCTTGTGTTTGAACTGTCAACGGTTCTGTTGTTTGAGGGTGTCTAAAAGGATAGTTTTGAAGGTTCACGCTAAAAGTGTAAAGGTTCCGCAAAGCGCGCAAATCATTTTGCTTTAATGATTTAAGTTTGCGTTCTCTGCGTTAAAGTTTTGCGCACTTTGCGTGAACCTCCTTTTTTGAACAGCCTCAAAACAGGTTTTTCAATAACTTTTGCTGATGACACCGGGTTTTTACATTTTCTTCCCAAACCACCGTTTCATGGCCACTTTCCCCGAATAAAGCGCATGGTACATGGAGGGGACAATCACCAGTGTCAGGAAGGTGGCAAAGGTCAGCCCGAAGATAACCGTCCACGACATGGGGCCCCAGAAAGCGGTGTTGTCACCACCAAAAAACAGTTGGGGATTGAAATTCTTCATCAAAGTGATAAAATTGATGTTCAGTCCCACGGCCAGCGGAATTAATCCCAGCACGGTGGTAATGGCCGTCAGCAGTACCGGGCGCAGCCGTGTTTTCCCGGCTTCCACAATACATTCCATGGCTATGGGCATGGGAAGTTCATCCTCCTCGGCGATGCCCATTTCTTTTTTCTTGCGGAGTTTTACCAACCCGATGTAATCAATCAAAACGATGGCATTGTTTACTACCACACCGGCCAGCGAAACCAATCCGATGCCCGTCATGAGCACCACAAAATCCATGTGGAACGTGGCCAGCCCGCCGAATACCCCGATGGTACTCAAAATGACGCTGAACATAATAATGGAAGGCTTCACGAAAGAGTTAAACTGGCTCACCAGAATAATCATAATCAGGGCCAGGGCAATCAGCATGGCACGCATGAGAAAATTAGCTGCGTCGGCCTGCGCTTTTTGCTCGCCCGTAAGGCTGAATTGATATCCGGCAGGCATGGGATAACCTTTAAGCAGTTTTTTAATCTGCGCATTGATTTCATTGGCATTGTAGCCTTTTATCACATTGGAATGCAGGGTGATAACGCGTTTGCGGTCGATACGGGTAATGGCTCCGTAAGTAGAACCGTATTTGTAGTCGGCAACAGCCGAGACAGGTACCTGAATAATCCTGCCCGAAGATTGTGAGCGGAATGTAATGCGCTGGTTCATAAGGTCGGAGATATTATACCGGTACTTGTCTGCCAGCATCATACGGATTTTGTATTCGTCTTCGCCCTGTTTAAAATCCGAAATATCTTTCCCGAAAAGGGCGGTCCGGATGGCATCACCTATTTGTCCAGTTGAAAGGCCGAAGCGACGGGCTTTGTCACGGTTTATCTTCACCACAAGTTCCGGTTTGCCCACATTCAGATCCATGGTGAGGCCCTCAATTCCGGGAATATTCTTACTGTTGATCAACGCTTTAATGCTATCGGTAACATAAAGCAAGGTGGAAAATTCTTTCCCGCTAATTTCAATATTAATGGGATAGCCCACGGGTGGCCCTTCCCGTTGTTTTTCGAGAGAGATGTTGACACCCGGATATTTCCCAATCAGGCTGTCGGACAGCCTCCGCATAATGGTAAAGGTGTTAATCCCATGGCGGTTCTGAAAATCCACAAAGTTGATGGTGATGATGCCTTTGTTGGGGGCACCGCCTCGGCTGGTAAAGCCTTCGTTTTGCCCCACGGCACCTTTCCCGGTAACGGTCAGCACCGATTTTACGATATTCATATCAGGCCGGATAAGGCGGTAAACTTCTGCCTGTATCACCTGCATGGTGGAGTCGGAAACCCTGATGTCGGTACTTATGGGCATCTCGGCAATCACATTGATGAGCTTTGGCTGCGAGGAAGGGAAAAAATCCACCTTAGGCTTGCTCCCAAAATAAAATCCAATGGTCAGGAACATGAGGACAAAAGTGCCGGCAATCATCCAGTAAGCATTATTTTTTCGGATGGCAAACCGGATAAATTTCAGGTAGGTGTTCTCCAGCCATACCAGAAAGACTTTTTGAAACCAGATGGCCAATCGCGTAAGGAAAAGCAGGTTCAGCAGCCCCAGAGTGGCGGCAGCCACCATCAGCGAGCCGACAATATTCCATTTGGCCACAAAAGCGATTACCGCAAGAAGGACAAACATGGCTGCCAGCCGAAGGCTTCTTTTTGTCCTGGGCAACGGGTTGTTGTCGCCGGGCTTATAAAAATCCACAAAAAGAACGGGAACAATCACCAGGGCATTAAAGAGGGAGGCAGTCAGCACGACGATAAGCGTAATGGGCAAGTATCTCATAAATTCGCCCATAATGCTGTGCCAGAAAACCAGCGGCAGAAAGGCGGCCAGGGTAGTTGCCGTTGACGAGATGATGGGCATGGCCACTTCGCCCACGCCTTGTCTCGCCGCCTCCTTAACGGGATAGCCGCGCTGAACAAACCGGTAAATATTTTCGGTAACCACAATGGCGTTGTCCACCAGCATCCCCAACGCAAGGATTAAGCCAAACAAAACCATCATATTGATTTTGTAATTGGCTATTCCCATCACCATAAAGGCAATGAGCATGGACATGGGAATGGAAAAACCGACAATGAGCGAATTGCGTGTGCCCAAAAAGAGGAACAAGATGGCCACCACAAAGATTATCCCCATGATGATGCTGTTCTCCAGGTTGTTAATCTGTTTTTTTACCTTGTCCGACTGGTCGTTGGTGATGGTGATTTTCAGGTTATTGGGGATAAGTTTTGTTTTCCGGGCATCTTTCAGGATTTGAAAAACCTGAGAAGTGGTGGAGAGGAGGTTTTCGCCACTTTTTTTCACCACCTGCAGGGTAACTACCGGCTGTTTGTCGAGGTGAGAATAGCTGTCACGCTCTTTAAAACCATATTTTACCGTAGCGATATCGCGCATATAGACGATGTGGCCCTTATCGCGTTTTACAATAATATTGGCAATCTGTTTCGGGTCTTTAAATTCACCGATAATCCGTACCGACCGGTCAATATTTCCGATTTTGGCTTCCCCGCCGGAGATGGACATATTCTCAAATTTCACGGCATTTTCCACATCGGTAAAGCTTACCTGCATGGCTGCCATTTTGAAAGGGTCCAGGAAAATCTTCACTTCTCTGTCGGTAATGCCGGTGATGTTTACTTTGGAAACTTCATAAATGGATTCAAATTCATCTTTCAAATTGTTGGCATACCCTTTCAGTTCGCTGAGGCTGAAGTTTCCCGAAAGGTTTACGTTGATAACCGGGAATTCGGAAATATCAATATCGGTAACCTGCGGGTCGCTGGGCAGGTCATCGGGCAGGTCTTTTTTCGCCTTGTCCACCGCATCTTTTATGTCGTCCAATGCCTTGCGAATATCCACATTCGTGTGAAACTCAATAAAAATACTGGAAGCATCCTGGGCGGAAATTGAGGTCATTTTTTTGATGCCTTTCACCGACTCAATTTGTTTTTCCAGCGGACGGGTAACGAGATTTTCCATATCGATGGGCGGATTGCCCGGGTATATGGTCTGCACCATAACCGTGGGAATCTTAATGTCGGGAAACAACTCCTTTGGCAACGACACGTAGGCAATAAACCCGAAAATTATGGTTGCCACAGTAAAGAGATAGACGGTGTTTTTATTGTTGATAGCCCAGGTAGAGAGTTTAAAATCCCTGATAACCTTGTCTGTTTTTTCCTTTTTGGTATGCATACTTCACAAATTAAAAAAGCTTTGTATTTTGGTTTGCCTCAGCAGAAAACTATTTCCGGATATTTAAGACGGAACCATCTGATACGTTGTTATATCCTTGTGTTATAATGGTTTCGCCCGCTTTCAGGCCACTTATCACTTCTGTTTCCTTCTGAAAGGATTTTCCAATTTTCACGTAACGCTTTTGTGCGATTTTATTACCGTTTTCGGCAACAGCCACATACAGGTAATATCCCTCAATGTCTTCGCGAATGACAAAGGAAGGGACCACAATAGCCCGGGGATTGGTATAATCTTTTATCCGGATAATGGCCAGTAGATTAGGTTTCAGCAGCTGTTTCGGATTGTTTATTTTCAGCTGAAGTTTAAATGTCCGGCTTTGTTTATTGATGACTTTTCCGATACGGTACACCTTTTTGTGCAACACGATAGCAGGGAAAGCCGGAAAACGAACCTCCACGGGATCGCCTTCGTGAATAATGGGCAGGTAAGCTTCCGATATCCGGGCATTTACATAAAGCTTTTGGAGGTTTACCACATGAAAAATTCGTTGTCCGGGCAGGGCCATCTCACCAACTTTCATATCGATGGCATCCACATAGCCGTCGATGGGCGACTTGATAAACGTGCGTTGATACTGTGTTTGCAGCGTTTTAAGCTTGTTTTGCAGCGTTTCGAAATTTGTCTTTGCCTGCAGGTATTGCAGCTCCGAGCCGATGTGTTTTTCCCAAAGCGATGCTTGTTTTTTATAAGTGAAAGAAGCCATTTCGAGGGAGGTCTTTAATTCGCGGATGTTATCCTGGATGATGTCCGAATTGAGTTGGGCCAGCAACTCGCCTTTTTTCACACGGTCGCCCTCGTTCACCGTTATTTTATCGACCTGGCCATTTACTTCGGGGCTAATGTAAGCTTCATGTACACTTTCTATTTCGGCAGATGCATCAAAAAAATGGTTGAAAACCACCGGCTGCAACTGCTGAATATTGACGGTAACTTTTCGCCCGGCTGTTACCAGTTTATCTTTGTTTTCTTTGCTTAACTTTTGCTGTAATGCATCAATTTTTTTGTTGATGATTGTTGCCTGTTTTTGGTATGCAATAATCTGTTTCTCAATTTCCGGCTGATTCTGGTGGGTGCATCCTGCAAAAACCAACAACGTAACGATAATTAAAAGGTATTTTTTCATCTGTTTGAATGTTTTATTTTAAAGTCTTTAATTCCTGTGCATGTTCTTTTAAATAGGCCAGCCCTTTTTCGCTCAGAATGCCATATAAATGGTAAAAGAACATCTCCATAAAAAGTTTTTGTGAGAAGATTTCCTCGTGGGTAAAGAGGTCGCTTTCGGGAAGGCTTTCAATACGTAAAAGGTACAAACGTGAAATGAAATCTTCGTTTAGCTCCGGGCGAAAGAACCCCTCTTTTTTCCCCCTTTTCAGATTGGCCAGCGTATTTTCTATGATACCGTGCCGTTTTCGTTCTTTCACACGGTTGTAAACTTTCGGATAGTATTTTTTCAGGTCGAACTCAAGGGAAGGGTTGAAGTCTTTGATAATGCTCAGGTAATATTTAAAGATAAAGAGCAGCTCCTCCACGGCATTCTCCCGGCCTTTTTTTTGCAGGGCAAAAAGATCTGTTTTTTCCTTTATCATACTATCCACCACATCGCTGACCAGCTCCGATTTGTCCGAGAAATACGCGTAAAGGGTTTTCTTGGAAATGCCGAGTTCGCGGGCCACATCATCCATGGTAATACTTTTGATGCCGTATTTGTTGTATAGTCTGGCCACTCCTGAAATAATTTCCTGTTTTTTCATAACGATGTGTTTATTATTGTGCTTTTGTTAAGAGAATCTCCAGTTTCTCAGCAGATTTCAACAGGTTCAGCCCGGCCGTGATGTAGTCGCTCTCCGCGTTTAGAAACTGGTTGTGCGTATTCAGCAGGTCGAGGCTGGAGGCCGTGCCATGACTGTATTTTATAGCGGTTTTGCGATAGATTTTCTCGGCTACTTTCCGGTTTTCCATCTTGTTTTTGTAAACGCTGAGCGCATTGTAAAAATCATTTTTCAGGGTGTGGAACTGGATGGAAAGCTGGGCTTTGGTTTGTTGTTCCAGGACAAGTGTTTTTTCGTACTCTATTTTGGCTTGTTTAAGCTGGGCACTTCTTTGTCCGCTGGACAAAATGGGGATGCTCATGGAAATCCCGAAATTAGCACTTTGGTACCATTTCTGTCCCGGTTGAAAAAAGTTCCATACATCGCGCTGGGCCTGGTTTTGATAATTAAAAACAGCATTGATGGATGGGACAAAGGCCGCTTTGGCCAGTTTTATTTTCAGGCCTTCCAATTTGATGGATGTCTGTATCGTCTGGTAATCGATGTTGTTGTTCAGGTTAAAAGTAGCCACCAGCAAGGGATCGTGTGTTTTTTGCCGGATCAGTTCAGGTAATTTTTGTGTCAGCACCACACTGTCTTTTTCACCCAGCCCAAGGTAAAATTTTAAATAAGCCTGTGCGATGCTGTATTGGTTTTTGAGAAAAGTATTCGAAGCTTTTAGGTTGGCAACCAACAGGTTCAACTGGTCTACATCCACATCTTCGGCCATCCCGGCTTTGTATATTTGTTCTGTTTCGTTTGCCAGCTTTTGGGTAATCCGCAAGGTGGAATCAACAATGCGCAAACTCTCGGCAGCCGACAATACATTAAAATAGGCATTGGAAACCTGCTCCGTAACAGCCAGCTTATTTTTAAAGAATGTTTTATCGGTACGCTCCAGGGAGATGCGGGCCGCTTTTAAACCGATAAAATAACGGCCATCAAAAATAAGTTGTTTGACATTGCCATTGAGTGTCCCACTGTAGCGGGTACCAAATTGAACGGGAATGCCTTCCCCGGGTTTTCCGGCCAGCTCTCCGGGCAAAATAAATACCGGACGGGAAAAGTTATCCCGGTAATCGATGGAGGCATTCACCTGCGGCAATCCCTGCGCTGTTTGTTCCTTTATTTTCTGCTTGGCTATTTCCAGGTCTTTGCCTGAGTTTATTACCCCGTAATTGTGTACCATAGAGTAATCAACTGCCTGGCGAAGTGAAAAATATTTTATATGGGACTTTTGCAGGCTGTCGGCGTTCTGGGCTTTGATGACCCCTGCTGTCGCAAAAAGCAGAAGTATCAGGTATCCTGTTCGTTTTATTTTCATGGTCTTTTTTCTTTTTCAGACGGCAAAAGTATGAAAAAATAAACACAGGAAACTATTTTTATGTAAAAAGTTTCCAAAGTAAAGATTGGAGGTTGTCTTCTTAGGTTGGAAAAGTGCTGAAAAGTAAGGAAACTTACGTGAAATTTGGTGGTTTAAACCCGATGGGACAGGGGCGAGGGAGAAATTAACCACGAAGGAACACGAAGGGTTTTCACGAAGGGAACACGAAGGAATGAAGGAATGAAGGGACGAGGGGACGAAGAGACGAAGGAATCGAAAGGGCGAGGGAGAAATTAACCACGAAGGAGCATAAAGGGGTTTCACGAAGGGAGAACGAAGGAATGAAGGGACTTCCGGGCTCATTATTCGGATTTATAATCAGAATGTTAGAGAGGTCAGGAATTTTTAATCCCGTTCAAAAAAAATTTTCCCTCCGGATAAAACATCTTCCTGCCCTTATGGCCACGATTAAAAATCACAACCAGCGTTAATTTTTTATCAACGGATTACACCAATTTCACGAAACGGGTTTTTCTTTTTGCCGAAGGCGAAAAGAAAAATTGAGCGCAGTACAACGGAAAAAACAAAAATTCGTGCAATCCGTTGGCGAAAAAACCTTGGTGGAATTTGGTGGTTTTCCGTTTCAAAACCGGAAGGTCCTCACAACAATTTCTGGCTGCAAGGCCCTCGCTAATTGTTTCAGAGCTAAACGATAATAAAAATCCACTATGCGTTTAATTCTGAGCCGCACGGGGCGGAAATAGTGCGGAAGGGCGGTGTAAGAATCTTCGCTGAAAATGTTTTCCGTTTCCAACCATAAAAGCCCTTACGACAATTACCTCCCGCCACAGCCGGGACTACCACTCCCACAGTCCGCCAGAGGCGGGACGACTCAAATCGTTACCTGTGAATTTATTCACAGGTAAGACAAAAACAAAAATTCGTGCAATTCGTGTAACTCGTTGGCAAAAAAACCTTTGTGCAACTTGGTGAAACCCCTTTGTGCTCCTTCGTGGTTAGCTAACCTGGTTAGCCGATAGCAAAACTTACCGGCAGGCGTTTCCAAAGCTTTTGGCCATAACTTTCAGCAACGAATCAACGGGAGGGTTTTTGCTGAATAGTCCCAGTCCGGCAGGCCATGTTCCGTACATCGAGTTGGGGAGAACAATGTATTTTACACCGAAATTATTTCGTAATGCTTTCACTTTTTGGTTGCGTTGCGGATACTTGCCGGAGGCTTCATACAAATCGCCGAGGTTATCGCCGGCAAGCAGCACAATATCGTACTGTTTGGAAATAACCTGTCTGCGTGGCTCTTTATCGCTCGTAGTCGTTTTCATGTAGACATGCCCGTCTGTAACCTGTGGAAAATTAAATTTACGCAGGTTCTTCATGGTGGCAGCTTTCAGTTTTATGTTGCGGTTGGTAACATAAAACACCTGAAATCCCAGTGAGTCGGCGTACCTCAAAAAGGAAACGGCACCCGGGACCGGTTTGGCGGCAGCCTGTTCGCACCAGCTGTCCCAGCATTGTGGGTAGTGGCTGTTTTTTTCGACAGACAGTGCCTGATAAGGGCTGTTGTTCAACACCGTTTCGTCAATATCAACTACTACGGCCATGTTTTTCTTTTTGGGAAATTCCTTGTGCAGCTGCGTTACCCGTTCTTTGGCCACATTGTATGCCTGATAGCACAACGCCTGATATTCTGCGGCATAATAGTTGTAAAAAGTGGCCATCAGCAGGGCGTTGTCAGCCGGATTATAGGCCTGTTTTTGCTGTGGGGCCCGGGTACACGAGAACAGCAGGGCCGACAGCAGGATGAGAAAAGTTGTTTTTATTTTCATGGGAATAAGTTTTTGCGGTGCAAAAGTAAGGAAAAATAAAGGCGTTTAGGGGTATCGGGTTACTTGTATTGTGTTTCGTAATCCATACTGAATTTTACCGGCAGGTAAAAAGCGACCCGTATCGGTTTTCCCCGCTGGCTTCCCGGAATCCATTGGGGCATCTCGGACACGACCTTTAGTGCCTCCCTGTCCAGCGAAGGACAAACACCCCGCATAACTTTGACATGTGAAAGCGTCCCATCTTTTTCAACAATAAAGTGTAAAAAGATTCTTCCGGTACAATGGCTGGCCTTGGCTTCCTCCGGATACTTAATGTGGGTGGCAAGATAACGCATCAAAGCCGGCGTCCCGCCTGGGAATTCAGGCATTCTTTCCACCACCATAAAAATATGTCCGGCAGTATCCCCACTGCTTACGGGAACCTCATCCATTTGTTTTACGTCTTCATTTTTAGGTAGTAAAACAACCGGCAAATGGCCTTTCGGGACGAAGTAAGTGTATTGTATAAAGTTATATTCCACCGTCTTGTATTCGCCCCCTTTCAGTACCACATTCTTATGGTTAAATACCACGGGCACAAACAGCCTTGCCCGTACCGGATTTCTACCCAAAATGGCAGGATGTGCAACCGGTAACAACGATACTGCCCGGAGGGCTTCGTAATCGTAAGCGTCCTTGTGTTGTTTATCAGGCATCAGCTTAAGGTGGGTAATTGTACCGTCTTTTTCTACCACAAAACTCACCTGTATTGTGTCCACCTTGTTATGTTTTACAGTCCGCTTGGGATACCAGAGCTGGCTGGTCAGGAAGTGTTCAACCCCTGCTTTGCCCACGGCAAAAACCGGCATACTGTCCACTTTCGTGTAAATTTTATTGTCCAAAAGAGCAAGGTTCTTTATACGAAAAGCAACCACCTGCGTGGAATAGGCACGTACAGGCTTGCCATTGATGAGGCCGGGATGCCATTGAGGCATAAGCCGGAAAACGCGCAACACTTCGGCATCGCAACCGTGCCCTATTCCTTTCAGGACTTTCAGGTGCGACAGCGAACCATCCGGCTCCACCACAAAACTGACATAAACTTTGCCGGATACCCCTTGCTCTTTGGCCTCTTTGGGATAGTGCAGATGGGTGGAAATAAATTGCAAATAAGCTTCCCGATGCCCCGGAAAATAGGGCTTTTTGTTAACGGCATAGTGTACTGCTGTATCGGCAGGCTGTTGTGCCAGGGCTGTAAAATTTCCGAAAAACAATGATACACAGAGAATAAAAATAGAATACTTTTTCATCTTGACAAAAGGTAAGCGTTATAAATCTTTTTCCCAAAGGTAAAAAACATCCGGAACAGGAAAAGGTTTTATCTGTTTCTTCAAGAAAAAATAGGTCGTTGGCCGATTTGCTAAAAACTCCTTTCCGTTCCGGGCGTTCACGCCCGGAAATAAATTGCTTTTTCATATAACCTCTTAAACACTGGAAATTTCTTTACTTTTGTATGGCCTCTTTAGGGCTGGAAATATTTTATAAAACATTCTAAAACAAAATATTATGGCGTTTAACTTGAGAAACCGGAACTTTTTAAAATTACTGGATTTTACACCGAAAGAAATGAAATTTATGCTGGAACTTGCTGCCGACCTGAAAAAGGCAAAATATGCCGGCACGGAACAGCAAAAACTGAAAGGGAAAAACATTGCTTTAATTTTTGAAAAGGCATCTACCCGTACACGGTGTGCTTTTCAGGCTGCTGCTTATGACCAGGGTGCCCACATCACTTATCTCGGGCCTACCGGTTCGCAGATGGGAAAGAAAGAGACCATGAAAGATACCGCCCGTGTGCTGGGACGCATGTACGATGGGATAGAATACCGTGGCTTTGGACAGGAAGTTGTGGAAGAGCTGGGAAAATATGCCGGCGTTCCGGTGTGGAACGGCCTGACCACCGAGTTTCACCCCACACAGGTAATGGCCGATTTCCTTACCATGATGGAACAGGTGGACAAACCTTTGCACAAGGTGGCTTTTGCCTATTGCGGCGATGCACGCAACAACATGGGCAACTCGCTGATGGTGGGTGCTGCCATGATGGGAATGGATTTTCGTTCCGTTGCCCCCAAAGCGTACTGGCCTGAAGAGAACCTGGTGAAGACCTGTCGCGAAATTGCTAAAGAAACCGGTGCTTCCATCACGCTGACCGAGAGCGTAGATGAAGGCGTAAAAGGAGTGGATTTCCTCTATACCGATGTCTGGGTTTCCATGGGTGAACCGGATGAAGTGTGGGCAGAACGCATCAAGATGTTGCTGCCTTATCAGATAAATATGGATATGATAAAAAAGACAGGCAACCCGAAAGTAAAATTCCTGCATTGCCTGCCATCGTTCCACAATACGGACACGGTCATTGGAAAAGAGATTTATGAGAAATACGGACTTGAAGCCATGGAAGTTACCGATGAAGTCTTTGAATCTGAACACTCGGTGGTTTTTGATGAGGCCGAAAACCGTTTGCATACCATAAAAGCCATTATGGTGGCTACTTTGGGAGAATAAGTTCCTGCTATTAACCAAAAAGGTATGCCGGAAAAATAAAAAAGCCTGCTGAAAAGCAGGCTTTTTTATTTTTTGAAGTTTTCTTTAGCGCAGGCTCAACGAAGCATGGCCGATAGAATTTTCTCCTTCATAGATATCCACTTTATAAGTTCCTGGCATAAGTTTCTGGGTAGCCCTTCGCGACCAGATCATACACACATTTACCGATTGGTTTTGATAATTGATGTCCTTTTTAGCGGTGTACTGCAGCCGTTTGCCCTTGTACATGAAAGAGTATTTCTCATCACTGCTGACAACAAGGATTTTTTTGTCAGGTTGGGCAATACGCATATAAACGGTACGCATGCCCGGTTTAGAGATATTGTTGTCTGCAACGGTAAAACAAACTTTGATCCTGCTTACTCTTTTTACCTTATCGGTTTTGCGTTCACGGCCGGCTCCCGTAACGTGGACAGCCTCTACTTTGTACCCGTAGGTACGCAAGATAGCCGCTTGTTGTACCTTACCACGCAATACCTTTTTCTCTGAAACAAGCTGGGCATTTTTTTGTTTTTCCTGTTGCAGGACCTCTTTTATCTCGTGGTTCTCTTTCGTCAAAGCATGGTTCTCTTTGTATAACGAATCCATTTGAAGAACATAACCCTGGGCAATTTTCTGCAGGCTGCGGAGTTTCTTTTTAATCTTATAGTACTCCCACTTATAATTCATCATCTTTTTGATCTCCTTCACTTTGGCCTGAATGACACTGTCTTTCACCGAAAGAGAATCGGACAGCTCACCATATTCTGCTTTTATTTTATTGTGGACGGCCATGAGCGAATCCAACTGTGCTTTAAACTCAGTACGTTGGGCTTCTTTGAGAACTTTCTCTTTGTGTGCCTGATCGATTGCTCCAACGCCCCAGATAGCGAGGCCGATGATAACAATGGCAAGGATGGCAATTAACACCAGCAGTCCTGCTGCCGGTTTTTTCTTGTTGTTTTTTACTACCTGATTCTGATCTTCCATGATGTTAAAATTATTTTTTGCAAAACTACTACAAAATACAGCAAAATATCCCGAATGAACACATTTTTAATTTGTTGAGAAGAATTTCATTCCTTTTTCCGTAAAAAGAACGTATTTCACTGCACTTTTATTTTAATTCCCGATGAATGGGCAGTCATTGAAGGCAGGTATAAGCTCTGAATCCTGGCAATGCCTTCCGTAAAAGAACCTTTTTGGGTAACCAGCAACGGATATTCCAATACAAAAGTCCCCCTGGGCAAATGGCGGATAAAGAAATGGGTGGCCGCATCTTTTATCTCCTCGTAATATCGGAGGCCACCCTCTGTTTTGTACGACGAAAGCAATGTTTCCGGCTCAAAAGTGGCTGCCCGCATGTCCTGGACATGGATAAAATCGATGGCCCGTGTGGCATGAATTATCAGGCGTACCATAATCCGGTTGCCCAATTGCAACGGGGCATCTTCAGAAACTTTGACCCACTCATTGCCTTTTGGATGGCGTACTTCCTTAAAGAGGGCTTTTTCGATGGAAACAGCACCTGCCTGATGGCTTACCTCGTCAAGGTTTTCAAAATACTGCCAGTAGGCACTGCCGTAAGCCATTCCTTTGTTGGGGTTGCTGACGGTAATTTTTCCTAAAGCCGGGACAATTTCGGCATTTGTCCATACCTTTTTTATAAAACCACTTCCGGCCGTGCCAGGCAGGTCCGTTCCGGGTAATTTTTCCCCGTTTCCCAACTTTATTTTCACTCCGCTGGTTTCGGAGAGCAACGGACTGCCGTTCATAAGCAGTGCATACACAGCGTCAGCCGTCGCTTTGGTGCCCGGCCAATAGTTGGCCTGTTTCTGCATCAGCAGCCAGGTTTTCATTTTGTCGACCGAACGCGTATCGTTCATCACTTCCGCAAAAGCTTTCATAATGTTTACTTCCGTGGAAATATCAGACTGATTGGTATAACGGTTGTTACTTCTCCAGTACATTCCGTTTTCTTTGTTTAGCAACGATTTCTCATTCAGTGCCCTGATGATGGCTTCGGCCTGGTTGCCCCATCCCAGGCGGTTCAGTGTGATGGCAGAAAGTGCCTGCAGATTGTTGTTCAGGCGGGGCCAATATTTTTTTATTTGTCCGCTGAAATAGTCAAAGGCTTTTTGTGCCTCTTTGCCGGCAGGAATTGTGGCCGGGAAACCGGAACGCAGGTAACAATACCGGATTTGTTCCTGGGTAAGATGGTTGTTGTTGAGGGTTTTCGGATACCGCTTTTCTAATACACTGTATTTCCGTGCCATTTCATTGTCAAGAAAACGAAGGCCTTTTTGCAACATTTTTTTCAAAGCAGGTTGCTGGTTTAGGTCGATGGCTTTCATCCGGATAAGATCGGCAATGCCTGACAAAATGTTTTCAGTTGTGAAGAAGTCGGCGGGCATATCCTGAAACCATGGCCATGCCCCCGATGGAAGCTGTGCTGCCATGAGCCTGTTCAGGGCCGTTTGTTGTTTCTGCTGCATCTGGTTCAAGTCAAAAAAGAGGGCTATCCGACGTTTTTGTTCCGTTTCGGTACGGGCATCCAGGACCCAGGGGGTAGCTTGCAATACAATGTCTTTCAGTTCCCTATTCTTTTGTAAAGCAGACAAAAAAACATCGGGGCTTTGTTGCTTCCATTGTTGAAAAACCTGTTGAATACGGGGATAAGCTTTCAACAAACTTCCCGCAAGGGCATGGGCATAAAACCGGTAAAAAATGTTTTCCGAACTTTCGTATGTCGTCTTGTCCAGATAGGGCAGGGCCTGCACGGCATACCAGGCCGGATGGGATGTAAAGGTCAATGTATAACGGAAATTTTTCCGGCTTGCCGATGTGTCATGTAGAAAATGGTTGAAGACAAATGTTTTCTGCTGGTTTCCGGCGATAAACAGCGGCATGCTCTCGGTTATCAGTGTCCGGTTGTTCAGTACCGGAATCATGCGCTGTTCGCCATCCGAATTCTCACCGGAAACCGCTTTTATCCGGTAAGCAAGGAACTGAATGTTTTTCGGAATACGTATCAGCCACGACACCAAAGCATTGTTGCCGGAAGCGATGCTTACCTGCCGGGCTGTCGCTTTGCGGGTAATAAAAACAGGGAGTTTTTCCCCATTCTCGGGGTTGAAAAATTCAATAGTTACCTTAACGGGAAGGGTTTTCTTTGATAAGTTAGACAACCTCGCCGTAAAGACAAGCCTGTCGCCCTGACGAACGAAACGGGGCAAATTCGGAATAACCATGAGTGCTTTGCGGGCGACGAAATTTTTCTCAAAGTTGCCGGTTTTCATGTCTTTGGTATAAGCCAGGGCCATAAATTTCCATTGCGTCAGCGCATCGGGCGTAGTAAAATGAAAATGTACACTTCCGGTGCTGTCTGTCAGCAGGTTCGGATAGAAAAAGGCCGTTGCGTTAAAATTGGTGCGTAGCGGCTGCACAGGCTTTTTCTTTTCGGGGGGCAACAGGGCAGATGGGTTGGAAACTTTTTTCTCTTTGGCCAAAAATTGTGCCGTGGGAGCAGGAACAACCTCATTTTCCATCTCCAATTGCCTGCCGACAGTATGATAAACGGGTGTGTTTTGCGAAAAAACAGGATAGCCAAACCAGTTGATTCTCGGATAGTGAATCCTTGTCTCCGGGAGCCAGGGCGTATGCTCACTGAACAAAGACCGGTTATAACTTGTGCCAAACAGATAAGAACGCCATGATTGTCCTGCTATTTTGGTGCGGTAGGGGAACATTTTCCAATGGTTGGCAGCATACACATCCAGCGAAGCATCGTACATGCCGGCAAGCAAAAAGGCGGGCTGGCTTTTACCGGAAGCTGTTTTTATTTTTATGGCCCAATGCTCTTTTTCGCCCGGCTTCAGATAGTTCCGGCTGGTTTGTAAACTCACTGACAGCTTCTTGTTTGTAAAAGGGACCTGAACAGTTTGTGTCCACGAATAAAGCCGGTTGGCCTCTATTGACATCAGACGTACCACAAAGTTGCCACGGAATGGTTCTGAAACGGGGATTTCCAGTTTTGTCAGCTTTTTGCCGGTTGTTATCCACTGCCGGTGGACGATTTCCCTGCCATTCTGTATTTCATAAAACATTCGCATACTACCGGAAGCAGAGCCGATATCCAGCTTCAGGACGTCTCCCGGTTCGGCCTTTGTTGAGGAGAGATGGTGCCAAAAAACCGTTTTTGACGGGAGCCTGGACGAACGTGCAGACAATAGCGTAAAGAATTTGTGCACAGAGGCTTCCGGCTCCTCTTTTACATTTGCCAACAACAAATATTCGCCGGGTTTGAGCTTCTTTATCCTTTTTGCCAGGAATTGCCTGTTTCCCTGAACAGGAATGTCTTCGGAAACAAGCAACGTCTTTTTCCAGCTGTTTTTGTCATTTTCGTTGCGGAAAGCGTAATGTGGAAAATTTCTCACGAAATAGTCCCGGCCGATAAGCACCGTATCCGGTTTCGGCCATAAACGTTTGAGAAAATAATTGTCTGGTGCCGATAGTCTGTAAAGTTTTACCTGAACGGCCGCCGGCACTTTTGCACCGGAAAGGTTTCTGGTTTCGATACCGATTCCCGGGGAATGTTCGCGAATTATGTTGCTGCCGGCATGAATTTTCAGTAATACGGCCAACCGCGACAGCCTGATTTCATGTGTGGCTGTATGGGTTTCGCCACTCGCATCGGTAGCCTCGGCATGGATGACAAAACGATATACGGGACAAGCCTTACCGGGAATATTTTTGTCGGCCAATGATTGGAAAGCGATATGAAATGTTCCCTTGCTGTCAGTATGCACCGTGCCGGCTGCTATATTTTTTTTAACAGAAGGGAATGGATAGCCGTATTCAAAATAGGGCATCGGGAAATAGCTCTCCCGTTTTACCGTGTACCTGACAGGGATATTTTTGGGAATACCGCCGAAATAATAGGCGACTTTTCCCGTAACAGTTACTTTCTCATTCAAAGCATAAGCCCTTTTCAGGGTATCGAAATCCACATAAAAAGCCGGACGTTTATAATTTTCCATCAGGAAGCCTTTCATTCCCGTGGATGTTTTCAGGATAAACCTGCCGTTAAGTGCTTCATTGGGCAACACAAATGAGCCGCTCACCGATCCGGAGGCATCGGTTACAAGATGCCGTTCGTTTAGCTTTTTATATTGTGCATTCAACAGTTGTACATCTACTTTTCGGCCTGCTTCAATGTGTGCATTATTGCCTTTTATGGTTACTTCAACTGCTTTGAAATAAACGGTTTGCCCCGGCCTGTATATGGCCCGGTCAGTAAAAAAGTAAGTGTGTTTGTATGGTTTTTCTTTGTAAAGCGATCCGTAAAAACGGGCGAAAGTGTTGACAAGGGTCGTATCCCCATCTTTGGCAGCTTCGAGGATAAAACCATTGTAATGGTCATCCTGTTTCAGTGGAATTTGAACAAAGCCGTTGTTATCGGTAGAAAATGTGCCGAGCGAAACAAGCCTGTGCTGTCGTGAACGGTAGTTGTAGGTACTGGCAAATATTTTCACCACAACCTTTGAAACAGCCCTTCCGGACGAACGTTTCAAAAGATAAACATCCAAAGCCTGGGCATGGTTGTTTTTTTTCGAAAGCATGGCCAGTTGTGTAACCTGTACCTTCTGGTAATGCACCGTGGTTTTTTCCGTGAACCGGGAATTGTCCGATACAAAGACGACGTACAAACCGGCGGGAAGGGCGGGTATTGCTATTTCGGCCGTATGGTTTTTATGGTCAGGGGAAAAAGGAAAAGTCTGTGACCAGCTTTTAAATGCAGGTTGCCCGAGATATTTCTGCATTTGGGTGCGAACGTTATCGCTTGTATTTCCCGGTTTGACAACTGCGGGAATTCTTACGATTTTGAACCACAGTTTCGGACTGTTTTTTACCCTTACCAAGGCAAGGGCGGATTTGTCGGGCAACAAAGCCTGCTGCATTTGTATTCCGAAAGCCGGTTGGTTGATTTGCGAAAGAATATTCTTACAGTTGTTGGCAAAAGGGGCCGTAGGAAAGTCCTGCAAAGCTTTCTTACAAATTTTTTCTGCTTTAAGGAGAAAATTGGTATTGCTTTGGCGGTATTGGCCCATCCTGAGGTAAGTTTGTGCAAGCCGGCTGGCAATTTCAACGGAAATAGCCTCTTGATTATACTGTTGCAATTCGTTTTCCAGGGCGTGGGAAAAGGCTGTTTCTGTGGCAAAGTTGCCGGGCAGCAAAGATTTTACGAAATCTAACCGTTTCAGGTCAATGTCTGCAAACGCAGCTTTGTGATGGTTGGCTTGATGCAACCGTAACAAATGCTGAAACAGCAACAGCACACTGCCCGTTGGGGAATTTTTTTCACGGAAAAAATTCATTTTAAGGAAATCCGCAGCAGGGGCAAACAGGCTGGTATCCGGTGCTGTTTCACTTTTAGGAAGCCATCTCCGGGCATCGTTGGAGGAGAAATATCCAATGGCCCGGTTGGCGAGTAAATCGTAAAGCGTGGGCCACAGTTTATAGCCATTGCTGTCGTTTTGGAGGACGACAGAGAAATCGCCGAGGGGGATTTTTTTTAATAATTCGGGCGATGACACCGACGAAAGATAGGCTTTCCTGATCTTCAGGTTCCACTGTTTTGCGTTGAGCGTTTCCAGTGCGGTGTCATTAGTGGCGGAAGTTTTCCGGTTGAGTATCTCAATCAGATGACGGTGGAAATAGCCCTGGTATAATTGCCCGAGCAGGGAACCAAGCAATTGCTTTTCCGGATTTGGAGCTGTTTCCCACTCTTTTTCAAAGAGATAAATACTTTTTGACCGGAACCCCTCCTGATAGCTGCTTTGCAGGCTAATACGGTTGATGAGGGCTTTTATCACCTGGCTTTCATTGCCTTCGGCTTTGGCCTTTGCGTAAATGAGGTTGACCGTTTTCAGTGCTGATTTCGGAAGGTCTTTTTGGGAGTATTGTTTAACTTTTTTCCAGAGACGGGCGTAATTGTCCTGTTTGGTGTTTGCCTGCCACGATACCAGCAGCACAAACACAGTAATGCTTACCAAACTTATCCAAAGTTTTTTCATAGAAGAAGGGGTTTTTCGGCTATTTGAATTTCAACAAAGATAATGCCGTAATTTAAAAAAACAAAAAATGACCTTTCATTTAAAATAAAGTTCCCAAATTGCGAATTATTTGTTAAATTTAATTTTGAGAAACAATGGGCATTTATACGTTTCATTGGAACTCATGCAGAATATGAGAAAACATATTTTCCCATTGATGCTCCGGACCCTATTGAAGCGATTAAAATTCGAATGGAGGAAATGCAACTAAAACAAGTTGATTTAGTTCCGGAGATTGGGGGAAAAAGTAGAGTTTCCGAGATTTTGAACCGTAAACGTAAGCTGACTGTCGATATGATACGAAAGCTGGCCAATAAATTGAATTTATCGGCTGAATTGCTAATCAGTGACTGTAAATTATCGCGGTAAGAAAGAACGATTACCAATACCTCACTTAACTTGCCTATTACAATTTATCCTATCCTTTCAAAGCTTCCGCACCGCTGACAATTTCCAGGATTTCGTTGGTAATGGCAGCCTGACGTGCTTTGTTGTAGGTCAGTTTCAGGTCTTTCAGCAGTTCGGTGGCATTGTCGGTGGCCTGGTGCATGGCCGTCATGCGGGCACCGTGCTCGGCGGCAAAGCTGTCGAGCAATGCTTTATAAAACTGTATTTTTAATGATTTGGGAATCAATTCGGTAACAATTTCTCTTTTGCCCGGTTCAAAAATATAGTCAACATGCCTTTGCTCTTTTTTGGTTGTTTCGTCCGGGGCAGGTTCGACCACAGGCAAAAACTGTTCGGATTGCAGAATCTGAACGGCTGCATTTTTAAACTGGTTGTAGAACAGGACAATCTTGTCATAATCGCCGTTGGAAAATTGCCCCATAAGGTTATTGGCAAGCAGGGAAACATTTTCAAAGTTAAGGTTGTCAAAGACTGCACTTTCCACTTCTTTTATAGAATAGCCTTTGGCTGATAGAATATCAGCTCCTTTTTTCCCCACACAGTAAAAGTCGACATGGCCTTTTTTTAGTTGGGGAGAAAACTCCCCTTCCACCTGTTTAATGGCCTCTTTTACAACGTTCATGTTGAAAGCCCCGCACAAACCGCGGTTAGAGGTAATGACAACCAAAAGTATTTTCTCAGACGGGCGTGCCGTAGTAAGGACATTCTCATTTGAATCCTCAAGACTGCTACTTAAATCCTGCATAATCTCCTGAAGCTTAGCCGCATAAGGCCTCATGGTGGTTACTGCATTTTGTGCTTTCCGCAATTTTGCCGCAGCCACCATTTTCATGGCACTGGTAATCTGCATGGTGGACTGCACAGAGGCTATTCTAATCCGGACTTCTTTTAAGTTGGCCATAATACTTTTGTCAGGTTAAAGTTACTTTTTGTAGCGTCCTGAAATCTCAGCTGCCACTTTTTTCATGGTTTCTATGCCTTTATCGGTAAGCTTGCCACTCTTCAGTTCATCCAACACATTTTGATGTTTCCCCTGCATAAGGCTCAGGTAATTTTCCTGAAAATCGCGTACTTTCTCCGTTGGGACATCCAGCAACAGGTTGTTGGTACCACAGAAAAGAATGGCAATCTGATCTTCCACTTTCATAGGTGAATACTGGGGTTGTTTCAGTATTTCCACGTTCCGGCGGCCTTTTTCGAGTACGTTGAGGGTAGCAGCATCGAGGTCGGAACCAAATTTGGAGAAAGCTTCCAGCTCACGAAATTGGGCCTGGTCGAGTTTCAGGGTACCGGCCACTTTCTTCATGGATTTAATTTGTGCCGAGCCACCCACGCGCGAAACGGAAATACCCACGTTGATAGCCGGACGAATACCGGAGTTGAACAACGTGGTTTCGAGGAATATCTGTCCATCCGTAATGGAAATAACGTTGGTCGGAATATAAGCAGACACGTCCCCTGCCTGTGTTTCAATAATGGGCAAAGCTGTCAGCGATCCACCGCCTTTCACCATGTGTTTGATGCTTTCGGGGATGTTGTTCATCTTTTTTGCAATCTCATCGGAATCAATGATTTTGGCAGCACGTTCAAGCAAACGGGAGTGAAGATAAAAAACGTCGCCCGGATAAGCTTCACGTCCCGGAGGACGGCGCAACAGCAGGGAAACTTCGCGGTAAGCCACAGCCTGTTTGGACAAATCGTCGTAAACAATCAACGCAGGCCGGCCCGTATCGCGGAAGAACTCACCAATGGCGGCACCTGCAAACGGGGCATAAAACTGCATGGCTGCCGGGTCGGAAGCGGTGGAAGAGACAATGACCGTATAAGCCATGGCACCATGTTCTTCGAGTGTTTTCTGTATCTGTGCAACGGTGGAGCCTTTCTGGCCCGAAGCCACGTAAATACAATAAACGGGTTCCCCTTTTTCGTAAAATTCTTTCTGGTTGATGATGGTGTCAACGGCAATGGCAGTCTTACCGGTCTGGCGGTCGCCAATAATAAGCTCCCGCTGGCCGCGGCCTATTGGAATCATGGCATCGATGGCTTTGATACCTGTTTGCAGCGGTTCGTTTACCGGCTGCCGGTAAATAACACCCGGGGCTTTGCGCTCCAGGGGCATCTCAAAAAGTTCGCCTTCCACAGGCCCTTTTCCGTCGATGGGCTTGCCGAGTGTGTCAATGACACGTCCAAGAAGTCCTTCCCCCACTTTTATGGAGACAATTCGCCCGGTACGTTTTACCTCATCCCCTTCGTTAATGTCTTCTGCATCACCGAGTAACACAACGCCTACATTGTCTTCTTCGAGGTTTTGGACAAGGCCCATAAGGCCGTTTTTTACAAATTCGACCAGCTCGCCTTGTTCGGCATTGGAAAGTCCGTAGATACGGGCAATTCCATCGCCTATCATAAGGACGGTACCTGTTTCTTCGAGTGTGGCTTCCGATTCAAAGCCTGCCAGTTCCTGTCGCAGTATGGCTGATACCTCAGCCGGTTTGATGTCTGCCATAATTTTTGTTTTTATCTTTTGTAATTATTTTTTTCGTTTTATTTTAATTTTTCAGCGTAATTTTTACGCAGCTTCCGCAGCTGGGTAGCCACGCTGGCATCGTATTGATAATCGCCCAGACGGGCAATAAAACCACCGATAATATCAGGGTCTGTCAACTCTGTCAGTTCAATGTCTTTGTCGGTAATGGCCCTCAGTTTTTCCATCACCTGTTTTCTTATTTTTTCATCAGAACCCGTGGCCGTAACCAGGCTGGCGTTTACCACATTTTTGAATTCCATGTAAATGTCTTCAAAAGCCATACAAATACTTTCGAGATAAACTTCACGGCCTTTGCGGATAATCAGGCGAAAAAAACGCAGGCTTAGCTCCGACAACTCTTTTCCGAAAATTTTGTCGAGAATCTTTATTTTCTTTGCGCTTACTAAAACGGGATTGGACATGATTCGCCTGAGTTCCCTGTTTTCTGCCAGGACGTTTCCTACCAAACGCATGTCGGCAGCAACTTTTTCTTCCGATTTGTTTTCCAGAGAAAGGTTGAAAAGGGCTTGTGCATATCTTTTTGCCAGCAAATTAACTCTCATGGTAACGGTATATTAGTTTAAACTGGTTTCTTTCAAAAGTTTCTCGATATACTGTTTTTGTTTCGCCTTGTCTTTCAATTCTTCCCTGAGAATTTTTTCAGCAATTTCGATGGAATATTCGGCAACGGTAGATTTAATCTCACGCAAAGCGGTCAGTTTCTCGGTATTTATTTTTTCCTTGGCACTTTCCACAATGGCAGAAGCCTCATCGGTTGCTTTTCCTTTGGCATCTCCGATAATTTTATCTTTCATTTTGCGGGCTTCGGCAAGAATGGCATCACGTTCTTCCATGGCTTCTTTGAGCAACTTGTCATTGTCTACTTTAAGTTGTCTCATTTGTTCCTGTGCTTCTTTGGCCGAATCGAGTGCCTCCCTGATGCTTTGTTCACGTTCTTTCAGCCCTTTCAGGATGGCCGGCCAGGCAAATTTTCCAAGAATGAACAAAACAATTAGAAAAGCCACGGTCATCCAAAAGATAAGACCTATTCCGGGATTAATTAATTGCATAATATATTTTTTTGTTTGGTTTCTAATTTAAGCATTCCGGCCTACCGCCGGAATGCTGTAAAATTTTCATTATCTGCAAGTTGATTAGATAAACAGAATCAACAGACAGACAACGATGGCACCGAAGGAAACACCTTCGACCAGTGCTGCGGCCACAAGCATGTTGGAACGGATATCGCCCACGGCTTCAGGCTGACGTGCAATTGCCTGTAATGCGCCATTACCGATTTGTCCAATGCCAATACCTGCACCGATAGCAGCAATACCTGCGCCGATACCTGCACCCATTTTTGCATAGGGGGCGAGGTTTGCTACAGCGTCCAGTAAAATAGTTAATAAATGCATAATTTATAGAATTAGTGATTAAAAAATAGTTTCAAATTAATGTTCGGGCACTTCGGTGGCCATACCGAAATAAAGTGCCGAAAGTAAAACAAATACATAAGCCTGGATAAATGCCACCAATACCTCGAGCAAATCCAAAAATATGGCAAAAGCCATGGAAAAAATGGAAACCCCGTACCCATATCCTATGCCGAATGTGCCAAAAATAAATATCAGGCTGATAAAACCGGCAAGTACAATATGGCCGGACAGCATGTTGGCAAAAAGCCGGACCATCAGGACAAAGGGTTTGGTAAAAATGCCCATGGCTTCCACAAACGGCATAAGCGGAATCGGATATTTCAACCACCACGGAACACCCGGGGTGTTAAAAATATCTTTCCAATAATGTTTGTTTCCACTCACCGTGGTAATCACGAAAGTAAAAAAAGCCATTACACCGGTTACGGCAATGTTTCCTGTTACGTTTGCACCTCCCGGGAAAATAGGCACAATACCAAAGAGGTTACTGAAAAGAATAAAAAAGAACAACGTCATCAAATAAGGCAGGTAACGTTCAAATTTCTCTTCGCCAATGGAATCTTTGGCTACGTCATCGCGGATGAAAAGTATCAGTGGCTCGAGAAGGGACTGAAGGCCTTTGGGCTCTTTTCCTTCTCTTTGCCGGTAAGATTTTGCGATGGAGAGAAAAATCAGGATAACCAAAAAGGCATTGATAAAAATGGCCAGTACGGTTTTGGTAATGGAAATATCAAATTTTGGCAGAACTTCCTTCCCATTGGCATCCATACGGACCAATTTGCCCACATTTGAACCGCTTTCAGCAACATGATAGCCTTTATAAGAAGCCGTTCCGTGCTTGAGTTTTGAAGAAGAGAAAACAATCCAATGGCCCTGATCATAAAGGATAACAGGCAGATAAACAGCAACTGGATGATTTCCGATGGTAAAAAGGTGCCATTCGTAAGAATCTGTTACATGCTCCATAATCAGATTTCCAATGTCCAACTCCTCATTTTTAGATTGTGCTTCATTCCCTGAAGCTGCTGTTTCCTTTGCAGCCATGGAATGGAACGGTGCAAGAAAAAGAAAAGAAAAAATGAAAAAAATTGTAACTATTTGGGTAACAGCTGACTTCCTTATCATAATGTCCAAGGGTGTTCGTTTTACATCTTGTGTGCAATTTTACGAAGAAAAGTTGTAATAATAGTAAGGTTTTCAAAATTTTTTTGTACATTCACAGCAGAAAAACTAACCAAATCTATTTGTCATGAAAAAAATAGCCATTTCATTTATCGGTTTTTTGTTCATAGTTTCTGCCTGTAATGCCCCGACTGCCCCTAAAGCAAAACAGCAGGACAACAAAGAAGCCGTTGCCAACGTGTTGGAAAAATACGTTATTGCCAACGAGAACCAGGATTTCCCCATGATTGAACAAATTTGGGCCCCGGACACCAATATCATTCTATTTGGGACCAATTCGGAAGAAAAGCTCATGGGGTGGGACAACATTAAAAGGGCAATAAAACAACAATTTGCCAGTATAAGCGAAACCTATATTTCTCCGACCAGCCAGTTTATCAAGGTAAACCCGACACAAAATACAGCTTGGTTTGCGGAGATTTTAAATTACAACTTCGTTTACAAAGGAAAGGCACAAAGTTTTGAAGGTGTCCGGTTTACAGGGGTTTTGGAAAAGAGAAAAGATGGCTGGAAAATAGTTCAGGCCCATCTTTCCATTCCCGCCCATATTAATTTACGGACAAGCAATACACATTAAATTTTCATTTTAGGTTGTCCAACTTGCCATCAACCCTGACAAACAAAAGGCCATGAATAATTTTTTTTGGCGACAGTAAAAAGGGGGATGTGCAAAAAATAAAGTTCACGCAAAGAACGCAAAAATTTACCGCAAAAAGCGCAAAGCTAAATGGTTATAAATAAGAACTTTGCGTTCTTAGTGTCTTCTTAGCGGCCTTTGCGTGAAACATCAATCGCTGCCCTTTTGGACATTTCCATTTTTATCCTAATTGAAACAGCCCGGATTATTTGGAACCCAGCGGATTGGCTGTAATAGTTGATTCTATTTTGACCGACATAGTGAACGAGAAATCATCAATGTCAGTTTTTCCGTTTACTGTAATCGTAAATTCTTTTTTGGCACTCAGTATTTTGTCCAACTCAGCCCATTGTCCTTTGTTGTTGTCCATCGAAAAAGAACCTCCATTTTTAATGGAAACATTGGTGAAAGTCCACGTCGCTGTTCCGGCATCAGACGAAAAAGTAATGGTCCCGTTTTGCAAAACTGCTTCTTTGGTTACATTTTTAAAGGTTCCGGTCAGGTTTTTAATATGCCATGTTTTGATCAGGTTCAGGTATTTGGCAACTTCCGAATTTGAAGTGGGGTCAACAGTTGCGTTCCCTTCAAAAGAACTTTGTATTGATTTAATTGTTCCGGAAGCCGGGGGTATAGTCATGTTCATGTCAACCGTGTAGTTGGCATCAAACGTTACATCCAGCAAGGATTTAACCTTCTTGCATCCGGTGTTGAACATAAGTCCGGATAAAAGAATAGTGGCAAATAGCATTTTCATTTTCATAGCTTTGTGATTTATGGGTGAATAATTTTGACACAAAGATAAAATAATTTCCATTGGCCTGACAATTTACAGGGTAAAAGATGTTTGTAACAAACAGTTTGACAATTTTTTTCTGAAAAAGTAACGCATTGCTGTATATTTAAATACTAGGGGCAAAATAAAGTGCCTTTTTGGAAATACCATGAAAATGCGATGTAATTATATCCGCAAACGTTATAAACGACGTCCCTCAGGGAATGTCTGTTTATGAAACAGGAATAAAATACGAAGCACTTCATTTTATTTGTTTCTTAGCCGGAAAATGATGAATTTTGCAAGCAGAAAAATGAGAAATTAATTTTATCAAAATAAGGAGGTTAAAAATGTTAAACAACAAAATAAGCGGCATTCGTGCCATGGAAATTCTTGATTCGAGAGGAAACCCGACCGTCAGGGTCTATGTAGAACTCAGCGATGGCACACAAGCTGTTGCATCTGTTCCTTCGGGAGCCAGTACCGGTGAAAACGAAGCCATTGAATTACGTGATGGCGACAAAAAACGTTACGGTGGAAAAGGTGTTCTGAAAGCCGTTGAAAACGTGAACAAAGTGATTGCTCCCGCCTTGCTGGGAATGCATGCCCACGAACAATCTATTATCGACCGCAAAATGATTGAAATGGACGGTACCAATAACAAATCGAAGCTGGGTGCCAATGCCATTTTGGGCGTTTCTATGGCTGTGGCCCGTGCTGCTGCCAACTCGGCCCGCCTGCCTTTGTACCAATATCTTGGTGGTGCCGGTGCCCGTCGTATCCCGGTTCCCTGTATGAATATCCTCAACGGCGGAGCCCATGCCGACAACAGTGTTGATATTCAGGAATTTATGGCTGTACCACTTGGTGCACCTAATTTCCGTGAAGGCCTGCGTTATGTAGCCGAAACTTTCCATACATTAAAAGGTATCCTGAAAGCACGCGGCCTCTCTACAGGCGTTGGCGATGAAGGTGGTTTTGCCCCCAATCTCGACAGCAACGAAGATGTAATTGAAACCATCATTCAGGCCATCGAAAAAGCCGGTTACAAACCAGGAAAAGATATTGCTATTGCCATTGACAATGCAGCAAGTTCTTTCTGCACCGACAACAAAGATCACTACGACCTCAAATGGTCGGGAGCCGGTAAAATGGACAGCAACGGCCTGATTAAAATGTCCGAAGAGTGGGTTTCAAAATATCCCATAGTGCTGTGGGAAGACCCGTTGGGCGAAAATGACTGGAAAGGGTTCAAGGATTTTACTGCCCGTCTTGGCGATAAAATCGAAGTGGTTGGCGATGATATTTTTGTTACCAATACGGAATATATCACACGTGGTATTAAAGAAGGAACTGCTAATTCGGCATTGATTAAACTAAACCAGATTGGTTCCGTTTCCGAAACCATCGAAGCTGTACGCATGTGCCGCGATGCCGGCTGGCGTTATTTTATCTCGCACCGTTCGGGAGAAACTTCCGATGCGTTCCTCGCTGATTTTGCCGTAGCCATGGATGGCGGTCACCTGAAAACAGGTTCTGCCAGCCGCAGTGAACGTCTTGTTAAATACAACCGGCTGATGGAGATTGAACAGGAACTGGGCGGTACTGCTTTCTATTACTGGAAATAATTTTTCCAGACACTGTTAAAATAAAAGGCTGTTCATTAAACCGGACAGCCTTTTTGTCTTTGCAGGATTTCAATAATAGTTTGGTAAAAAGAGCTACTTTTGAGAAAAAAAGATTGTCATGGACAACTATTTACAGCCAACATCTTTTTTGGATTTTGACCAATCTGATGTAAAAACTTTTGTGCAGAAAACAATCCACGGGCTTTCCAATCCACGCGAGAAATCCGTTAAGCTGTTTTATGCTGTTCGCGATGGCATCCGTTACAATCCTTATCGTATCGATCTGACCGTTAAAGGAATGCGTGCCAGTACCACGCTCAAAAACGGTTTTGGATGGTGTGTGGGCAAAGCTGTCCTGCTTTCTGCTGCCTGCCGTGCTGCCGGAATACCTTCCAAACTGGGTTTTGCCGATGTACGCAACCACCAAAGTCCCGAAGCCATAACCAAAGTCCTGAAAACAGATATTTACTTTTGGCACGGCTACAGCCTGCTTTACCTAAATGGAAAATGGGTGAAGGCCACGCCGGCCTTTGATTTGAACCTTTGTGAGAAACAGGGTATTGTCCCGGTTGAATTTGATGGGGAAAAAGATGCGGTCTTTCATTCTTTTGACCGTGCGGGCCATCCACACATGGAATATCTGAATGACAGGGGCGCGTACGATGACCTTCCCGTGGAGGAGATTTACCTGACTTATTTGAAAGAATATAAAAAAGAGGTGTTGGAACTTCTGTCGTCTGAAGGCCATCCGGTGAAAAACACGAATGGGTAACCTGTGAAAAATGCCCTGGTATAAGTACGTATTTGTTTTGTACTTAAAAACTTTCTAAATTATGCTGCCGGTACAGAAACGTTTTATTTTATTTACATTTGTCAACCTAAACATTACGAAATGATGTCTAATAGTCAGTTTGTTGTCATTGGAATAGGACAATTTGGTGAGGCTATTGCCCGTACACTTTCCGAAAAGGGGGCAGAGGTATTGGCGATTGACAAAAGCCAGGAAAAAGTGGATTACATTGCCAACGATGTGGCTTATGCCGTGGCTTTGGACTCTACGGATAAAAATGCATT
The DNA here is from genome assembly GCA_015493525.1 of Bacteroidales bacterium. GTDB lineage: Bacteria > Bacteroidota > Bacteroidia > Bacteroidales > F082 > Sulfidibacterium. Next base: position 54,524 of record WGCY01000041.1, read on the forward strand.
GCTTTCTCAGGGCATTCAAAATTATGATGCTGTGGTTATTGCCATTGGCGAAGATTTTGAAGAATTGCTTTTGACTGCTGTAAACCTTATTGAGCTGAAAATCAAAAGGATAATTGTCAGGGCAAAGGGAAAAGTAAACCGGCTGATTTTGGAAAAACTGGGACTGACCGAGATTTTTTCTCCGGAATATGCCGTGGGTGCGGTTGTCGCCGAAAGGTTGCTGAACCCCAGTATCCTTAACTTCCTGGACCTTCCCGATGGTTATACCATTACCGAAATTAAGGCCCCTAAATCTGTTATCGGACAGACACTTCAGTCTATCCAATTGCGGGAATCCTACAACATCAACCTCGTTACCATTAAACAGGAGGTGGAAGAAAAAGATGGGGACAAAATTGTTAAAAAACAACATATTAAAGGTGTCCCGCACAGGGACACGGTTATTAACGAAAATGATTATATTGTTGTTTTTGGCAGCTCACGCGATATCCAAAAATTTATCGACATAAACAATTAGCCGGTTATGCCTTTCAGGCTTTTCAAAATAAGAGAGAAGATTAATCTTCGGCTTTTCAATAGTAAAAGTTTTGTTGAAAATCTGTTTCATGTACTCAGCTTTTTTGTGATGCTGCTGGTCATAGGCGTTATTGTCTATTATTTCGGATTTCCCCGAACGGCACATTCTGTTTTTCTTACCGAAAGGGTCATGCTGTTCAGCCTGCTTTTCTTTTCCATACGGTATGTTATTTTTGTTTTTTATGATTTTCATCCCTGGGAATATATCAAGCAAAATAAGCTGGAAGGCGGGACCATTCTCTTTTTTCTTGTTTACCTCCTTTTTTCCTCTTTTTTTAATAAGCTAATATTTAAAGGTTTATTTAATGATTTAATTGACCATCATTCGTTGCTGTTGCTACAGCTTTGTTTTGTTTCCATTATTGGCATTGAGCTGGGAAAATCAGGGGCTAAATTTGCGGCAATCAACTTGAAACCGGCCACATTATTGGTTATCTCTTTTTTAATCCTCATAGGTGGTGGAACAGGCCTTTTGATGCTTCCCGAGATGACCATTGGACATCATTTTTCTTTTATCAACTCACTTTTTACGGCGACAAGTGCCAGTTGCGTAACGGGGTTAATTGTCGTAGATACAGCTACTTTCTTTACTTTAAAAGGGAAGCTTATTATTATGATGCTCATTCAATTGGGAGGGATTAACATTATTTCGTTTGCTACTTTTTTTGCCACTTTTTCCAAGTCATCCGGAAGTATAAAATACCAGTCGATGATGAAGGAGTTTTTGAGTACTGATCAGCTTTCCGATACAAAAAGTGTTTTGCGGAGTATCATTGAATTCAGTTTGCTCATGGAGGCCATTGGCACCCTGCTTCTCTATTTCTCCTGGGGCAATGTCCATTTTACTTCCTGGAAGTCGCAACTTTTCAACTCTGTTTTTCATGCTGTTTCAGCATTTAACAATGCCGGATTTTCAACATTTTCAAATAACCTGGCCCAAAATGGCATCCGTAACCTGTACGGACTTCAGGTTATCATTATCTTTCTTATCTTTTTCGGGGGATTTGGTTTCGTGGCCATGCAGGATATGTTTAGCATAAAGAGTATTCGCAAAAGGATAAAAAGTCCGTGGCGCAAACTGAATACCGGAACGAAAATAACGCTTTACATGTCGCTGTTCCTCATAACAATAGGTACTATTGTATTTTACATTCTCCAACGCGACAGCATGACAGGCCCATGGTATCAGGTTGCAGTTACTTCCCTGTTTCAGTCGGTAACCACACGTACTGCCGGTTTTAACACAGTAAACATAGGTAAGCTGGGCACACCGGTGTTAATATTTTTTATTTTTCTGATGTTTGTGGGGGCCGGATCAGGGTCCACCGGCGGCGGGATAAAGGTAACAACTTTCGCCGTGATTGTCAAATCGGCCATTGCCACCATAAAAGGGGAAAAGACCGTGGTGTTTTTTAAAAGGTCCCTGCCTTTTAACACGGTGGACAAAGCCTATTCCATTGCCCTGTTTTCCATTTCCATGATTTTTATTTCTACTTTTTTTCTCAGTATTACCGAACCGGGCGTGGATTTGATGAAGCTGTTGTTTGAAGAGTTTTCGGCCTTTGGCACCGTGGGCCTTTCTATGGGAATTACTGCCTCGCTGACGGTAACGGGGAAAGCCATCATTATCATGTCCATGTTTGTGGGCAGGATTGGAACCCTAACGCTGGCTATGGCATTGAGTACACGCGTTATCTCTTCCAATTATCATTATGCCGAAACTTCGGTAATGGTCGGATAAGAATTATGCTTCTTTATGGCTATCATACAGTACTTTCAGGGCACAGGTATAGCCCGAGAGTATGGCACCTGTAAAACCTCCCCCCGGCGAACTCCAGGCCGAGGCGAAATAAAGACCGGGAACAATGCTTTTTACCGGAAGCCGTTTCTTCGCTGTCTGGTTTGGTATCTGTGCAAATCCGTAGGGCGTTCCTCCGGTGTTTAGCGTATAACGGGCAATGGTCAGGGGTGTTGCAACCTCCTGGTATTCTATTGTTTTTTTGATGCCGGGAAGCAATTTTTCCAACCGGGAGACAAGCGTTTCCCCGGCCTCTTTTTTCTTGCCCTTGTACGTTTTTTCATCCAGATCTTCCCAGTCGGAGGCATAATCTATGGTGCAAATTACTCCCGTAGCCTTGCCTTCCGGTGCCAGTCCGGAATCAATCATGCCATAATCTACAAAGACAAAAGAACGTTTGTCAAAACCTGCATGTGAATTTTCGGAGATGTCTTTTATACTTTTTACACTATCATCAATGATGAACGTTGAATAATGTTGGTTCCCGGTTTCTTTGGGCGGCTTCTTGAACCCGAGATAAACGGTAAGAATGGAAGGCCCGGGTTTCATTTTGGCTGTTTGTTGTTGCAGCTTATGCGCACTTTCGCCTGAGAGTAATTTACGGGCTACCAAAGGAATGGCCGCATTGGCAATGATTTGTCCGGCATAAATCTTTATTTCTGTCGTGCCTTTTTTCTTTTTTTCGCGGTAAGTAACCCCGGCAGCCTTTTCGTTTTCAACCAAAATGGCACTCACTTCGCAGTTTAACAGTACTTCCCCGCCCTGTTTCCGGATATAATCTGCCAGGTAATCGGAAAGCTTTTGCGAACCTCCTTTGATGAAATAACTTCCGTCGGAATAATAACTGTTTTGTCCGGCGGCAAAGTAAAACATTGAAAGTTCGTAGGGGTCATCGTGGTAATAGGAAGCATTGCTCAGCAAAATCATCTTCAGCCGTTCATCGTGGAAAAGTTTATCCATGAAACCGGCTGCCGTGTTCAGTGTGCTGCGTACCAGTTTGGGATAAAATAGTGGAAACAACGGCCCTTTTATCCGTTTTTGGGTTTTGGTACGGGGAAGGTTGTTAATCTCTTTCCCCAAACCGGTAACAAACCGGAAATATTTTTCAATGGCATCGGCTTCATCGGGAAACTCCTTTTTCAGTTTGTTTTTTGCTTCTTCCAGGTTATCGGGAAAAACAAAATCGGCACCTTTCCATACCGTACGGTAAAATTCGGGCAGCCGGACAAATTCCACCCCATCGAACACGCCGAACTCATCAAAAATCTGCTTTTTGAAACTATTTTCGCCAAAGCCATCCATTTCGTGCAGGCCCACTTCCACGGTAAATTTCCTGCGTTGAAAAGTGGTAGCACACCCGCCCGGAACATTGTGCTGTTCGAGCACCAATACTTTTTGCCCCTCTTTGGCCAGTTTGGCAGCGGCGGTCAATCCGCCCAGGCCGGCACCGATGATAATGCTGTCGTAGTCCATGGTTTTGATTTTTAATCGGATAAAGATAGTGCTTTTTTGTAGCGAAAACAAACACAGCTCTGGAGCATGCATACAAATACTTCCTGTTTTTTTCCATCTGCATGGTATGAGAATGCATGGATAAAATTGTATTTTTACCCTCCGATTGGGGAGTTTACATATAGATGGAAAAGGGAAGGTAAAAGAGTTGTTTTCCCGGAGATTTTTAATTTTTGAACAGGGGAAAAATGGCAAAATGGTCTGAATTTTTAAAGCAGTCGTATCCGTTTAACGATGATTTTAAACAAAATACGAAAATGATCTTTGCGATCAGCCTGATTCTGCTTTTGTTGTTTTTTCTTTTTCGGCCTTTCGATCTCCAGGTACTCAATTCACACGAAAAATATTCCCTTTTCGGTGGGCTGATTGTAGTTATTTTTTTGGGACTGAGCATCAATTTACTACTTATTCCGGCTTTCCTTTCGGGAACACAACTTTTTAAGAACTGGACCGTCCTGAAAGAGATTTTATGGAATATCTGGATTATTTTTACCATCGCCTCGGGATATTTTATTTATTTCCAGCTTATCGGGCATTTCAGTTTTAGCTTTTATATTTTGGTAAAAGTGTTAATCCTCAGTGCTATCCCGGTGAGTATTTTGATTCCTTACAACCGTACACGACTATTAAAAATGCATCTCCAGTCGGCACTGGAACTGAACCGGTACCTGAAAGAAAAAACCAATCCGTCGCCCCGGATTATCCATTTGAAATCGGATTATGAAAAGGATGACCTTTCGGTAGATGCCAATGAATTGCTGTTTATCCGGTCTGCCAACAATTACATCGAAGTTTTTTGGCAGGACAGGAAAGGAACCCATGCGCAAATGGTGCGGTGCACATTAAAATGTGCCGAAGAAGCCGGCAAAGCGTATCCTTTTTTATTTAAATGCCACCGGGCCTTCATTGTCAACATTCATCAGGTATGCCGACTTGAAGGAAATTCACAGGGGTATGTTATTTATGTGGGAGAGGAACAACACCCGGTTTCCGTGTCACGCAAATACATTCCCCAGTTCAAGGAGATTTTTTACAAAATTTAGCCTGCTTTTCATCCCTGTATTTTTGCTATTCGTCCCTAAAGGCACTTTCTGTCCCTGTTGCATTCAAACGTATCCCTAAAAATATTTTCAGCAACACAACTCCTTTAGTTTTGTGGCAGGAATTAAAAAAGGATTGTAATGAAACGATTAAAAATTGGAAACCTGGAAGCGAAAATACCGGTAATTCAGGGAGGAATGGGAGTTGCCATCTCCTTATCCGGACTGGCAGCAGCGGTGGCCAACGAAGGCGGAATAGGCATTATTTCATCCGCTGCCATAGGCATGCTCTTACCTGATTTTGCCAAAGATTTCAGAAACGCGAACAAACAGGCACTGCGAAACGAAATACGCAAAGCCCGTACAAAAACCGCAGGCATTATCGGTGTGAATGTTATGATGGCACTCACCGATTACGAAGACCATCTCATCGTTTCGGTAGAAGAGGGAGCCGACCTGATTATTTCGGGTGCCGGATTGCCCCTGCGCATGCCTGCCGAAGTTATTCGTGATAAAAAAGGGGAAAACAAAACCAAATTTCTGCCAATTGTTTCCTCGGCAAAGGCGGCTGCATTGATTTTTCGCTATTGGGAAAGTCATTACGGGGTTATCCCGGATGGAGTCGTGGTGGAAGGCCCCAAGGCCGGCGGTCATCTGGGATACAAAAAGTCACAAATAGAAAATCCTGATTTCACCATCGAAAAAATTATTCCGGCCGTAATAGAAGCGATGAAACCATTTGAGAAAAGGTTTAAAAAGAACCTGCCGGTAATTGCTGCAGGCGGAATTTATTCCGGATCGGATATCTTCCGGCTTATGCGGTTGGGAGCCCAGGGTGTGCAAATGGCTACCCGGTTTGTCCCCACTTATGAATGCGATGCCTCACCAGAATTTAAAGAGGCTTACATCAACAGCAGCCCCCGGGACATTGTCCTCATCGACAGCCCGGTAGGATTGCCCGGAAGAGCCATCAACAACCAGTTTCTGAAAGATGTATCAGCCGGTAAAAAACATCCGGTACAATGCCCCTGGCAGTGCCTGAAAACCTGCGACTATAAAAAGGCACCCTATTGCATTTCGCTGGCACTCATCAACGCAGCCAGGGGAAAATTGAAAAACGGGTTTGTTTTTGCCGGAAACAATGCTTTTAAAACAACCAAAATACAATCGGTAAGAGAAGTTTTTCAATCGCTGAAAGCCGAATTTGAAGGAAGCCTATTTCATGAAGTTATTAAAAGCAGAATGCAACCGAAGCAAAGGCTGCAAAAAATTGCAGTTTAATGCCTTCTTTTCTAAGACATCAGCACAGGGCAAACCCGGTTACTTCCTGCTGAATTTTACCGGCAGGTAAAAAACAATCCGGAACCCGAAAAGGTTGCTTTTTGGGGATACAAAAAAAACTCCTGCTACCCAAAGGAAGCAGGAGTTGAATACGTTAAAGTGTTTTTTTACTCGGCCAGAATCAGCACTTTGTTGTCCAGCACCTCTATCACACCACCGTTTATGTCATAAAAATCTTCTGACTTGCCTTTGCCGACTTTTATTTTTCCTTTTGCAAGGGCAGAAATCAGCGGGGCGTGGTTGTTCAATATCTCAAAAGAGCCATCAATGCCGGGCAACTGTACTACATCAGCTTCTCCTTTATAAATGGTTTTATCGGGTGTGATAATTTCGAGGTTCATCTTCAGTTAGGGTTTATTGTACAAACAGGTTATTTGGATTCTGCCAACATTTTCTTGCCTTTTTCAATGGCTTCCTCAATGGTGCCCACCAGGTTGAAAGCGGCTTCGGGATATTGGTCTACTTCACCGTCCATAATCATATTGAAACCTTTGATGGTATCTTCGATGGAGACCAGTGTTCCTTTTAGTCCGGTAAACTGTTCGGCCACAAAGAAAGGTTGCGACAGGAAACGCTGCACACGGCGGGCACGGTTCACTACCAGTTTGTCTTCTTCGGAAAGCTCGTCCATACCGAGAATGGCAATGATGTCCTGCAGTTCATTGTAACGCTGTAAGATATTTTTTACACGTTGTGCCGTGTTGTAATGCTCATCCCCAACAACTTCGGGCGTCAGGATGCGGGAGGTGGAATCCAGCGGATCCACGGCGGGATAAATTCCCAGCTCGGCAATTTTACGGCTCAGTACCGTTGTGGCATCGAGGTGGGCAAAAGTAGTAGCCGGGGCGGGGTCGGTAAGGTCGTCAGCGGGCACATACACAGCCTGCACAGAGGTAATGGAACCTCGTTTGGTGGAGGTAATGCGCTCCTGCATAATTCCCATCTCAGTGGCCAGCGTAGGCTGGTAACCCACAGCCGAAGGCATTCGTCCCAGCAGGGCCGAAACTTCGGAACCAGCTTGTGTAAACCGGAAAATATTGTCGATAAAGAAAAGAATATCGCGGCCACCGGATTTCTCATCGCCATCGCGGAAATATTCGGCCAGTGTCAATCCCGAGAGGGCTACACGGGCACGTGCTCCGGGAGGCTCGTTCATCTGTCCGAAGACGAGTGTTGCCTGTGATTTTCCCAGTTCGTCATAATCGACTTTGGAGAGGTCCCAGCCCCCTTTTTCCATGTCCTCTTTAAAAGCATCGCCATAGCGGATAACGCCCGATTCAATCATTTCGCGCAGCAGGTCGTTTCCTTCACGGGTACGTTCGCCCACACCGCCAAAAACGGACAATCCCTCATAAGCATTGGCAATGTTGTTAATCAGCTCCATGATAATGACGGTTTTCCCCACACCGGCACCACCAAACAGCCCTACTTTTCCGCCTTTGGCATAAGGTTCGATGAGGTCGATGACTTTAATTCCGGTATAAAGAATTTCCGATTGCGTTGTAAGTTCTTCATAAATAGGTGGTTCCCTGTGTATGGGATAGCTGGTTTTGGATGTAACTTTTTTCAGCCCATCGATGGATTCACCAATGACATTAAAAAGTCTGCCCCGGATATTTTCGCCGGTAGGCATACTAATCGGGCTTCCTGTACTGATGACTTCCATACCGCGGCACAAGCCATCGGTAGAGTCCATAGCAACGGTCCTGACAGTGTTTTCACCGGTTGCCTGCTGCACCTCAAAAATAATTTTCTCGCCATTTTCGCGGGTAATTTCGAGTGCATCATAAATTTTTGGAAGGTCTTTTTCGTTATCAAATACGACGTCAACAACAGGGCCGATAATCTGTGCAATGTGGCCGATATTTTTTTTCTCCATAAAACGCTTATGATTAGAGGATTTTTGTTTGGGCAAATATATAAATTTAAAAACTATCTCAGGAGGGTTTAAGAAATATTTTTCCCGGAGAATTTTATAAATTCAGGCAGGGCTTTATATAACGGGCTTTAAAACCGCAAACTTTTTCGGTGAAAGAGTAAAAGCCAGAATACGCCAATGGTAATGGAGGCATCGGAAATGTTGAAAATAGGCCGGAAAAAGACCAAATGTCCGTCCGGGCCAAACAAAAATCCGGGTATCCATGCCGGGGCATGGGATTGTGCAATATCGATGAGCGGGAAGTAAAGCATGTCCACCACTTTTCCATGCAGGAACCCTGCATAACCATGGCCAAAAGGTACCAGTGTGGCTGCTGCGTGAAAGGTGCTTTGTGAAAAAATAAGGCCGTAAAAGGCACTGTCAATGATGTTCCCAACCGCCCCGGCGAAGATGAGGGACATGCTGATAACCAAGCCCGTACTATTTTTTCGCCGAATGAGAAAATAGAGTAAAACGGCAATCCCGCTGATGGCAATTATCCTGAAGATACTGAGTGCCAGCTTCCCCCAGCTACCGGCAAACTGCATGCCGAAAGCCATCCCGTTGTTTTCGGTAAAATAGAGGTAAAACCAGTGGCCTATAACCGGAACATTTCCTCCTAAGGGAAAAGTAAGCTTGATATAAAACTTCAGCACCTGGTCAAGCAACAAAACCAGAAGAATTACAAAAGCAGATTTTTTCAAAACCCTGTTTTAAAAGAAATCAACGACCTATTTATTGATGTTGTTTTTGCGTTGTTTTGTTTTGGCTTCGATACTCAGCGTGGCATGGGGCACGGCACGCAGCCGTTCTTTGGAAATCAGTTTTCCGGTTTCACGGCAAATACCATAAGTTCCGTTTTCGATACGTACCAGTGCGTTCTCCAAATTATTGATAAAACGTTGCTGGCGGGCGGCAAGCCGGCTGTTTTCTTCTTTTGACAGCACCTGTTGCCCCTCTTCCAATACTTTAAAGGTAGGGGAAGTGTCGTTGGTATCTGCTCCGCTGTTGTTGGTGTATGCTTCGGTAAGTAATTGGAGATCGGCACGTGCACTCTCCAGTTTTTCCATGATAATCTGTTTGAACTCCTCCAGTTCTTCTGTAGAATATCTTACTTTTTCTTCTGTTTTCTTCTCTTCGCTCATGGCCTTGTTATTTAGTGTTCATCAATTCAATTTTATTGTCCATTAAGATACAAAATATCTTTTTGCTTAAATCTTTTTCTCCATTTTTATTTTAACCGAGATTCCGTCAATTAATTCAACTTTTTCAGCATCAGTATTTAATGCGTCTTTAAAGAGGATGTTTGCCAAAGTTTCGGTGCAAATATAATCTTTAAACGATTGAAAGACCTCAAATGTGGAATCCTCTTTTTCAATTTGGAGCAAAACACGGTCGGTAACATCTAATCCCAAATCCTTGCGCATGTTCTGGATACGGTTGATAAATTCGCGGGCGAGGCCTTCGTTTCTCAGCTTATCCGTTAGGGTAACATCCAGTGCTACTGTCAGGTTTTCCATGCTTGTTACGCTCCATCCCGGAATGTCCTGCGTGGCTATTTGCACATCTTCGCGGGTAATTTCTACCGGCTGTCCGTTTACCTCCAGGCTAAGGCTTTCACCATTTTCCAGTTTCCGGATATCTTCCTGTTCCAGTTTGGCAATCAGACCGGCCAGCTGCTTCATAATCTTCCCGTACTTTGGTCCCAGTTTTTTGAAATCGGGTTTTATCTTCTTCACCAGCACATCCGAATCTCCGGTAAGGTATTCAATCTGTTTGATGTTTGTTTCCGAAAGAATCAAATCTTCAACGGCTTGAACCTGTTTTTGAAAATAGGCATCCGGAACAGGAATCATCACTTTGTTCAGTGGCTGACGTACCCTTATGTTGGTCTTTTTCCGCAACGAAAGAATCATGGAGGATATTTTCTGTGCCAGCTCCATGCGCTCTTCCAGTGGTTTGTCTATCTGTTTTTCATCAGCAACAGGAAAATCGGTGAGATGAACGGAAACGGCTTTCATCTTTCCGCTCACATCGTTCAAATCTTTAAACAAGCGTTCGGCATAAAAGGGGGCAATGGGTGCCATAAGCTGCGAAACCACTTCGAGACAGCGGTACAATGTCTGATAAGCCTGGACTTTGTCTTCCGAATAATTGCCTTTCCAGAACCTCCGGCGCGACAGCCGTACGAACCAGTTACTAAGATGTTCATTCACAAAATATTGAATGGCACGTCCGGCACGGGTTGGCTCATAATTGCCATAAGCTTCATCCGTAGTTTTGATGAGCGAATTCAGCTCGGAGAGAATCCAGCGATCCAGTTCCGAACGTTCTTCAACAGGGATTTCTTTTTCGCTGTAAGTAAAACCGTCTATGTTGGCATACAGGGCAAAGAAAGCATAGGTATTGTGGAGTGTTCCGAAAAATTTACGGCGCACCTCATCAATGCCGGCAAGGTCGAAACGCAGGTTATCCCAGGGTTGTGCATTGGTAATCATGTACCAGCGGGTAGCATCGGGACCAAATTTTTTGAGTGTTTCAAAAGGATCCACGGCATTGCCCAGTCGTTTTGACATTTTGTTTCCATTTTTATCAAGAACCAACCCGTTAGAAACCACCGTTTTATAAGCTACTGAATCGAAAAGCATGGAGGCAATGGCGTGCAGCGTGAAAAACCATCCTCGGGTCTGGTCAACGCCCTCGGCAATAAAATCGGCCGGGTAATTTTTCGGGAAAGCCTCTTTGTTTTCAAAAGGATAGTGCATCTGGGCATAGGGCATGGAACCCGAGTCAAACCATACATCGATGAGGGAAGGTTCGCGGTACATTTTTTTGCCCTTGTCGGAAACCAAAACGATTCTATCCACATAAGGACGATGGAAATCAAAAGTGCGGTAGTTGTCATCGCTCATGTCATTAGGGTTGAAATCCTTCATGGGATTTTCGTCCATAACGCCGGCAGCTACTGCCTTTTCCACTTCGGCTTTCAGCTCTGCTGCCGAGCCGAGGCACTTTTGTTCCGTACGGTCTTCGGTAACCCAAATGGGCAACGGAACGCCCCAAAAGCGTGAACGTGAGAGGTTCCAGTCCACCAGGTTCTCCAGCCAGTTGCCAAAACGGCCTTCACCCGTGGCTTTCGGTTTCCACCGGATGGTTTTGTTCAGGGCAATCATCCGCTCTTTCAGTGCCGTCGTTTTCACAAACCACGAATCCAGCGGATAATACAAAATGGGCTTGTCGGTACGCCAGCAATGCGGGTAATTGTGCACATGTTTTTCGATACGGAAAACCTTGTTTTCTTTTTTTAGCGCAACGGCAAGATCGATATCAAGGCTCCCTTCTTTATCGTCCAGTGTTTCATCGTAAGCATTTTTTACAAAACGGCCGGCATATTCGTTGTACAATTCTTCGTTGACGTACTCTTTTACAAATTGTTCATCAAGTTTGTCGAGCGTGAAAAACCGGCCTTTCAAATCGACCATGGGACGTTTTTCGCCGTTTTTGTCCAGTAAAATCAGCGGGGCAATGCCGGCTTCTTTGGCAACACGGTCGTCATCGGCACCAAACGTAGGCGCAATATGGACAATGCCGGTGCCGTCTTCGGTGGTTACAAAATCCCCGGTGATGACTTCAAAAGCTTTCCCGGCAGGTTTTACCCACGGAAAAAGTTGTTCGTAAACAATACCGGTAAGTTCTTCTCCGGAATAGCTTTTCAATACCTGAAAAGGAATGTGCTTGTCGCCGGGTTTGTAATCTTCAAACGCCAGGTCTTTGTCTTTGGGATTGAAATAGGCATCCAGCCTGTCTTCGGCAAGGATAACCACTTCGGGGATTCCTGTATAGGGATTGAACGTTTTTACTTTGAGATAATTGATTTTTTTCCCGACAGCCAGTGCCGTATTGGAAGGCAGCGTCCAGGGAGTAGTTGTCCAGGCAATGAAATAAACATCCATATCAGTGTCCCCAAACAGCAATTCCGAACGATCGTTTCTGATAACTTTAAACTGTGCCACGGCGGTGGTGTCCGACACATCCCGGTAGCATCCGGGCTGGTTTAGCTCGTGGGTGCTCAGTCCTGTCCCGGCTGCCGGCGAGTAAGGCTGGATGGAGTAGCCTTTGTAAAGCAGTCCTTTTTTGTAAAGCTGTTTCAGCAAATACCAGACCGACTCCATATATTTATTGTCAAAAGTGATGTAGGGATGGTCAAGGTCAACCCAGTAGCCGATTTTCTCAGTCAGGTCGTCCCACATGTCTTTGTATTTCAACACCTCTTTGCGGCAGGCTTTGTTGTAATCCTCCACGCTGATTTTTCGGCCAATATCTTCTTTGGTAATGCCAAGCGTTGTCTCCACGCTGATCTCCACCGGCAGTCCATGGGTATCCCAGCCGGCTTTGCGCTGAACATATTTCCCTTTTTGTGTCTGGTAACGGCAGAACAAATCTTTGATGGTACGTGCCATAACGTGATGGATGCCAGGCTTTCCATTGGCCGATGGCGGGCCTTCATAAAACACGAAAGGTGTGTTGCCTTCACGAATCTCCAAACTCTTCTCGAAGATTTGGTTTTTGTGCCAAAATTCCCTGATGTCATCTCCAATCTGTGTCAGGCTTAGCTGCTTATATTCCTGGTATTTCTTCCCCATGAGGATGTGGTTTCTGTATGTTCGTCAAAAAATTGGCTGCAAAATTAGAAAATTTCACCGCACCTTATACATTACAGCCAATTTTTTGATTAGCGGCAGGTTCGGGTGGCTAATTCCTATTTTGAGGTGCTATGCAAAATGGACTTTGACCCTAAAGAGGAAAAAGTTGGAGTTTCGTGCCCCGTAATTGACGTTAATAAAACGTTGTAAATTTTGATTTAAGGCTTCTGCTTTTGCGTTAGTTTCTTTGGCAATAAA
>WGCY01000042.1 GCA_015493525.1 Bacteroidales bacterium
AAACCATTAAGCCATTGACCGGATTGTCAACATTTCCAATTTGCGCCTGCGTCATACGCGGGATGAGCAACCCTTTGGTGGTACTGCTCACATCAAGAATAGCATAATCATTGGCCACCGCCCCGCTTTGGTTAACAGCCACACCGTTTTGCGCACGCAAAGGCAAAACAACCGTTAACAACATGGACAGTATCATCAGAACCCTGTTCATAAACTATAGAATTTTTGTTTAATTAGATGGTCTTCGTTCCAAAAAAACCGGTAAAAAAGGCCTTTCAAAAAAGCTTTCTTTCACCGAAATAAAGAATAGAATTCTTATAAACGAATTTAAACTTTATTTTATAGGGTCAAAAATAGGAATTTTTTTATACAAACAATTTCATGTTTTTTTTAACAAAGTTGTTTAAAGCTAACTAATTGTTACTACTCAGCAGCTTAAATTAAGTAAATTCAGTTAGTTACAAATTTGATGTCAAATGGTTTAAACAATCTAATTGAATAACAATAAGGTTAGCAAAATTTTAAAAATGATTATTTTTCTAATAAATCCTTATTTTTTTATAGTATTTTATCAAGGACAAAACAGCCTGAACTTAACACAGCTTCATTAAATCCCGGAGGGACAAAATATTGACAAGACGAGATTTTCCTCTGTCTAATCAGTCCTGTCAGGGACGAGATATTTAATTGATGGACAATATTTTGTGCGGAGAATGGGGGACGGAGAGACTGAGGGACGGAGAGGCTGAGAGACATTGAGACGAAGGGATGGAGGGGGATTTTCTCAACTTCGCAATTTCGCTACTTCGCAATTTCGCTACTTCGCAATTTCCCAACTTCGCCATTTCGCCTTTTATCTTTTGTCTTTTTCCTTTTATCTTTTTCATTATATTTGGCCTGTTTTTATACTGCTAAAGAAGCAATTAATTAAACTGTCCGTTGGCATATTGTAATCTTTCTTTTCAATGTATTGAAATTATGACCGAACTGCGAATACCCAATAAGATAGAGATGCTTTTTGTGTTACAATCCTTTGTAACGGAAAGTGCGAAAGTCATCCACCTTCCCAACAGCCTGGTGGAGCGGCTGAAGTTGGTTTCGGAAGAAGCTTTTTTACATGTTTTAAAAAACGCTTTTTCTCCCGAAGAATCATCCCACATCCGGGTAACCGTCAAAACGAACAGCTTGTACTTTCAGCTCTCTTTTTTTGACAAGGGGTTGCCTTTTGACAATTCGCTGGCAAAAGAGTACCATCCGGAAACAGCTATCAGTCAAATGGATACCGAAGGCATGGAGCTGTTCCTGATCAAACAGTTTGTGGACCGTGTGGAATGGATAAACCATGGCATCAAAGGAAAAGAGTTCAGGCTTTCGCTGGAGCTTCCCCAAAAAGACATATTTACCCTTTTGAAGGGCAAAAAAGGCAAACAGGAAGAGGTTGTTACAAACATCGACAACATCGAAATTAAATCATTTGAACCAGGCGATGCCATCAAAATTGCCCGGACCATTTACAGGGCATACGGATACACTTATCCCAACGAGGAGCTGTATTATCCCGAAAAAATTACTGCTTTGAACAAAAACGGGCAGCTTGTTTCCGTGGTTTGCTATGACCGGAAAAAGGATGAAGTGGTGGGCCATTATGCCCTTGAGCGGCCATCGGCAGGGTCCGTAGCCGAAAGCGGACAGGCTGTGGTGGCCCCCGGATACAGAGGGTTTCACCTGATGGGCAAAATGAGAAATGTTTTGGAGGAAAAAGCCGAAGAACTCCAGTTGGAAGGTATCCTGTCGCAGCCTGTTACCACCCACATTCTGAGCCAGAAAGTGAATGCCGGTTTCGGCTCAAAGCCCTGTGGTTTTTCTTTCGGACTGGTACCCCAAAAGCTGAGTTTCAGGCAAATCGATACTTCCCTCTCCCAGCGCGAAAGTTGCATGCTTTATTTCAAGCCGATGAAACCCCGGAAAAGGACGCTGTGGCTGCCTGAGCAACACAAAAAAATAATAGGCACTATTTATTCTCATTTAAATATCCACTACCGGGAAGACAGCCTGACGACAACAAAACCGGACAAAGACGGAAAGGTACAGTCCAATTACTACGCAGGCTGGGGGTTTGGCGTTATCAACGTAAGCGAGCTTGGAAAAAACAACTTTTTCGAGATAAAACAGGCCCTGTACAACCTCTTGTTTACCCTGAAAGCCGATGTCATCTTTCTGTATATTCCGCTCGAAGATGCCGACATCTCATCACTGACAGAAAGCGTTGAAAAAGAGAAATTTTTCTTCTGTGGCATAACGCCCTCTTTTTTAAACGGAAAAGATGTCGTCCGGTTCGAGTACCTGAACGGCACCATCGATGCATCAAAAATTAAAATTTACGGGGAACAGGCCAAAGAGATTTTCTCTTATGTCCTGAACGAAAAAGAGAAAGTATTGCGATGATAGAAATCTTCAAAAACAATACCGTTTTCCTTAGGTTTTGGATAGCCACCATTGCTTCCCAGCTGGCTTCGCGGATGCACTCTTTGATACTTATCTGGCTTATTTACAAGTGGACAAATTCCGCCCTCATTGTGGGTGTCGCCATGGTGGCGGCTTCGCTGCCTGCGGTTCTCATCGCGCCCTTTGCCGGCAGCCTGATTGACAGGCACAACAAAATTGCTGTCATGATGATCGCTGACTTTTTCAGGCTGATGATTGTCCTGGTTTTCGCTTATCTTTTTTACATTAACATATTAGATACCAGGCTGTTAATTATCGGAACCATTGGCATTTCCCTTGCATCGGCATTTTTCAATCCGGCTTCGCTCGCTGTCATTCCATCCCTGGTCAAAAAGGACGAAATCACACAGGCCAATGCCATAGAGCAAATCAGCGGAAGTGCCAGTTCCATTATCGGCCCGTTGTTTGGCTCGGCCATTATTGCTGTTCTCGGCGTTACCAATGCCTTTCTCGGTGCAGGCGTCATGTTCCTTTTTTCCGTCCTGTTTTTACTCAACATCAAAGACATCAACTACACCGTGAAAAAGGCTACAACGAGTATGTTAGAAGATATAAAAACAGGTATCAGGCTTGTTAAGCAGTACGCCATCGTCCACAAGATGATCCTTAAAATGGCCATTGTCAATTTTTTCTTTTCTTCGCTTACCATTATCATCCCGGTTATGGCCAAAGCAGATGTAAAAGTAATCGCCTTCCTGATGAGTGCCATTGGTGCGGGAATGCTTACCGGGTCGCTGGTTCTTTCTTATAAAAGGCTGACTATTAAACCAGGCACAATTTTATCAGCCTCTTTTGTGTCTATTGGCGGTGCTTTTATCGTTGCCGGTTTTACGCCACTGCTTATTCCCCAGCTCATCGAAATGTTTATAATTGGTTTCTCGCTCAATGTCTTTAACATTACGCTTACCTCTCTTTACCAGATTCGGTTGCCGGGGGAGTCGCTGGGGAAAATCATGTCGTTGATTATTGCTGTTTCACTTTCATTACAACCCATAAGCTATGGGGTTGTGGGAGCGGTGATGGGCACTATCGGAACTTTTTATGCGTTGGTATCGAGTGGCGTTATCATCTTAGTGAGTGCCATTGGCGTTTACAGATTAAAAGAATTAAACAGTGAATAATTGGAATTTAAAATATTGTATGAAAGTTTCCTGATGAAAGACATTGATGGTCTGAAAGATAAATTTTGTCGTCTTTATAAAACTAAAACCATCAAAGTCCCATAGGAACGGCTTAACAAAACTGACAGGGAATTTATTCCCTGGAAAAATGAGAGAAACAGCACAACAAAACATCAAATACCATGAATAAATTTGATTTGTTTGAAAATGTCAGAAAAACCGTTAAAGGGTACGAAAAATTCCTTGCCAGCGAAAGAAAGGAAACTTTTGACAAATGGGAGGACATTCCGCTAACCGGCAAACAAAATTATCTCTTAACCTATCCCATCAGCGACCTGCTCAGGGAAAACACCTTTGACAAATGCTTTCTCATCGGGGCCTCAAGCGGGTTTTCCAAAAACGGCAGCGTGCTGTGGCTGAAAGAGTCGGAAGATGAAGCCTCCTATCTTGAAAAAGTGAAACAATTATTTATCAACGACTATTCCACCAACAAAAAGAAAACATTGGTCATTGTTTCACTGGCATTGGGAACCTGGATAGGCGGCATGCAACTCGCCTGCACACTCAGAAGCCTCGCGGGCAAAACGGATGGCATGGTAGTGGCGACTCCCGGTATCGACCTGAAAGAGTCGGCGCATATTGCGAAGGAATTCGGCAGTATGTTTGACCAGATAGTCTGGGTTACCAACCCCTCCAGTATCAATATTCTTTATGCACTGCTGCGCAATGACAAGGCGATGCTTAACGGTAGCGTTTATTTTGCCGTGGTGGGAGAATATTTTACGGAAAATTTTAGGGAAAAGATTGCCCTGAAATTTGGCCACAGCCGCGACAATGTTTATGTGGTAAAAACAGGCTACGGCTCAGCAGATACCGGCGACCTCGGTATTGAAAGCAGGGAAACCATCCTGCTGCGGAAATTTTTAAACCGTCATCCGGAAATTTCCAAACAGTTGTTTGATGACGAAAATCCCCCCATGTTATTCGTAAAAAACGACAAGGCATTTATGGAAACCATCGATGGAAACCTTGTGGTTACCAAAGACCAGTTTGTCCCGCTTATCCGTTACAACACAAAAGATACGGGAGGTATTATCAAAAAAGAAATCTTTAAGGGTACGGGCATTGGCAAAGAATTGTATGATAAGCTGCCTGACGAAATTCTGTATGTTTTTGGCCGGACATCTGACGCGGTTGTTTTTTATGGTACCAACCTGAATATTTATGCCAGTGGCGATTATTTAAACACGCTCGACAAAACATACGCATACGGAGGCCTTTACGAGGTGAAGAAAACCGAAAAAAACGATGTGGAATTTTTGGAATTCACTATATTTGTACTGGAAGAACCGGACGGGCTGGCAAAAAAATATCAGGAGGCACTCATCTGGTTTCTGAAAGCCTCTTCCAACGAGTTTACGGCAAAATACGATAAGTTAAGTTCTGCTGCAAGCGAAGATTTAATTAAAGTAAAAACAGTATCCATATCCGGGAAAAATTTAGCAGAAAAACATCACACCATAAAAAATTAGCCATGTTCAAGCACTTACCAAAAGAAACATCGTTGCAAAAAGCCCTTTCAGTCTTTCATTATGCCAGAGAGCATTCGGCATTTTACAGTGAAAAGTATCAATCAATAAAAGAGATTTCTTCTTATGACGATTGGTTAAAACTCCCCATTCTTACCAAAGACGAGCTGTTCAACAACAGTTATCCCAAGTCGGAAAAGATGCTGACGCTGGACATGCCCCTAAAAAAAACCATCATGACCTCCACCGGCGGGTCCACGGGACTGGCACGCTACACCATGCTTACTTACAAAGAGTGGGATGCTTTTTTGCAACGTCAAGCCGATGCACTGCGCCTGATGGGTATAACGGAAGAGGACAGTGTGGCCAACCTTTTCGTGGCCGGAAGCCTGTGGCCTTCGTTTATTGCACTGCACGACAACATCCGCCTCATCGGTGCCAACCACCTGCCCATTTCGGCAAATATTGATTTCGATAAAATGCTGGCCTACATAATGGAGTTCAAACCTACCGTGCTGCTAAGCCTCCCTACTGTCTTTGTAATTCTGGCAGATAAAATCCTGCAGCAAAACCTGAATGTTGATTTTGTAAAAATTATCGGCTATGCCGGGGAGCACATGAGCGAAATGATCAGGCATCACGTAAGAAAAGCTTTTGGTAATAACGTGAAGATTGAATCGCTGGCCTATACGAGTGCTGACTGCGGGTTAATTGGCTATCAGTGCGATAGTTGTGCTTCAAGCGAATACCATCTCCCCACAGATTTCCAATTTGTGGAGTTGTATAATTTTGAAGAAAACAGGGTCTGTGCACCCGGAGAAACCGGCGAGGTACTCATCACAAATCTTGAACGGTTGTCGCAGCCCATTATCCGCTATCGTATTGGCGATGTAGCCCAATGGACAGGGAAATCCTGTGCCTGCGGCGACAAAAACCCCACTTTTATCATTGGCGGCAGGGCCGGCGATGACTTCAAAATCGGCGGTGCATACATCGCCATGGATGTGGTGGAAAAATCTTTTTCAGAATATGTTTCTACCCACGGCATCAGTGCCAATTACCAGTTTGTACTGGATGACATCAGTGGCGGAAAGTTAAAGATTGACCTTCAAATTGAATCTTCCGATGTGCATGAATCAGAGAAACTTACTGAAAATATCCGGACAAACATTAAAAAGAATATTGACGATATAAAAGTGGGCGAAGAGATGGGGCTTGTTATTCTAAATGTAAAGTTTTTGGAACTCGGAAAACTCCCCCGAAGCCCCATAACAGGAAAAGTAAAACGATTAAATGACAAACGGGTAAGATAGACTTGTGCCGGGGTTTATACTGGTTTTTGTGCCGAGGTTTGTGCTGGTCGGGATTTGCTTATGCTGATGTTTGTGCTGGTCGGGATTTGCAATCCCGACCCAAGAAAACAGAAACTTAAACTGATACAAGAATCGATACATATATAAAAAGGTCAGGATTACAAATCCTGACCAGCAATGAATGGAAGCTTAAACTGATACAAAAGACAAATATAAAACAGGATAATATTACAACCATGAAATATTTAGATAAGTTATTCGAAATCAAAGATGCGCTAAACCACACCGAAGAGAGTAACCGCATTTTTTTAGAAGCTGTAAAAGAGGCGTTTAAGTTTCATTACAGCCACAGCAAAGTATATAAAAACCTCTGCGATGCCGAAAGCTTTGACATCGAAAGGATCAGGAGTATCGACGATGTGGCCCATATTCCCCATTTGCTGGTGGATGCTTTTAAATGGTACGATTTGCTTTCCATTGACAAAAAGGACGTGGCCGCCACGTTTACCTCCAGCGGTACCAGCGGGCAGAAAAGCCATATCTCGTGGGACAAAGCTTCCCAGGAAAGGCAATCGCTTATGCGCCGGCGAATCATAGAGAGCTACGGCCTGAAAAGCGACAAAAAAGTAAATTATCAGATTTTTGCCTACTCACCACGCGTATCAGAAGGCAAAGGGGCTGCCTATGCCCATCAGATGTACGCCACTTTTGCTCCCGCCAACAAAAAGGTTTTTGCCATTGATGCCGACGAAAACGGAAAAGCCTATTTCAACGAAAAGCAGTGCGTGGACACCTTTGCCGATTTTCAGAAAGATGGTATCCCGTTGCGCATTGTCGGTTTTCCCGCTTTTATCTACGACACACTTTTGTACATGAAGGAGAACAACATCCGGTTTCATTTCCCGGAAGAGAGCCTGATTATCATTGCCGGTGGCTGGAAAACGGCGGAAGCCAAATCCATTCCTTTTGATGAATTCGCCACACTGACAAAAGACTATCTCGGCATTGACGAAAGCCGTATTCGTGATGTGTACGGATTTGTGGAGCATGGCGTTCCGTACATTACCTGCGAACATCACCATTTCCATGTGCCCATCTATTCAAAAGCATTTGCAAGAAAGCCAGGAACGCTGGAGGTACTGCCCGAAGGGGAAAGAGGTCTTTTGCACGTTGTTTCGCCTTACAATCTGGCCCAGCCTGCCCTTTCCATTCTGTCCACCGACTATGCCATCATACATTCGCACTGTCCCTGCGGCAGAACGGGACAGTACATCGAGCTGAAAGGCCGTGCCGGGCTGAAGAAACACGAAGGCTGTGCCATTACCGCCACCGAATTATTAAAAGCAACACACGCACAGGCAAAAAATTAGTACCATCGAACAGAAAAAACAAATGCATAATTTGACAAAACAAATGCCTATTGAAAAATGAAAAAAGAATTAGATTTTTCGGAATATAAAAACTGGATATCAGAATTAAAATCCAAAATTCATGCTGCCAGGATGAAAGTTGCCTACTCCATTAATTCTCAACTTCTTGAAATGTATTGGCAGATTGGAAAAGATATTTCGGAAAAACAAGAAAAGGCAAAATGGGGAAGTAAATTAATTGAACAAATAGCAATTGAATTAAAACATGAATTTCCTGAGATTAAAGGGTTCTCACGCAGAAATATTTATGCAATTATTCAGTGGTATCGATTTTATTCAGAAAAATATCAATTTGTGCCACAAAGCGTGGCACAAATTCCATGGGGACATAACCGCTTAATTATCACAAAAGTAAAAAATATAGACGAAGCGGAATTTTATTGTAATGAAATCATCAAAAAAGGTTGGGACAGAAACACCTTAGAGATTCAGATTGAAAATAATTATTACAGCCGACTTGGCATTGCTGACAATAATTTTAAGCAAACACTTCCCGAAAAACAATCAAAACTGGCAACCGAAATATTAAAAGATCCTTATAACTTTGATTTTCTCGGTCTTCACGATGATGCTCTTGAAATTGCAATAGAAAATGAATTGGTTAAAAATATCACCAGATTTTTATTAGAATTAGGAAAAGGATTTGCATTTTTGGGAAAACAATATAAAATAGAAATAAGTGAAAACGATTATTTTATAGACTTATTGTTTTACCATATGGAACTAAGGTGTTTCATTGTAATTGAATTAAAAGCGGGAAGGTTTAAACCTGAATTTGCAGGAAAATTGAATTTTTATTTATCCGCAGTTGACAGTCAATTAAAAAAACAAGGAGATAATCCTTCCATCGGAATTCTTCTGTGCAAAAAAAAGGACAAAATAGAGGTGGAATATGCACTTAGGGACATTAATAAGCCGATGGGAATAACTGAATACAAATTAACTGATTCAATTCCTGAAGACATTAAAACAAAATTACCTTCAATAGAAGAACTTGAAAACGAATTGACAAGAAAATCAAAATAAAATATAACAACCATGGAATTTTACATCTTCGGAGAGATACAGACAACAGACCGGCTTACCGAAAATGAGGTAAGGGAAATCGTCAGCAGGGCCAAACGCCTGAAAAAAGAGGTGGCACAGCTGAAAGTGGACACCATCGTGGAGATTTTCGATAAGGTCTCCAATGCCTGGAGCCATCCTGATTATGAATACAGGAAAGAAGCCCTCGAATTTCTGCCCCCGCGCATCGGCTTCAGCAAAGAGATGATTGACGAAGGCATTAAAACCATGTGTTCGCTGCTCAGCCGCGATGGCATGCTTACCAGGCTCAACTCCGACCTCGGCGACAAAGATTACCTCAACAAATGGACCTACAACCACTATTTCAGGGGCTACATAAAAACAGAGCCTCTTGGCGTGGTAACGCACGTTTCGGCAGGAAACGTTTTTGTGGGCGGCGTGGACAGCCTCATCCAGGGGCTTGTAAGTAAGAACGTGAACATTATGAAAATGTCCACAGTGGATCCTGTCTTTCCGGTGCTTTTTGCCAAAAGTCTGCGCGATTTTGACGAAACAGGCATCCTGCACAAAGCCATGGCCCTCATCAACTGGAAAGGGGGTACCGAAAGCATCGAAAATATTATCAAACAGGAATGCGATGCCATTGTGGCTTACGGAGGTGCCGATACAATCCGTTCGTACCGAAAAAACCTCGGACTCCACTGCAAGCTTATCGAATACGGGCCAAAATACAGCTTTGTTATGGTCGATAAAGAGGAATTGCAAAGGAAAGGCCTCAAAGAAGCGGCACAACTCATTTCCAAAGATGCCATTATGTGGGAACAATCGGCCTGCTCTTCGCCGCACACGGTTTATGTGGAGAGTAAAAAACTTGCCAAAGCAATGATGGTTGAAATAGGCAAAGCCCTTGACGACTGGGCCGTGAAAATCCCCCAGGGCATTGTTTACGACGACGAAGCGGTGGAGATTACCAAAGTCAGGGAACTGGCCAAAGTAAACAAAGCCACCGGCGACGAAGATTATTATTTTAGCAAAAGCGGCCTCGCAACAGTGGTTTACCAAAGCGATACCGAGTTTCAGATTTCCTGTCATAACCGGACAATCTTTGTTAAGCCCGTCGAAACATTGGATGAGGTAGTAAAGATTGTTGAACCTATGGGGCAGTTCATCCAAACCGTTTCCATCCTCGCCGATGAGGAAAGGGCCAAAAAGTTGTCCACGCAATTATCCCTGGCAGGTGCTGACCGGTTTGTGGAAATAGGCCGCATGGCGGTACGAAAACACGGTACCCCACACGATGGCTCCAAAGGCATTGCCGAATTGGTACGCTGGGTATCTCTGGGAAGGAACTCGCTGGAAACAAACTGGCAAACAGAGGCCCTTTGGGAAAGATATGATGTGGGGCATGATGCTTTTGATTTCCTTCCGGATGAAGAGAGGGACCGCCAAACGCTGGCGCGGTTAATCAGGATAACGGATGTTGTAAGAAAGAAATCGCCCCTGCTTTCCCAAAGATACAAAGGTATTACTTTCGACAGCTTTTCTTCCTTCAGGAAAATTCCACTCCTGCAGGGAGAAGATTATAAAAAGCACCTACCCCCGACCGGAGAAGGACTGCTGACAGACGAAATAAAAGGCGGTTACATTTTTTCCAGCGGCGGCACCACCGGAAAACCAAAAAGTGTGTATCGTACCGTAGAAGAGCAACATTTCAATACGGTAAGGCTGGGAAAAGGACTGGCATTGTCGGTTTTCGATAAAGACGACCGTGTGGCCAACCTGCTGTTTGCCGGTAACATGTGGGCCTCTTTTGTCTCGTTTAACCAGGCACTGGAGCACACCGGCTGCACCATTTTGCCCATCGGCGGAAACCATCCCATGGAAACCATTGTGCAGAACCTGGTCAATTTTGAAGCCAACGCCATCATAACCATTCCTTCGGTATTGCTTTCCCTTGCCGAGTATGTACAAACGCACAAAATCGACCTGAAAATTGATAAAGTCTCCGTGGGTGGCGAACATCTTTTTAAAGAGTCGCGCGAGTACCTGAAAAAGGTGCTGGGAGTCAAAAAAATAGCTTCCACCGGTTACACCACCAACGACACGGGTGCCATCGGTTACCAGTGCGAACACCTGGTGGGGACTTCGTTGCACCACGTGCATGAAGATTTGCATTATGTGGAAATACTCAATGTGGAAACCAACGAACCGGTAAAAACCGGCGAAATCGGTAAAATTGTGGTTACCAACCTGCAACGGACGCTCATGCCCACCATCCGTTACGAAGTAGGCGACCTGTGCCGGTGGGTGGAAATGGAATGTCAGTGTGGCAGAAAGACTCGGATACTGGAACTTTTGGGCCGCAGTGACGACATTGTCATTATCGGTGGCGGGAATATCACACCCGAAGTTATTTCAACGGCTATTTATCCGTTCGATGAGCTGAGCTCCCATTTTCAAATGATCGTCAGCCTCGAAAAAGGAAAAGACTCCCTGAAAGTCATTGTCGAAGCAAAGGAAGACCTGTTTAAGGATATTTCCGGAGAGGTCAGAAATGCCATTTTGAAACTTTCAAAAGAATTAAACGTAATGTTAGAAAACGGATTGATAGCGAGTGTAAACGTGCAGATTGTCAAACCGAATACCTTGCCGAGGAATCCGAAAACAGGAAAAATATCATTGATTAAAGACCAAAGAACAGTTGTATAATGGTAGAAATTGAAAAAAAAGAGAGACTTGTACTAAAATTTATTGACCGGTTGGATGCCACCAATGCCGAAGAGACATCCGATGCCATTTCCAAAGAAATGGAAACACTCAATCAGGATATAGAGTTGGAAGTGAACCGTTTGGAATACATCAGCAGTGCCGGTTTACAGGTCATATTGAAATGTGCCAAAGCAGCCAAGGCAGCCGGAAAAGAGATTTACCTGCACGGGGCCAAAGGCAATGTGCTGGAAATATTCCGGCTTTCCGGGTTCCTGACATTTTTAAAAGAGATATAACCCTCACGATGAAATTTGAGCAGCACTCCCTTCAGGATGCTTTTGAAGAAATCCAAAAGTATTGCCAACAACACAACCTGTCCAAAGCGTTGTGTTACAACCTCCATCTAATTTGTGAGGAGTTGGTCGTAAACCTTTTAAAATACACCCAAACAACGGGATACGACCTGAACATTTCATTAAAAGGCGGAGAAACGGTGCTGTACATTCGTTACCTTGCGGAAAAATTTAACCCGGTAAAAGCCCCGGAACGCAGGCAGGAAAGTGTTGAAAAAATGAAATACGGCGGACTGGGACTGGTGCTGGTCAATTCGCTGGCAACAGAAATTGAGTATCAATACGACGAAAAACAATCGCTTAATGTTATCAAAATCATCCTTTAAAATTAACAACATCCAAAAGAAGATTGTCTTTTACATCGTTGTCATAACGGTACCGATGTTTATTGTCTCACTCTATCTCATACAGGCATTTGTCAGCTCCGAACTTACAAAATCGGAATACCGGCAGGCACAGCTCATCAACCTGAATACTTTAAAAAATATCGAGGGCTTTTTGAATAAAACCAGTGCTTTTACGGTCAAAGCGGCGACCATGATAGAAACTGGCCCTGAAAATTATCAAAACATACTTCCTTTTCTAAAAGAAAATGTTGAAAAAAAACCTGCGGTATTCGGTTCGGCACTGGCATTGGATCCCGGAAGCCCGTTAAAGAAATTATATTGTAAATATTACTACAGGTCAGGCGGTTCGGTTCGGGAAAAATGGCTCATGCCACCACAATATGATTACCTGCACGCGGCATGGTACTACAAAGTTAAGCAGAGCAGGAAACCGGCCTGGAGCGAACCCTATTTTGACAAAGGCGGCGGCGAAGTGTATATGACCACTTACTCCTACCCGGTCATCGATCAGCACAAACATTTTCTTGGTGTGGTTACTGCCGATGTGGAGCTAAACACGCTTTCACGGAAGATTCAGCGACTGGCAAAAGATAAATCGGAACACATTATTCTGGTATCAAGGACCGGATTCCTGCTTTCCCATCCCGACAAAAAATTTAACCTGAAACAAACCATCTTCAAATATGCCGGCTCAATTGGATCAAGAGAACTAAAAATAGCCGCCGGCGAAATGGTTAAAGGGAAATCAGGCATATACAGTATCAACCTTCCGGATGGAAAATACACTTTATATACCCTGTATATCGCACAAACCGCATGGTCTATCGGGATATTCCTGAAAAACAGTGTACTTTTCAGGCCACTGGCCCAATTGAAAAGATGGCTGCTCCTCATCATGTTTGCCGATATTGTCCTCATCCTGCTCATGGTGATGATTATTTCCAACCAGTTGAAAAAGAGCGTGGCAGCAGAAGAAAGAATAAAAAATGAATTTGTGCTGGCCAGCCGGATTCAGCAACAGTTTCTTCCGAAAAAAAGAGATATTACGGAACAGGGGTTTTCCCTTAGCGGTGTTATGCTTCCCGCCAAGGAGGTCGGCGGTGACTTTTTCGGATACAAAAAAACAGGGGAAAACCTGATTTTTTATGTGGGCGATGTCTCCGGGAAAGGCGTTCCCGCCTCACTGTTTATGATGGCCTCGCAAATGCTTATCGAAGATGCCATTGATGAAAAATGCGACCCGGCTTATGTCCTCGGCAAGGTAAACGGGAAACTCTCCCGGATATCCTCAACAGGCATGTTTGCCACCCTGATTGTGGGCGTAGTGAATTTAAAGACAAAAGAACTGACCTTTTCCGTAGCCGGCCATCCGCCGTTTATCATCAATACAAACGGTGCCATCTCCTCTCCCATTACTGTCTTTGCCCCGCCGGTGGCTGTTTTTGAGGATTTATCTTACCAAAACAGCACACTCCGGCTCGATGCTCATACCACCATTGTGGCTTTCAGCGATGGTGTCAGCGAAGCCGAAAACACCCAAAGAGAGTTTTTCGGTACCGAACGCATTGCCCGGACTTTGCAAAACATGGGAAACAGCAACAGTGTGGACATTAAAAACAAACTATTGCACGCTATTCAAACCTATACTTCCGGTCAGGAACAAAGCGATGACCTCACTATTGTCGTGGTGAAAGTATAAGGGGGCAACGTGGCACATTTCCCCGTAAAGGGGCACCTTCTTCTCCCATTTTTCGCTTGCGAAAATCCCTTTGCACCTTAGTGCCCTTGCGTGAAAAGGGGCCAACTGATGGCAATCGGGAAATAAACGGGGTAATGTCCTGAATTAGGATTGGCCGAAAAAGTTTTCAACAACTTCCTGCAAAAGCCTTAAAATGATTACCTTTAAGGCATCCAAATTAACACCCATGCAAACCGCCCTGAAAACCCTCCGCCTTCTCGACCTGCTGTCGGGCATAAGAAGCTATTCGAAAGCCGAAATCATGCAACGGCTCGACCTGAGCGAACGGACGTTTTACCGCCATCTGGAAACC
This sequence comes from Bacteroidales bacterium, assembly GCA_015493525.1. Classification (GTDB taxonomy): domain Bacteria; phylum Bacteroidota; class Bacteroidia; order Bacteroidales; family F082; genus Sulfidibacterium. The sequence goes on from WGCY01000042.1 coordinate 14,385, forward strand.
CTCAAAGATTTCGGTTTTGTGGTAAACAACACCGGCAACCGGTATCTCCTCGAAAAAGACAACAAAACCGTGAAAGAGCTGAGCAGCCTGTTGCACTTTTCGGAAGAAGAGGCCTACATCCTCAACGAGGCCATCAACAGCATTGCTGCCTCCACCAAAGCGCGCCAAAACCTGATTGCCAAACTGTCGGCCCTGTACGACACCGACCGCATTGCCATCCGTTTTACTGCCAAAGAGCAATCGTCCAAAATCAAACCGCTGCTGGAGGCCATGCGCAACAAGCGGCAGGTAAAAGTTAAGGAATACCGCTCGTCGGTGGGCGGCACGGTAACCGACCGGCTGCTGGAGCCGTTCGGGTTTACCCCCAACTACATATCGGTGTGGGCCTACGAGCCGGTAAGTGGCGAAAACAAACTTTTCAAGGTGGAACGGATGAAAAAGGTGGAAGCCACGGAAAAGGAATGGCGATTTGAGAATAAACACCGTGCCGACCCGGTGGACTGTTTCCGGGTGGCGGGCAAAAAGAAGATGCGGGTAAAATTTGAGATGAGCCTGCTGGCCAAAAACCTGCTGACAGAGGAGTTTCCGCTTTCGGAACCTTTTATCCGCACCCTTGACGAAAACAACTACCTTTTTGATGGCTGGGTGACGGCCAAAGAAGGCATCGGCCGCTTTGTCCTGGGCTTGCCGGGCGAAATCCGGAACCTCGATAACGATGAAATCCGCCGGTACATCGAAAAAAAGCTGCCGGAATACCAAAAAATTTTCGGTAATGACAAATAGTGGCACAACCGGGTTCTAACTTTGCCGCATGTATCATTTTAAAAGGTAAAGCCATGAACAGTTTTTTTGCAAGTTTTAACCTCGCGGGGTTTATGTACTACGATGGCGTGGAAGTTTTTAACGAACTGAAAATCGGCACCCCGCTGCAACTGGTGCCCGAACCCGAAAACCGCCACGACGAATACGCCATTGCCCTGTATTACAACAAACGCAAACTGGGGTTTGTCCCGCGGGGCGAAAACAAAACCATCAGCAAGCTGCTGTACTTCGGCCACGATATGTTTACGGCCAAAATCAACCGCCTGTCGCCCGACGAGCACCCCAACAACCAGGTGGGTGTTGTGGTAAGGGTGAAAGAGAAGGAAAAAGCGGATTAAAAATTTTGTACTTTTAGAAAAAAACCGAAACACCATGCAAGACAAAGCAATAGCCGCCATTGGGGCGTGGCAAGTGGAACAATAACAGATAAAGAACATGTGCAATGATAGATACATTAATTAAAATCGGTAAATGGCAGGCTGCCGGCATGAAGCCCATCGAGCGGTTTCTTGCCAGGCCCAAAATTGATGAAAACAAAACCAATTACGTTACCGGGATTGTTTTCGATTTGGATGAACAAAATATTTACAGCACCATCGTAAAGAAATACAGCGAGAAAGACCCTGTGAATTTTCTTTTGCTCAAAACCCTTCCCGGTAACAACAAAGCCATTTATGCCACCGTAGAAAAGAAAAAGTTAACCGGATTGTTAAAATCATTTTTTGGAAAGATTGACCCAAAAGAGTTAGCAGAAACAAAACATGGCGAGCTCTTTTTAAAAGTAAACGAAACGGGTTCGGATGATAACTTTTTAAAGTTGCTTGATGAAATCACGTCACTTAAAAATGTATTGCTGGGAAAAATTGTTGATATTGGGAATGATAAGACAGATGTCAAAAAGTTATTGGAGGATATTTCAATAAACCGTGGCGAAGAGATTGCCATCGTCGCCGCTTTTATTAAAGCAAAAGATTTTGGTTTTACCTCCCCTACACCATTTTCACAAATTGAACCATACAAGCAATTTGTTGAAAACACATTTCTCATAGAGGATAGCAATAAAAACAGCAGCCCGAAATTGTGCTATGCTTCCGGAGAAATAAAGAATGATGTATCTGAAATGAACCTTGGAGCCAGGTACAGCCTGAACAAAATGTTTGTTACGGAAACAAAAAATTACGCTACCTATTTTAATAAAAAGCATTACGCAAAAAATTACCAAATCAGTAAAGAGTACCAAAAGTATCTTGATCTGGCCTCAACATTTTTGCTGGAAAAATACAAGGTTACTATTGCCGGGGTCCAACACTTGTTTATCCCCACTTTTTTATCAAGAACCGAAATTGATTTTGATTTAATATTTGACAAGACCATTAAGCAGACCGATTACCTTTTCAAATTTAGCGAAATAAAACAACTGGACAACAGTATTACAGATTGGGTAGATGATATCTTCTGGCTAAATTTCTTATCTATTGATTCCGATGGAAATTATTTTAAGTCCAACGACATTATAAAAGATGTCAGCATCCCCTATTTTGTAGAAATCATTAAGACGCTGGACCGGCTGAACAATTACCTTGCGGAGCAATACGGCTCGAACACTTTTTACAACTTTTATCAATTTTACAATTACATTCCCGTAAAAAAAGGCACAAACAAAAACGAAGCCCTTGAGTTGTTTAAATACATTTTTGAGCACAGGGAAGTTGATAAAACCATCCTGTTTAAACACTTCGTAAGATATATGATTGTGCAGCGTTCAGGCCAGTTCGACAACAGCAAGAAACACAGGGCCTATGCAAATATACGGGAACAAGGTAATTTTGATTTTGCCATTTCCAACGGAGTAATGACCTTCCTTGTTTTCCTGAAATTTTTAAAGATTATAAAACTTTTAAACAATAATGATATGGAAGAAAATATTGAAAATCTGAAACCCATCGAAGAGGTTAAAACAGACTACTGGCAAAGCATTGAAAAGTTTTTTGCAGATATGCAATACAACGACATGCAAAAGGGATTGTTCTTCCTGGGAAGAGTGCTCAGCCAGGTTGCCTATGCCCAGGCAAAAAGCAACCACCCCACAAAACCCGTTTTAAACAAAATAAATTATAACGGCATGGACAGGGATGCCATTGTGCGTTTGAAACTTGACTTGGCCGAAAAAGTACGGCAATATGTAAGAAAAATTAACCTGGCAGGTGTGGAGCAAAACTTTTCAAAGTTTACACACTATTTCAACCCAAATAACCGGGAAGAATGGCTGTCTCCGGAAGAAAATGTTTTTTATCTCCTTTCGGGATACTCTTTTGGGATGATAAAAACCAACGAAAGCAGCAATGACAAAGAAAATCAGGAAAAACAAATAAAATCATAACCCCTTAAAATTTTGGATCATGACAGAGACAATCAAAAACAATTCGGACTTCTTATTCATTTACGAAGCCATTAACTGCAACCCCAACGGCGACCCCGATCAGGAAAACAAGCCGCGTATGGATTACGACACAAAAACCAATCTGGTAACCGATGTAAGGGTTAAACGGTTTTTGCGGGATTATTTGAAAACAGAAAGACAGGAAATCTTTGTGGACATGGAAGGAAACTCGAAAGTTTCACCGGATACAAAACTAAAAGCTGTTATTGCCAGGAGTATTGAAGATGAAAACTTTTTGAAAACCGTCTTTAAAAACAAACCCGATTACCTCGCTGTATATGAAAAGATTCTGGAAGAAAAGAAAAATAATCCCGAGAATGTATTAAAGGAAATAACAAAAAAAGATTTTAAACACAAAGAAGCAAATTATTACCTCTTGGAATATCTTGTAAAAGAACGTTTTATTGATATCCGCATGTTTGGAAGTGCCTTTGCAGTAGCTGGCTTTACCAAAGCATACACCGGGCCAATCCAAATGAATTGGGGCTACTCATTAAACAAAGTTGAATTGATTGATTCCAACTCCATTGTCACCATTATGAATGATGATGCAAGTACATTCGGAAAGGACTACCGTTTGTATTACAGCCTGCTGGCTTTTAACGGAACTGTTAACCGGAATGCAGCAGAGACAACAGGACTGAAAGACACCGATTTGGCAGAGTTCAGAAAAGGATTGTGGAATTGCATATCGGCCATGCCAACACGTTCCAAATTAAATCAATACCCCAAACTGTATGTTGAAATTGTGTATAACGAAGGTTACCACAACGGATACTTCGGCGATTTAAGGAACTATGTTACGGTAAAACCGGTTGACGGACTTGAGGATAAAAAAGTGAGAAGTTTCAGCGACCTGGTTTTCGACACAACAAAACTGGAAGGGATCATTCGGGAAAACAAAGGAGAGGGAAAAGCCATTAAAGAGATAATCATAAAAAAAGCAGCGGATGTTGACTTTAATGAAGTTTATTAACAGATGCATACAGGAAACTCCTGACGGAGTTAAGTATCCAATTGAAGTCACGTTTTTACAAACAGCGAACTCCTGACGGAGTTCTCCGTTTGATACGGTTGGCTGGTTAAAAACACGGTAACTCCTTCGGGGTTCAGCACTTTCTGAACGGAGTGAAATATTTGATAATCGGCAGGTTACGATCAGGGTAAATCCGGCAGGGCTCGGCAGCTTCTCAATTGGGAGACGGGTAAAATCCCGTAGGGATTTCCTGTTTGTAAACCTCCTGAAAGAAAGCCATAAGTCCGTAGGACTTTCCTGTTAAAATAAGATAAACAGCAAAACAACATTACCATGGCAAATACATACACACAAATCTACCTGCAATTTGTTTTTGCGGTAAAAGGACGGCAAAGCCTGATTCGCAGCAGTTTCAGGGAGGAACTACACAAGTACATTACGGGAATTGTGGAAAACCGGAAACAAAAACTGATTGCCATAAACAGCATGCCCGACCACATTCACCTGTTGGTAGGGTTTGGTACAACGATAACCATTGCCGACCTGCTACACGACATAAAAATTGCCTCAACAAATTTTATTAACGGCAACAACTGGGTTTTTGGGAAATTTGCCTGGCAAAATGGATATGGTGCTTTCTCCTATTCCCGTTCACATCTCGACAGGGTAGTAAAATATATTCTAAACCAACAGCAGCACCACAAGAAAAAAACCTTTCGGGAGGAATACATCGAATTTCTTGAAAAATATCAGGTTCTTTACGATTCAAAATACCTTTTCGACTGGATTAACGAACCTTACAAATAAAGCATTATGGAAATTATGTCATTTGAAATCGAAGGAAAGTTTGCACACTTTCGAAAATATTTTGCCAACAATACAGCGTTTACCTTTTCCTTGCCCCCACGCACGACAATTATGGGGATGATCGCCGCTGCCATGGGATGGGAAAAAGACAGCTACTACGAAGACCTTCATTCTAAAAATTTAAAAATCGGGGTTTTTATTGTCAACCCCGTAAAAAAGTCGTTTCACCGGCTCAACCTGCTTATGATAAAAAACGATTCCGATTTCCGGGGCAGGCTCAAACACGTTCAAACCCCTTTCGAAATCGTTTCGGGCATTGACCCCAAAAAGGATTTTGTGAAATACAGGATTTACCTGGCACCGGGAAATACCACGTCACAAGTTTATGACAAGATTAAAGTAATTTTTCAAAATTCAGACTTCCGGTACAACCTTACTTTGGGGACAGCTAACTTTTCTGCATCAATCTTAAATGTAACGTTTTGGGATAACGCAGAGAAAAAACACATAGACAATGAAGAAGTTATCCTTTCCTCAACAGGAATTTCAGGCAATGTTTCGGGAATCTCATTTGAAAAAACAAAAGATTATCGTTTTAACATGATTGAAGAAGAGCTAATGCCTGCTGATTTTAAATCAAATTACGACAGGGAAGTCATTCAAATGAACAGAATCCTGTTTACCACGGGAGGGATACCGCTAAAAGTTAAATTGACCGGAGATGTTTATGTTTTGAAAGACAACAACACCAGGCAAACCATTCAATTTTTGGAAGAATGAAATACTATTCTCACGTTAAAGAAGAAAACGGGACAAGAACAGGCACAAAGCTCATAAAGGAACATGCCGAAAATGTTTTCAACATTGCCTGCCAATCTCTTTACCCCGGAAAGAACATTGGCATTCCCATTTCCGAAACCAAAAGCATCCTGAAAGACATTACCTATCTGCACGATTTAGGGAAATATACCTCCTATTTTCAACAATATCTGTTTGGCGAAAAAGCAAATCCCGAAAAATTAAAAAACCACTCCCACTTAGGTGCCTTTTTCATTTTGAATAAATACGCCGGTCATCCTGTTTATGCCGGTTTCTTCTATTTTATTATACTAAACCACCACAACAGTTTTAATGATATTTTGGAAACAGGTCTTTTTGTCGATGATATTCAGGAAAGCAATATCATAAACAGGCAATTTAAAAACCTTTCGGAAAAAGCAGGACAAATTACAAACGAATTAAAAGAAACCTCTTTTCAGGAGAACCTGACTGTTCCTGAACTTGCAAAACAGAAATTGATCCGGAAAACAATAAAAAAAAGGATTATCAAATCTCCGACCATTCAGGATTATTTTACCATCAACTATCTTTTCTCGCTGTTGATAGAAGCCGACAAGCTGGATGCTTCGGGAACCCCTGTTTATGTCAGAAAAGCCTTGCCGGAAAATGCTGTGGGAAATTTTATCGGGAAAGCAGAATTGTCAAAGCTCCCCCAAATTGAGGCCATTGACGGTTTTGAACAAAACAAGTTGCGAAACTGGGTCAGGGCCTCTGTGCTGAACAACCTGAAAGACAAAAACATCCTTGAAAAAAACCTTTTTACATTCACAGCGCCAACGGGTATCGGCAAAACGCTCACCGCCCTGGATTTTGCCTTGCACCTGAAAAAGAAAATCAGTTTACACGAAAATATTCAGCCACAAATCATTTACGGGCTTCCCTTTATCAATATCATTGAGCAGGGATTGAAAGTTTATCATGATGTTTTCAAAGGTTCCGACACCAAAATTTTGGGCCATTATCAATATGCTGATGTTTTTGGCAGGGGGAAAGAAAGCAAACAAAACAACGAGAACGGGAAAGATTACAACAAAAACCTCATGCAATTGAACACCTGGCAATCAGATATTGTCATTACGTCGTTTGTCCAGTTTTTTGAAACACTCATAAGCAACCGGAACAAAATGCTGCTTAAATTCCACCATCTTGCAGGGGCCATTGTCATACTGGATGAAGTACAAACTTTACGGTTGGAACAACTCCCGTTTATTGGGGCCGTTTTGTATTACCTGACAAAATATCTTAATACCCGGATTATATTGATGACCGCCACCAAACCGAAGATATTTGAACTGGCCAACAGGGAAATCCTTCACCCCGAAGGCGAAGAGGCCATGTCCGTCGAGCTCCTCAGGAATCACGAAAAAGTTTTCAAAAAGTTTAACCGGACCAAACTGGTTCCGATACTGGACAAGCCTCTGGTTACGGCTGATGATTTTTACAACCTGTTTGTTTCAAAAAGAACAGGAGAAAATTCTTGTTTGATAGTTTGCAACACCGTGCAACGATCAATAGATATTTTTAACAAGCTGAAGGAAAAAGGCATAACACACCTCTATTATCTGTCAACAAATATCGTCCCTGCCGTACGCCTTCAAATCATTAGGCGAATCAAAGAAGATATAATTGCCGGAAAAGCACCCGTTTTAGTGTCAACACAAGTAGTTGAAGCCGGCGTTGATTTGGATTTTGATATGGGTTTCCGCGATTTGGGCCCTATCGATTCTATCATACAGGTTGCCGGACGCATCAACCGCGAAAACCATAAATCCCGTGAGTTATCGCCGCTGTACATTGTTGAATTTCAAACAGAAAAAGGAAGTTACGAATCTGCACTGGTTTATGACAGCCTGACAAGGCAACAGGTAAAAGACATACTAAAAGGTATTTCCGAAATACCGGAAACCAATTATTTACAACTGGTAGAAAATTATTTTTCAGGTTTGTCCGGAAAAGAGGCTTTTGATGAATCAAGAAATTATTACAAAGCCATGAAAACCTTGAAATATCATAGTGATGAGAATAGCGAACCTTCTGTGAGCCATTTTAAAATAATAAAGGATTCGCCCTGGGCTGTTTCGGTTTTTATTGAACTTAACGGCGAAGCAACCCGGACCCTGAAGGCCTATTCCACATTAATGAACAGGGAAATGACAAAAAAAGAATTCGATAAAGATTACAAAAAAGTTTTTAATCAATACATAATAGCGGTACCGAAAAAATTTGCAGAACATTTGGAAAACATTAGCGATACTAATGAAAACATTAAACTGGTCAGGAAAGAGTTTATTGAAAGTAATTATCATCAGGATACGGGATTTATCAGAACAGCAGGGCCGGATGAGAAGGTCGTGATGTTGTAACAGGAAACTCCTGACGGAGTTAAGGTTTACGTATGCCCCATTTTTTACAAACGGCAAACTCCTAACGGAGTTGGCAGAACGTAAAAACAAACACCTAAAAAATTGGAAAAATATGGCTTTTACGTTTCAAAATTGGATAACACCAGCATTAATTACTCTTATGCCAAAAACGATTTCACCCAAAATACCGGATACAATGATGAAGAAGTTTTACTTGCAACCCTTTGATTTCTTAAAACCAATACACTAATAAAAATAAACAAAAGCACTACCCCCATGCATTTCGAAAAAGGGAACATATACCACATTTATAATCAAGGAAATAATCGCCGGCAAGTTTTCTTTAGCCGCGAGAATTATTTGTTTTTCTTGCGAAAAGTCAGGACTTATTTTTTGCCATACGCCGATATTCTGGCTTGGTGC
>WGCY01000043.1 GCA_015493525.1 Bacteroidales bacterium
TTGGCGATTTAGGGAGCAAATTAAGAAACTTTTAACCTTTCAGCGAAAGGTGCAGGGATTTTTTCTCTGCCCTTTCCTGAAAAATTATTTTTTCCTTTTTCTTCCTCCCTTTTTCGCAACGATAAGTCGCATTTCTTAATTGAACTTACGATTTAACGTATTATCTCTCTGCTGGTTGGAATTTGCCATCCCGACCTCATTCTCATTTAACATTTTATCCACAAAAACCACTTATTTTTGCAAAAAATTTGATTATGACTGACGGGACCATCGATATCACATTAAAAAAGCCGGTTTTGGAAATGCTGACGGTAGCCAATGAGTATTGCTATTATTTTGAACACCTGGCAAAAAAGACACATACGGAAATCCTTGAATTTGCCTCGCGTATTGGCCCATTGCTTTATCTGAAAGGGAGCCTGATACCGGATTTAGAAGTAGAAAATCCCGAAGCCAACGAGCGGTTTGTTACGCCCGAAGAGTGGGAAACACTGTTTTATTCCCTGCGTGAGACTTTTGGGAAGTATGACGAATTCTGGCTTATTGACCCACAATATATTAACGAAAACGAACCGTTGAAAGCCAGCCTTTCGGAAAACCTGACTGATATTTATCAGGACATGAAAGACTTTATATTGCTCTATCAGCGAAACACTTATGCCACAAGACAAAATGCAGTAAAAGAGGTCAGGAAACTTTATGCCAGCCACTGGGGCTACCGCATCACGAATATCATGCCCAAAGTGCATCACCTGCTTTATGAAGAAGATACCGATTCACTGCCTTTCATGCAGTCGCTGGACATGTTTTAAAATCCGGGCAGAGAATACCATGGACAAGGTATTTTTTTATTGTAAGAAAGAAGCGTAATTTGCAAAAAAATTAAAGAAGATATGACGCTGGCAGAGCTGAAAACGGGAGAAAAAGGGATAATAACAAAGGTTCGTGGCCGGGGTGCTTTTCGCAAGCGTATCATAGAGATGGGCTTTGTGGTGGGCAAGCAGGTGATTGTGGTCAAAAATGCCCCGTTGAAAGACCCGGTGGAATACAACATCATGGGATACGAAGTTTCGTTGCGCCGCAGTGAAGCCGACTTGATAGAAGTAACCAAGGACCTTACTTTTGAGAGCAAAGACAACAAGTTCAGGGGCACTTTTGAGCTGGAAGAAACGTTGAACCTGGCCCCGGGAATAGCACACAGCAAGACCATCAATGTGGCACTGGTGGGCAATCCCAATTGCGGAAAAACCACCATCTTCAATTTTGCTTCCCATTCCAAAGAAAAAGTCGGAAACTACGGCGGCGTTACCATTGATGCCAAACAGGCGGTTTTCGTCCATCGCGGCTACACTTTCAAACTGGTTGACCTGCCCGGAACGTATTCCATCACAAGCTACACACCCGAAGAGTTATATGTCCGCGATCACATTGTCAACGAACTGCCCGACATTATCCTGAATGTGGTGGACACCTCCAACCTGGAGCGGAACCTCTACCTCACTACGCAGCTTATCGACATGGACATGAAAGTGGTAATGGCCCTGAACATGTGGGATGAGTTTCTTGAGAAAGGCGACAATTTCGATTATGAAGCCCTTTCAAAGATGATTGGAATCCCCATGGTGCATACGGTGGGTTCAAAAGGAAAAGGCATTGGCAAACTTTTTAACAAGCTCATTGAAGTTTATGAGGATAAGGATCCGATTATCAGGCATATCCATATTAATTACGGGCATCTTATCGAAAATGCCATCAAAGAGTTGCAGGTACTTATCAACAAAGCCGGCAACGAAGCATTAACCGCCAAAATATCACCCCGTTATCTGTCGCTGAAACTTTTGGAACGTGACTCACAGGAGATAAAAAGGGTAAAAAAATATTGCAAAAATGCTGATGAGATTCTTTCTTTTGCTGAAAAAGAATCCGAAAGCATCGAGAAACAGCGCAATGAAACCATGGAAACCATCATCACCGATGCCAAATATGGTTTCATCGAGGGTGCTTTGCGCGAAACGTTAAGACCGGCAGAAGAAAAGAACAAAATCACCATGAGCCGGATTATTGATACGGTGGTTACAGGAAAATTGTTGAGTTATCCCATCTTTTTATTTGCCATGTGGTTGACCTTTCAGGCTACGTTTTACCTAGGCAAATACCCCATGGATTGGATACAATACGGGGTTAACTGGTTGGGCGAGATTTTTACTAAAATACTACCGCCCAATGCCTTCCGCGATTTGATAGTGGATGGCATTATTGGTGGTGTGGGCGGTGTCATTATCTTTTTGCCCAACATTCTTATCCTGTTTTTCTTTATCACAATCATGGAAGCTTCGGGATACATGGCACGGGTGGCTTTCATCGTGGACAAGCTCATGCACAAAATCGGGCTCCACGGCAAGTCTTTTGTTCCCATGCTTATGGGGTTCGGCTGTAACGTGCCGGCCATCATGGCCACGCGGACCATCGAAAACAAAAACGACCGGCTGGTTACCATGCTCATTATTCCGTTTATGTCGTGTAGTGCCCGTTATCCTGTTTACATTCTGATAATTGGGGCATTTTTCACATCCTATCAGGGAACTATTTTGTTTGGGATTTACCTTTTCGGGATTTTCCTGGCCGGCGTTATGGCCTGGATCTTCAAAAAGACCATTTTCAAAGCCAGCACCATTCCTTTTGTCATGGAGCTTCCGCCCTACCGGATGCCGCGGATGGCATCGGTATTAAAACAGACTTGGTTTAAAGGCGAAATGTACCTGAAAAAAATGGGAACCATTATCCTGCTGGCCTCCATGATTATATGGGCCATGGGCTATTTCCCGTTAGGAAAAAAATATGAAGCGGCCTACCAAAAGAAAGTGGAACAACTCAACCAAAATACGTTGAACAAGCTGAAACAGCCCTATTTATCTTTGTCAGAGGCCAAAAGAATAAATGCATCCCGAAAGGAAAAAATCAGCCTGCTGAAAAGCCAGCTCGCTGCAAAAAAACAGGAAAATTCCGTGATTGGCCGTATTGGACATTTTATTGAGCCCGTTATCCGTCCGCTGGGCTTCGACTGGAAAATGGGTGTCAGCCTCATTGCCGGTGGTGCGGCCAAGGAAGTCGTTGTATCCACCATGGGCGTTCTTTACCCGCCTGTTAACGGCAGGTCAGAGAAAGAGGGCCTCGGGCAACGCTTGCGTGAACAGGTATTTACCAGCGGGCCGCGAAAAGGCCAAAAAGTATTTACACCCTTGTCAGCCACAGCTTTCCTCTTGTTTATCCTGATTTATTTCCCCTGTATTGCCGTGATAGCAGCCATCAAAAATGAAACCGGCCAGTGGAAATGGTCACTTTTCCTGGCCACCTATACCACCACACTGGCATGGATTGTAGCCTTTATCGTCTTTCAGGGAGGAAGTTTGCTGGGATTTTAAGGCATTAAGGCATATTTTACCTTACATAGCAGCTATCGCTTTATCAAACGCGAAACATAAACAGCATTAGCAGTAATAATTTTCACCAGATAAAGGCCGGTGGCGAGATGCTGAACGTTTAACTTTCCGGGTTTGAAGTTTTCTACTGACAACACTTTTTCGCCATTGGCATTAAAAATCTCCAGGCTGTCTTTTCCCCTGCCGGGAAGGAAATCCACATTCAACACGCTGCCAACAGGGTTGGGATAAAGTTTCAACTTCTTTTGTGGCAACGCCGCATCATTTACTGCTGTTGCTTTTTCCTGCGAAAGCCATAACCATGCCTGCCCGAAAGCTTCGCGCCACAACTTCTCATTATGCTGTCCGCCGGGGACTACTTTGGTGAAGATATCCCCTTTGTGAAAGCCAACAGCTATCAGGCTGTCTTTCATCGCCAGCATGTCCGGTACCATTTCGGCACTTTCATCGCCGCCGCAAAGCAGATAAAACCGCGTATTTTCTGTTGCCGGATGTTGTCTTGTAAACATCCACACGCTGTCGGAAAACCAAAAGGAGGGTGAAAAAATACCAGCCATGCCAAAGACTTTCTGATCATCCACGGCAGCATAATCCGAAATAAGCCCTCCGAGCGAACTGCCCATAATGGCCGTGCTTTCACGCGAAGGCAAGGTGCGATAATGCCGATCCACATAGGGTTTCAACGTCTCCACAATAAATTTCACATATAATTTACCGTCTCCCCCGCCGTATTTTGGATTGACCCAGGGCGTCAGTTCATCGATACGCAGGGAGCCGCCGTTGTCGATGCCTATTACAATGGGAACGGCTTTCCCCGCTGCATAGAATTTATTCAGCGTTTCGTCCACCTGCCATTCACCGGCATAGGAAGTTTCCTCGTCAAAAAGATTTTGCCCATCCTGCATATAAAGAACGGGATACGACTTAGACGTGAGATGATAATCCGGAGGCAAATAAATCCAGATTCGACGATGGCGGTTCAATTGGGGAATATAAAAAGATGGGGCCATAACGTGGACGTTGGAGTCAGCCGTACTGCTTCCCCCGCCACCACCGCTCATATCAGCCCAATTCAGGATTTGAAGATGCAGCGTATCTTTGTTGCCATAGGTAAACTGGCGGTTATCCAGTTCTTCACCGGCGGCACCCTTTTCCACAGTCGCCCAGCTGCCACGGGTGAATTTATAGAGAATTTTAGTACCTTCATCCCTGGCTTTCAGGGTAATGTAATAAACTCCGGTACTGTCTTTCGCCAACCGAAAATTATTGTCGCCCGGGTTCCAGCCGTTAAAATCGCCGGCAATATAAATAGCAGCACTGTCCGGTGTGGAAGGTGGCACAGAATCAACATAAACGGTAACCTGTGTAAATGCCTGCTGAACGGTTAAGACAAGGATGAACAGAAAAATATTTCTCATAGACTTTTATTTAAGCGCAACAAAGATACTGAAACTGACAACAAGCCCGAAAAGCACAAAAGCTGCCTAATGGCAGCCTTTGCACATAGATAAGCTGAATATAGATTTTAAATGTACTTTAATTCACGCAAAGTATCTTCCACCAGTTGGTAACTACGGGCAATATCGTGGTCGAGGCCAACCGAAAAGCGGACAAGGCCTGCTGAAAGCCCCATCTCCCTTTGTAATTCCTCGGGAACTTCCGAAGAGGTACTTTTCCCGGAATTAGAGAACAGCGTTTTGAAATAGCCCAGGCTCACGGCATGATAGCCGACCCCTTTTTGTTGCATCAGTTCCATAAAAGGAGCAGCACGTTCCGCCGTTTCCAAATCAATGGCAATCATTCCGCCATAGCCAAAACCCTTGTTCATCAACCTGGTCATAAGCTTATGCTGCGGATGATTGGGCAAACCGGGATAAATATGTTTCAGCCCTATTTTACGAAACTTCTTTGCCATGTACATTGCATTTTCGCTGTGTTTCTGCATACGGATATGCAATGTGGCCATATTCTTTAAAATACTGGAAGAGCGCATCGGATCCAACACCGGCCCCAGCAACATGGCCGTACCATCATTCACATTGCTAATGGCGTTGATAAACTCATTGGAAGCACAAATAGCCCCTGCCACAGCATCATTTTTCCCGTTGATAAACTTCGTCATGCTGTAAACCACAATGTCTGCCCCCAGCCGTGCCGGCGAAAATATCATGGGTGTAAAGGTGTTGTCCACCACCAGTTTAATTCCGTTTGCCCTGGTAATTTTAGCCAGCTCCGGAATATCGGAAACCTGCAACATGGGGTTGGTCATAGTCTCCGTGTAAAGCACCTTGGTATTGGGCCGGATGGCTTTTTTTACGCTCTCCAGATCGGTAATGTTTACAAAAGTAACGTCAATTTTAAACTTCTTCAGGTAGTTGGCCAGAAAAGCATACGTTCCGCCGTAGGTTGTAACACTGGTAATGATATGATCGCCTGTGTTGCAAAGCTGCAACAACGTAGTGGTGATAGCCGCCATTCCGGAACCGGTAACCCAGGCCATCTCTGTACTTTCCATGGCAGCCAAAGCTTCAGAAAGATAACGGTTGGTCGGATTCCAGTGCCTCGAATAAAGAAAACAGCCTTCACTTTCACCATGGAAGGTTTTGATCATCTCCTCTTCGGACATAAAAGTAAAAGTAGCCGAGTCGGTAATGGAAGGGTTGACACCTCCGAATTCACCAAACTGCTCCAGATTTTGGATGGCCGTTGCCGGATTAAAGTGTGCCTTCTTCATCGTTTTTGTTTTTTGGTTAATTTTTCTGCAAATTTAAGCATTGATAATTTATTTTGCAATATAAATTACTATTTCTTTGTTAATCATAAAAAATACTTTTAATTTTGCAAAATATTACGGTTTATTCTATTGATTTTATATTTTAACGAATTGATTATGGCACAACATTTTCAAATTGACAGTCTGGACAAAAAAATATTGGCTTTTCTCAGCCGTGATGCCCGTACTTCTTTTCTGGAAATTGCAAGGCAATGTCATGTTTCAGGGGCACTCATCCACCAACGGGTAGAAAAAATGCAAGATGCGGGAATCATTTCCGGCTCACAGTTTTGCATCACGCCCAAAGGAATAGGCTTTCATACGGTGGCTTTTGTGGGCATCCAGGTCAACCTGATGAATACACACACCCACGACGAAGTGTTTGAAAAAATCTCGCTCATTCCGGAAGTAGTAGAGTGCCATCACACCACCGGAAAATATTCTCTGTTCCTGAAAATTTATTCCCATAACAACGAACATCTCAAGAAAATCCTGGTTGAAAATATTCAGTCTATTCTTGAAGTTACGGGTACAGAAACGTTTATTTCCCTGGAGGAAGGCTTCAGGAGGCAACTTCCTGTTGGCTGACCGGTTTCAATTCTTTTTTCGGCACAAAATGTGCAATTAATGGCAATATTCAAGGAAACAAGGCGTTTTCCTATTTAACTATAGCGAAGCGGGATAATTTTTTCGTTTCATTTTTTTGTATTTTGGCCAAAAAAATATTTTATGAAGTTTACATCAGAGCAAATTGCCGCCGCTTTAGACGGTATGGTTGAGGGGAATCCAGATGTTGAAGTTTTTACTTTGTCAAAGATTGAAGAAGCCAGGCCGGGCAGCCTGAGTTTTCTCGCAAATCCTGTTTACGCGAAATATGTTTATACAACAAAGGCCGATGTTATCATTGTAAATGAAGATTTTCATCCTGAGAAGCCTATAAATGCCACGCTCATAAGGGTAAAAGATGCCTACTCTGCTTTTACACGTTTACTCGAATTATACCAACAGGCAAAGAATAACAAGAACGGTATTTCGGAAAAAGCCGGTATTGCCGATTCTGCAAAACTTGGTAAAAATGTATATATCGGTGATTTTGTGGTCATTGGTGAAAACACAGTGATTGGCGACAACGCAAAAATTTATGCCAACACCTGCATTGGCGACCATTGCACAATTGGAGAAAATACCACTTTGTATTATGGCGTTAAGGTTTATGACGAATGTGTCATTGGCAACAACTGTACACTTCATGCCGGCGTTACCATCGGAGCGGATGGCTTTGGATTTGCGCCCCAGGACGATGGGAATTTCAAAAAAATCCCGCAAATTGGCAATGTTATTATTGAAGACAATGTGGAGATTGGCACCAACACAACCATCGACCGTGCCACGTTGGGTTCCACGATCATCAGGAAAGGGGTCAAACTGGACAACCTTATTCAGATTGCCCACAATGTGGAAATTGGCGAAAACACGGTTATTGCAGCCCAGACAGGTATTGCCGGTTCCACAAAGATTGGAAAGAACTGTATGTTTGGCGGCCAGGTAGGCATCGTAGGTCATCTTACCATTGCCGATGGGGTAAAAATACAGGCGCAATCCGGGATTGCAAAAAGCATAAAAAAACCCGGTAGCGTCCTGGAAGGCTCTCCTGCCTTTCATTTGCCTGATTTTTTACGCTCGTATGTTAACTTTAAAAACCTCGGGAACCTCTCCAACCGTATCAGTAAACTTGAACAACACGTTTACAAAAAGTAACAGAAATTATATACACTTGTTTATCAAGTTATTATACTTATAAAACATCAACTTTAACAGAAATTATAAGAAGCAAATAAAAAAAATACTAATTTTGCGCCAATTATATTAACATTAACATAATACAGCTTTAATGACTGAAAAGCAAACAACCCTGGAAGTCCCCGTTTCCATAGAGGGGCAGGGCCTTCATACAGGAACAATGGGAACAATGACTTTTCGCCCTGCTCCCGCAAACCACGGAATAAAATTCAGAAGAATTGATATCGAAGGCAAACCCGTAATTGATGCACTCATTGAGAATGTCATTAGTACAGATCGCGGGACGTGTATTGGCATCAATGGTGCCAAAGTGTTTACCATTGAGCATGTCATGGCAGCCCTGCGTGGCATGAACATCGATAATGCATTGGTTGACCTCGACATGGAAGAGATTCCCATCAAAGATGGTTCTTCCAGATTTTTTATTGATGCCCTTAAGAAGGCAGGCACTAAAGAACTGGATGCCGAACGAGAATATATTGAGATAACAGAAAATATTGATTTCGAAATTCCGGAAAAGAAAACCAGAATTGAAATACGTCCTTCCAAACGTTTCTCCCTGAACGTAACCATCGATTTTGAATCAAGGGTCCTGGGCGAGCAAACCGCCATCATGGATGACATCAAAGAATTTCCCGTGAAGATTGCCCCTTGCAGGACTTTTGTTTTTCTTCACGAATTAGAGTTTCTCTTAAAAAACAACCTGATCAAAGGCGGCGACCTGAACAACGCCATTGTCTTCGTCAACCGTCAATTACCACAGGAAGAAATGGATTACCTTGCCGATCTTTTCAAAAAACCAAGGGTAAAAGTGAATGGAGATGGTGTGCTCAACAATTTATCACTTTATTTCGACAACGAGCCCGCCCGGCACAAACTGCTTGATATGATTGGCGACTTATACCTTTTGGGGAAACCCATCAAAGGACACATAACAGCCTATCGCCCGGGCCATCATGCCAACACCGAGTTTGCAAAAATAATATCAGATAAAATAAGTGTATTAGCCAATGATTAAAGAGCCACCTTTCGATATATACGCCGAACCGGTTTACGACATAAACAGGATAAAAAAGATACTCCCGCATCGCCCTCCGTTTCTGTTGGTGGATAAGATATTGGAAATATCCGAGCACCATGTCGTTGGGATGAAGAACGTTACCATGAATGAGCCTTTTTTTACAGGTCATTTTCCTGATGAACCTATTATGCCCGGCGTACTCCAAATTGAGGCCATGGCACAGACAGGTGGTATTTTTGTTCTTCATGGCGTCCCCGATCCTGAAAAATACTCAACCTACTTTTTAAAAATCAACAACGTCAGGTTTCGTTCCAAGGTAGTCCCCGGAGACACATTAATTTTCTCCCTTGAACTTGCAGCACCCGTAAAAAGAGGGATTTGTGATATGCGCGGAAAAGTTTTTGTTGGCAATAAGCTTGTTATGCAAGGCGACCTGATTGCTCAAATTGTTAAAAACAAATAGAGATGAACCAGCCCTTAGCCTATGTACATCCCCAGGCAAAGATCGCACCCAATGTGGTTATTGAACCTTTCGTAAACATTGAGAAAAATGTAGAAATCGGGGAAGGAACATGGATTGGCTCCAATGTTACCATAATGGAAGGTGCACGTATTGGCAAAAACTGCAAAATCTTTCCAGGGGCAGTCATTGCCGCCATTCCACAGGATTTAAAATTTTCCGGAGAAGAAACGTTGGTAAAAATCGGGGACAATGTTATTATCAGGGAATTTGTAACCATTAACAGGGGCACCAAAGCCAACTGGGAAACGGTGGTTGGAAACAATTGCCTGCTTATGGCTTATGTCCATATTGCCCACGATTGTATTTTGGGCAACAGCACCATTCTGGCCAATGCCTGTAACCTCGCCGGTCATATTGAGATAGACGATTTTGCTATTGTAGGAGGCATGTCTGCCATTCATCAGTTTGTACATATTGGGAAACACAGCATGGTAGGCGGCGGAAGTATGGTCAGCAAGGACGTGCCCCCGTTTACAAAAGCCGGCAGAAATCCCATTTCTTTTATCGGGGTAAACTCTATCGGCCTCCGCCGCAGGGGGTATTCCAACAAACAGATAAACTTTATCCACGATGTATACCGGAACCTGTACCTGAAAGGGCGCAATATTTCGCAAGCGACCGATTACATTGAGGCCAATATGCCCATCAATAAGGACAGGGATGAAATACTCAGCTTTATCAGCAATTCACAGCGGGGAATTATGCGTGGATATCGCCGGCTGAAAGAATAATTAGAAAAACAAACACAGAAAAAAAGATTATGGCAACAACAGCAGATTTCAGAAACGGCTTGTGCATCGAATTTAATGGAGACTTGTGGACAATCGTTGAATTTCAACATGTAAAACCGGGAAAAGGCCCGGCTTTCGTCCGTACCAAATTAAAAAATGTAAAAACAGGCCGCGTGCTGCCCAATACCTTTACCTCCGGCGTAAAAATAAACATACAACGGATTGAAAAAAGAAACTACCAATACCTCTACAACGATGGCGACCAATATCATTTTATGAATACCGAAGATTATGAACAGACATTCCTGGACAAAGCCATGATTCCTGCTCCCGACCTGTTAAAAGAAGGTGAATTGGTTACCATTGCTTTCCATGCGGAAACAGATTCCCCCATTGCCTGTGAGATACCTACTTATGTCGCCCTGGAGGTGGTCTATACAGAACCCGGAGAAAAAGGAAATACAGCTACCAACACCTTTAAAGAGGCCAAAATGGAAACAGGTGCTATTGTAAAAGTACCTCTGTTTATTAATATTGGCGACAAGATTAAAGTGGATACCCGCAGCTATGAGTATTCGGAACGCGTTAAGTAGCAATAAGATAATTTATTTTTAAAAAGAAACCGGGGCAAAGTGTTCCGGTTTCTTTATGCCTTTAATTTTTCGTGGAAATGATACACATCGAGGGCAACAAGAATAGCCATAAAACCCCATACCGGTACGGAAAGTTTATCTGTATCTAAAAAGTTGTTTAGAAAACCATGCACAAAATAAGTAATCAAACCAAGGGTAATGACAAGGCTCAAAATGCCCACTTCCCTGTTTTTTGTATCTCTTGCACGCCGGTAAAGCGTTAGCCCAAGAAAAACAGCATAGCCAAACAGTGCCAAAACAGAAAGCAGTCCCGGTACCCCCTCTTCGGACAACGGACCGAGATACTCACTGTGCGCTGTTCCCCTGTCGCCCAAATTGGTGGAAATAATCGTCCGTTCGCTGGCCAGCTGAAAAGGGGCATAAACAAACTGATATGTCCCCGGCCCCCAGCCAACCAAAGGCCGTTGACGGAACATCCGAAGAGCAGATGCCCACCGGTTAAGACGCTCCAGGTTGGAAGCATCCGAAGAGACGTTGGTCATCGACTGTAGATGCTGTTCCATGTTGGAAGATGAATCTTGCCGGTTTTTCTCCATACGGTCCATGACAGGCTGATAGAACACAAATCCCAAAGCCACAAGTACAATAACCCCTGCCAGTACCCAGCGAAAACGAATATGCAACATTACCAGCAACAATACGACACCTGCTACCCCGATACCAAGCCAGGCTGCCCGTGTGTAAGAAAAAATTATGGCAATTGTGTACAAAACAAAAAACGGTACAACCAACAATTTTTTGTAAAAAGAAAGCCCCGGATAGAAAAAATATCCTGCTAAAACAGGCAGGTATAGGGCTATCGCAGCACCATAAGCTGTATGGTCATTGTAAAAAGGAGACATAACCCAGTGCCCCGATTCTTCGTCAAAACCATGGGCGGCATGCCTGATGAGCGTATAAACAATTATGCCACTGAGTGCGACTATGTAAAGCCACAAAAACCGGTGGATATTTTTTTTGTTCCGAAACATGGGAACAGCCACAAAATAAAACGGGACCACAAACCATATACGCGATAGCAAATGTTTAAAGGAAACCAACGGCAAATGACTGGTAAAAGAAGTTACCAACATCCAAAGCAAGCTAAAATATATCAGGTAAGACAAAGGGTGCCGGGCAACCCTCGGATTGTAGTTTCGTTCCAACAGCATGTTTCCCAGAAAAACAATAACGACCCCAAACATCAACGGTTCTGTGGGTATGGACAAGGCCGCTCCTATGCGGGGGTCTTGAAAATTTATGGCAAGAGGTGTAAAAAAGGTAATAAAAAGGAGTACTTTGTCCAGCGAAACAACATAATAATAGGCGACTATAAGCACAAGGGGCAAAACAAAAAACCACAAAGTCTCTTTTTTGAGCACAAAGTAGATACTTACACTTAAAAATAAAGCAGTAAGCAAATATAAGAGAATGATATTCCTTGTTTTAGCCGAAAGATGCATGGCCTAAAATTAGTTTCCCGTGCTGTTACGCCTTTCCAGAAAAGAGATGACAATTAGTGAAAGCGTAAACACAGACAAAACAGAAATAAACACAA
>WGCY01000044.1 GCA_015493525.1 Bacteroidales bacterium
TTACACATAATCTACAACCATTATCAAGCACTCGATAACTTTCTTTCCAAACAAGATTTAAGTTATTTATATATTCTTCATAACTATCATTGTAACCAATTTGGTTATCTGCTCCATAATCTTTCAGTTGCCAGTAAGGTGGCGAAGTAATTATCAGTTGCACAGATTTGTCTGGAACATTCTGCATTTGCCGACTGTCTCCAAAAATAATTTTATGCTTTGTTTTCTCTATCATTTTAATTCCTTTATTTCTTACAAAGATACTTCAAAATAACCTTGTTTTAAAATATATATTTTTTCGATGAACGTTCTTTTTTTAGCTTGCTTGTAACACAAAATATAGCGCAAAAAGCACAAAGCTAAATGGCTACAAGCAGGCGTTTTGCCTTCCTGGCGTCTTCTTCGCGCTCTTTGCGTGAACCATCCATCTTTGGCTTTTTGAACATTTTCACGGTTTAACAATCATTTTTGAATCAAAATCAGCCGATAAATTCCAATAATTCCCCTTCCCGAAGGGGTGCAGGGGTAGGTTCATTTAAAAAGCTATTTATCGGCTGATTTTATGACAACAAAAAACACTTGCAATGGGAACATTTGCTGCTGAGTAGTAACGTTTATTCGTTTCCTATTTTGAACTCTTTGGAATATTCGTTGTTTTCCAGTTTTCGTTTTACCTCTTTAAAAGCATTTACGGTATATTCCACATCTTCGAGCGTATGGACGGCCGTGGGGATCAACCGCAGCAGGATGGTCCCTTTGGGCACCACGGGATAAACTACGATAGAGCAGAAAATATCATAATTCTCACGTAAGTCATAGGTAATCTGCGTGGCATCGGGGATGGTACCGTTGAGCATGACCGGGGTTACCGGAGAAGCTGTGTTGCCAATGTTGAGGCCGGCATCGCGCAAACCTTTCTGCAAGGCGTTGACGATGGTCCAGAGTTTTTCGCGGTGCGCAGGTTCTTCGCGCAGCAGCTCGAGCCGTTTCATGGCACCGATAACCATGGGCATGGGGAGCGATTTGGCAAAAATCTGTGACCGCATATTGTATTGCAGGTATTTGATGACTTTGGGATCGCCGGCCACGAAAGCACCGATTCCGGCCATGGATTTGGCAAAAGTGCCGAAGTAAATATCTATTTTGTCCTGAACGCCAAAATGTTCATCGGTTCCGGCACCGGTTGGCCCCATGGTGCCAAAACCGTGGGCATCATCGATAAGGACACGGAATTTATATTTTTCTTTCAGTGCAACAATTTCCGGCAGGTTTCCCAGGTCGCCGGCCATACCGTAAACACCTTCGGTGATCAGGAGAATGCCGCCGCCGGTTTTTTCCACCAGTTTGGTGGCACGGGCCAGCTCTTTTTCCAGGTTTTGCATGTCGTTGTGCGGATAAACAAAACGTTTCCCGAAGTGTAACCGCATGCCATCAATAATGCAGGCATGGGCTTCGGAGTCGTAAACAATGACATCGTTTCTGTTCACCATGGCATTGATGATGGAGACCATTCCCTGATAGCCGTAGTTCAGCAGGTAGGCAGCGGGCCTTTTTACAAAAGCGGCCAGTTGTTTTTCCAGCTCTTCGTGTTGGGTGGTATGCCCTGACATCATCCGGGCACCCATGGGATAGGCCAGCCCCCAGTCTTTGGCCCCTTGGGCATCCGCTTTTCTGACTTCAGGGTGGTTGGCAAGGCCGAGATAGTTGTTCAGGCTCCAAACAAGCCGTTTCCTGCCCATAAACATCATTTTGTCGGAGATTTCCCCCTCTAATTTCGGAAACATATAATAACCTTCCGATTGTTTGGCATACATTCCGAGAGGCCCCATATTGACCTCGCATTTATCAAAAATATCCATGTTTTGTTGTGTTTAAAATAGGTAGCAAAAGTAGGTAATTTATATGAAAAAAACTTGTGCCCGGCATGAAACTTGCAATCCGTAGTTTCAACCCACAAATGCGCCAGGGTTTCAGGAGTAGGTTATTATCTGGATGTCCCGTTAGGGATAAAATATTTCTAGAAAAAGGCAAAACAAACGTTAAGTCCCGGTAGGGACGCTATGTTATTGTATGTCCTTCAGTATATAAAGCCCATCGTCATCAATTTGAACAGCAAATACAAATTGAATATATAGTTGGGTATAGGTATTGGCCATCGATTAAATATTTCGTCCCTACGGGACTGGTTAGGCAGAGGAAAATCTTATCCTACAAATATTTTGTCCCTACGGGACTTAATAGCAATTCAAAATAATATTGGGTAAAAGTAACCAAAGCTTTTATTGGCCTGATAAAATATTTAGCGCATTAAAATGGGAATTAGCCGATTTTTCGTTTTGTACTTCAATAAATTGTACTAATTTTGCCCCATGCTAAAAAAGGCTTATTTTGTTTTGTTAATTGCTGGTTATATTGTAGTTAACAGTGGATGTAATAATTATACCAAGATCTTAAAAGGTCCTGATAATACGTTGAAGTACCAAACCGGGATTGACCTGTACGAAAGTGGCAATTTTAAAAAGGCCTTACAGTTCTTTGATTTGCTGCGTACTTTCTATCAGGGAACGGAGAAAGGGGAGAAGCTGACGTACTATACGGCCAATTGTTATTTCCAGACGAAGGACTACCAGCTGGCCAGTTATTATTTCCATCAGTACCAGCAGATGTATCCCAAGGGGAAGCATGCGGAAGAGTCTGCCTATTTGCAGGCTTACTGTACCTATCTCACCTCGCCGCGACCGGAATTGGACCAGACCAACACCTACAAAGCATTGCAGGAGTTGCAGTCGTTTATCAACCGTTATCCCAACAGCTCAAGGGTGGAGAAAGCTACCCAGCTTATGGACAACCTGCATAAGAAACTGGAAATTAAAGACTTTAAAGTGGCCTATCTTTATTTTCGGATGGAAGATTATCAGGCAGCCATTACCTCTTTCCAGAACTTGTTGAACAACTATCCGGAAAGCGACAGCAAGGAGCTTTATCTTTATTATATTGCCAAGGCCTATTACGTGTATGCGGACAAAAGTATTGCCAGTAAACAAAAAGACCGTTTTGAAAAAATGGTGGAGGCGTACAACAACCTGTTGTTCCTCTACCCGAAAAGTAAATATTTGGCGGAGTTAAAACCGCTGAGCGAAAATGCGAAAGAATTTTTAAAATAAACAACCATGGACTACAAGAAAATTAAAACTGAAACAACCGCTGTTACCCGTCATAAAGAGAAATTTTATGAACAAACCGGAAATATCTATGAAACGGTGGTGGTGTTGTCGAAGCGTGCCAACCAGATTGCCCTGGAGCTGAAACGTGAGCTGGATGCAAAAATCTCGGAATTTGCCACTTCAAACGACAACTTAGAAGAGGTTTTTGAAAACAGGGAGCAGATTGAAATTGCCAAATTTTACGAACGCCTTCCCAAACCTACGCTGCTTGCCATTCACGAATTTATGAACAACGAAACGTACATTAGGAACCCACACAAAGAAGTTGCCACGGACTTTTAACGGCTGCTTCTGCTTTGTAAACAAACATCATGCTCAGAGGTAAAAAAATTATAGTAGGCGTTACGGCAGGAATTGCTGCCTACAAGATACCTTTGTTCGTTCGTTTGTTGAAAAAAGAGGGTGCCGAAGTACAGGTGGTTATGACCCCTTTTGCCAAAGAGTTTGTTACCCCGCTCTCGCTGTCGGTAGTTTCGGAACGTCCGGTGCTTTCCGGTTATTATGTGAAAGAGGATGGCAGCTGGTTGAGCCACGTGGAACTGGGGCTTTGGGGCGATGCCATGATAGTGGCCCCGCTTACCGCCAATTCGATGGCCAAGATGGCTGCCGGTATTGCCGATAATTTTTTGCTTACCGCCGTGCTGTCTGCCCGGTGTCCCCTGTTTTTTGCGCCCACCATGGATTTGGACATGTTTCAGCATCCCACCGTGTCGGCGAACATTAAAAAATTACAGTCATTCGGTTACCATTATATTGAGCCGGAAGACGGCGAACTGGCCAGCGGCCTGCGGGGCAAAGGCAGGATGAAAGAGCCGGAAGTCTTGTTAAAAGTCCTGAAAGACTATTTCTCCGCAAAGCAGCTTTTCAAAGGGAAAAAGGTGATGGTCTCTGCCGGGCCTACCCACGAACCTATTGATCCGGTGCGGTTTATAGGAAACAGTAGCTCCGGCAAAATGGGGATTGCCATTGCCAGGGCGTTTGCAGCCGAAGGGGCCGAAGTACAACTCGTCATGGGGCCTGCCGGCCAGGATGCCCTGTTTCCCGGAATACACACAACCCATGTCCGTACGGCTGCCGAAATGGACAAGGCCTGTAAAGAAATTTTCCCTGAGGTAGATATGGCCGTTATGGCTGCTGCGGTGGCCGATTTTACTCCGGAACATCCTGCCGGCGAAAAGATTAAGAAATCGGCGGCACCGGAGGTGATCCACCTGAAGCCTACCCGCGATATCCTTGCCGGCCTGGGAAAAATGAAACGACAAAACCAGCTTTTAATTGGTTTTGCCCTTGAGACCGAAAATGAACTTGTCCATGCGAGGGAAAAGCTGGAGAGGAAAAACCTGGACATGATCGTCCTGAACTCACTCAGGGACAGCGGGGCCGGTTTTGGCACCGATACCAACAAGGTTACCCTGCTGACAAAAAGTGAGGGCCCGAAGACGTTTCCGTTGAAATCAAAAGAAGCAGTGGCCATGGATATTCTTATGGCTGTTAAATCGCTTATGGAGGGTTGAGTGATGAAAAAAACAGGCATCCTTTTCCTTTTTGTTCTTTTCCTGACTACCGGAATATTTGCCCAGGAGTTTAACTGCAAGGTGGACATTAACACACAGCAGGTTCAGGGTTTTGACCGTAGCGTGGTCAGCGATTTGAAAACGGCCATGACCGAATTCATCAACAACAGAAAATGGAGCGGCTACAACTTCCAGCCTGAGGAGCGCATAGAATGTACTTTGCTCTTTACCGTTACCCAGATTGTCTCCTCCAATGAGTTTAAAGGCCGTTTTAGCCTTATTATGCAGCGTCCGGTGTTTAAAACGGATTACCGTTCACCGCTGATCAACATGATTGACAAAAACATACAATTCAAATACCAGCCTTCACAGGGGATGAATTTCTCGGATGGGACTTATTCGGACAACCTCACCTCCCTGCTGGCATTCTATTCATACATGATGCTCGGTATTGATTTTGATTCTTTTGCACCGGATGGCGGTACGGTATTTTATCAAAAAGCCATGTCGGTGGTGCAGTCGGCACAAAATTCCGGCTATTCGGGATGGCAATCCTTTGAAAGTGAGAAAAACAGGTATCATTTTGTTGAGCAGTACCTGAACAAGGCTTACGAGCCGCTGCGCACTTTTCTGTACCAATATCATCGCAAAGGTTTGGATGTTATGGCGGATAATGTCGTGGAAGGCAGAAAGGTTATCCTGGGTTCACTCTCCCTGTTGAAAAAGGTGTACGACAAACGTCCGGGGCTGTACGACATGCAGTTGTTGCTGGATGCCAAGCGGGGCGAGATTATCAATATTTTCTCAAAAGCCACGTCTTCCGAGAAGAATACCATGATTAACATACTCAGTGAGGTGGATGCCCCCAACGGAACGCGTTACCGCGAAGTACTGCGGCAACATTGATGGTTTCCCGTGTGTGTTAGCCTTGTCTTGAACCCGGATGGTTAGAATTTCAGGTTTACGCCCCCCATAAAATTAAACCCGGCCTGTGGAAAATAGCCGTTCATTTCAGATTCTTTTCCATTGTACACATAACGGTAAACCCATGCGTTGGTTTCGTATGCCGCATTGAAAATATTGTTCAGGCTCAGCGAGAACCCCAGTGTTTTAATGCCTTTTAAATGCAGGTTGTAATTAAATTTCAAATTATTTACCCAGTAAGGATGCAGGCTGCGCTCCTTATTGGATGTATTGTCAATGTATTGCCTCCCTACGTATTTGGATATCCAGGCCAGGTGCCATCCTTTTACGGGACGGATTTCCAGTTTGCTGCCGGCAACTACTCCCGGAGAAAATGAGATGTTTGTGTTCCCCAGGTTTTTCTTGTACTGGTAGGGCTCATGGGCCGGGTCATCCCAGTAGTTCCAGTTGTCCACATATTCGGTGAAGTTTTTAATCTTGTTTTGGCTCAGGCTTACGTTGGCATTCCATGACAATATTTTTGTTATTTGCCACGAGGCCGAGACTTCCACCCCTGCCCGGTAGCTTTTGGGCACATTTGTTAAAATGGCCGTCCCCACATTGTTGATTTTACCCGTAAGGACCAGCTGGTCTTTGTAATCCATAAAATACAAATTGCCACTGAGCGAGAGTTTTGTGCCGGCGGTTTTGTATCCCAGCTCATAATCCATAAGCCTTTCACTGCGAATGTCCTGGTGCGGGTCGGCATCGCGGTACACCGTACGGTTTGGTTCGCGATGCGAAACGCCAAAAGAGAAGTAGAAATTGCTCCGTGGGCTTATGGCATAAGAGAGGCCTGCCTTGGGATTGAAAAAGTGGAAGTTATGTGCCTGTGTTAAATCACGTAAGTCATCATTTGTTCCGTTTATCCGGTAGTGGATAATCCGGTATTGCAGGTCGGTCATAATGCCGAAATGTTCGTTGATATGGTAACTCCATTTGGCAAAAATGTTGCCATCGGTTTTTATGCCGGTGTTGAAATACCAGTTGCGGTCGTAGTCGCCGGGACGGGCAACCTGTGCCCAGACAATTTTTCCGTAGTGGTCGCCAGCGTAATGGTTCCATCCGCCGCCAAACGAAAAGGTGCTGCGGGTAGTTTTGTAGTTTCCCGTCAGGTTAAAACCGTAGAAATAGTTGTCTAACCATTTCTGCCGTATCAGGCTGGTACGGTCAATGGTGTCATTTCCAATGATGGTGTCATTCATGCCGTATTTGGAAAATTTCTGATGGTTTTTGTAGGAATTGTAATAGCCGAAACCGCGTGTCAGGAAAAGGGCCGTTGCTATGTTCAGTTTTTTGTTGAACTGATGGGCATAGTGCAGCTGGTAATAATTTTGTGTGTAATTGTCTGTCTGGTCTTTGTAATATCCGGTCAGGTTTCCGGCATTGTCGTAGATGGCACCGGCAGGGTTGTAGGTACGGTTGGTTGCGAGGCTGTCTTTGGGAACGCCGTACCATGCCTGGTAAGTTCTCTCATGCCCGAGCATAACGATGGCCTTAAAGATGTTTTTCCTGCCATAATATCCGGCTGAAAAATATCCGGAACGCAAATTGGAAGCGGCACGGTCAATGTATCCATCCGAAGTGATGTGTGAAAGGCGTGCATTGATAATCCAGTGCTTGTTTAGTAATCCCGAACCCAGCAGCAGTGTGTTTTTAAAAGTGTTGAATGAACCGGCAGCACTGCTGATTTCTGCGAAAGCTTGGGGATCGAACCGGTCGGTTTTAATGTTGATGCTGGCCCCAAAGGCTGCCGATCCGTTTCCGGAAGTGCCTGCACCGCGCTGTATCTGGATGTTGTCGACAGAAGAGGCCATGTCGGGGAGGTCGACGAAATAAACGCCCTGCGATTCGGCATCGTTGACCGGAACGCCGTTGAGCGTAACGTTGATGCCGGTGAGGTCCGTGCCGCGAATGCGCATGGCGGTATATCCCACACCTGCACCGGCATCTGAGCTTACCACCAGCGAAGGGGTGAGTTTGAGCAGGTAGGGAAGGTCTTGTCCCATGTTGTTTTTGTTCAGCACTTTGCCGCTGATATCTTCGTGTGTTGTCGGCGATGAAGCACTGACCCGTGTGGCTGAGATAATGACCTCGTCGCTCAGGTAACTTGTGGGACTGAGCTGAATGTTCAGGAGCTTGTTTTTCGTAAGTTTTACCTGTACCTCTTTGCTCTCAAAACCCACAAAACTTACTTTTAAAGTATATGTTCCCTGTTTTAGCGCATGGAAAGAGAAATGGCCTTCTTTATCGGAAGTTGTGGCCATAAATGATCCTCCCAGGAGGATATTTGCTCCGATAAGCGGCTGATGGTCATCGCTGCTGTAGATATTTCCGTCCAGCTTGATTTGTGCTGCTAAAAATAACGGAACGAGTAAGCTAAAAGACAGGATGAAAATGTTTTTACGCATAATATTATTAATTTATTTCTTAACAATAAAGTTGTTTAATACATTTGAGTTCATAAGATTAACTTTCAATAACTTCAATACCTAAACCAACAGGGGAAGCGATTAAAACGGGTTGTTTCTCTTTTTCCTACGGCGGCATTACCCGCATCAGGTTCGGAGGGTTTGATCTCAGCCCGTAATATTGAGGCACCCCTGTCATTTGACGGGGCAAAAGTAATCAATTATTGGAATTTGCCGGAAATTGTGTGGGAAAAATGCCCGGAGTTGTTAAGCCAGTTTGAAATTGGTCCCCGGTTTTACAGAGAAATCAGGAGAGCAGGCCAACGAGTTCCTGGAGATGTTCCACGGACAGGAAACGTTTCCATTGTTTGGGGTCTTCTTCTGTTTTTTCATGTATCCAGGTTGTGTGATAGGGCACGTGAACGCCCCAGGCACCCAGTTTCAATACCGGAAGTATGTCCGATTTAAGGGAATTGCCGGCCATGACAAATTCTTTCGGCGTTATGGCCAGGCGGTCCAGCAGCTTGCGGTAATTGTCTTCGTTTTTATCGCTCATAATCTCAATGTGATGAAAATAGTTATCCAGCCCTGATTTTTTCAGCTTACGTTCCTGGTCAAGCAAATCGCCTTTGGTAACCAAAATGAGGGGATACTTTTTCGTCAGTTGCCGGAGTACCCGGCTGACCCCATCGAGGAGGACTACCGGTTTGTTCAAGAGTGTCTTCCCCAGATCAATAATTTTTCCCACAGTCGACGCAGGCAGCTTGTTGTCTGTGATTTTCAATGCCGTTTCGGTCATAGAAAGGACAAAACCTTTGGCCCCGTAGCCATACAACGGCAGGTTACGTACCTCCATGTTGTATAGTTGTTTCATAATCGCCGCTTCGGGAGCAAAATCCGAAAGCAGTTTTACAAACTCTTTTTCTGTCTCCCGGTAAAAAATTTCATTTACCCAAAGGGTGTCGTCTGCGTCAAAGCCAATGACTGTAATGTGTTGTTTCAAATTGTTGAGGGTTAAAAATGGTTAGGGAATATCGGATTTTGTTATCATTTTCTCAAATTCTTTTTCCGAAATGATGGGGACGCCCAGCTTTTCGGCTTTTTCTTTTTTGGCAGGCCCCATGTTGGCACCGGCCAGGACATAGCTCGTCTTGGAAGAAATGGAACCCGTATTTTTGCCCCCGAAACGCTCTATGAGTTCCTTTATTTCGTTGCGCGAATGATGTTCAAACACGCCGCTGACCACAAATGATTTTCCTGAGAGCAGGGCAGAGGCACTGCTTTTTGTTTCTGCCAGTTGCATTTGAACACCCCGGGCTTTCAGCCGTTCTATAATTTCGCGATGTTCCGGTTTTTGGAAAAAGCGGATGACCGACCCGGCAATTTTTTCCCCTATCTCTTCCACGGAAACAAGTTCCTCGAAAGAGGCTTCCATGAGGTTATCCATATTTTTGAAATGTGCGGCCAGCTTTTTGGCTACGGTTTCTCCCACATAACGGATACCGATGGCGTAAATAACCCGTGGGAAAGGTACTTTTTCGGACTGTTTGATACCTTTTATAATGTTCGCGGCTGTTTTTTCGCGAAAGCTGATATGTTTTTCTTTTTTTTCTTCGTCGGCCGGAATTACTTTTTCCAGACCGAAAATCATTTCGTAGGTCAGATCGTAGAGGTCGGCCACATTTTTTACCAGTCCGTGGTCGTAAAGCATCTCGATTTTCCCTTCGCCAAGGCTGTCGATGTTCATCGCTTTGCGCGAAATGAAATGTTCCAGCTTCCCTTTGATTTGCGGCGGACAGGTATCTTCGTTGGGACAGTAATGGGCAGCTTCGCCCTCCTGCCGGACAAGGGGCGTGCCGCACTCCGGGCAACGGTCGATAAACTTTACCGGCTGTGCCCCGGCAGGACGTTTGTCCAGGTTTACGCTGACAATTTTCGGGATGATTTCTCCGCCTTTTTCCACGTACACCGTGTCGCCGATGCGCACATCCAGCTGCGCAATAATGTCGGCGTTGTGCAGGCTGGCGCGTTTCACGGTGGTGCCGGCCAGCAAAACCGGTTTCAGGTTGGCTACGGGCGTTATGGCGCCGGTGCGCCCTATCTGATAATCAATGGATTCCAACAATGTCTCCACCCGCTCGGCTTTGAATTTGTAGGCAATGGCCCAGCGTGGATTTTTGGCGGTGTAGCTTAGTTGCTTTTGCATCTCCAGCCCGTTTACCTTAATGACAATTCCGTCAATGTCGTAGGGTAGATGCTGCCTTCCCTTGTCCCAATCGTTGATGTACTCCATAATCTGTGCTATGTTGCGGCAGATGGCCATGTTGTCCGAGATTTTCAGTCCCCACGATTTGGCTTTTTTCAGTGCATCGTAGTGGGTCGTTATACCGGACAAATCATGTGGAATGTAGTAAAGGAAGGCATCCAGTTTGCGTTTGGCCACCTCTTTGGGGTCCTGCATTTTCAGGGAGCCGGCAGCCGCATTGCGCGGGTTGGCAAAAGGGGCATCGCCAATTTCCTCCCGTTCGCGGTTGAGCCGTTCAAATTCGGCACGGGGCATCAGAATCTCGCCTCTTATTTCGAATTCAGGCGGATAATCGCCGCGTAATTTCAGCGGAATACTCCGGATGGTTTTCACGTTTTGGGTTACATCATCGCCCTGTACGCCATCGCCACGGGTTACGGCCTGTGTCAAGATACCTTTTTCGTAAGAGAGGCTTATGGCCAGGCCATCGTATTTTAGTTCGCAGACGTATTCTGTTTCGTGGCCAATGGTTTTGCGGACACGCGCATCAAACTCCTTAATTTCTTCCAGCGAATAGCTGTTCGACAGGGAAAGCATGGGATATTTGTGCCTGACCGTGGGAAACTCTTTGGCAGGTTCGCCACCCACACGTTGGGTAGGGGAATCGGGGCGGATAAATTCAGGATATTGTGCTTCCAGTGCTTCCAGCTCTTTCAGCTTTTGGTCAAAATCATAATCGCTGATGGAGGGTTGTGCCAGTACATAGTAGCGGTAGTTGTGTTCCTGCAATTCTTCGCAGAGTGCATCAATCCGTATTTTGGCTTCCTCTCGGGTCATTTGGTTGTTATTCGGTGGTTATTCAGTGGTTATTCAATGGTCATTCAGTGGTTATTCGGTTGTCATTCAATTGTCATTCGGTTGTCATTCAGTGGTCATTCAGTGGTCATTCGGTTGTCATTCAATTGTCATTCGGTTGTCATTCAGTTGTCATTCAGTTGTCATTCAATGGTCATTCGGTGGTTATTCAATTGTCATTTGTATTTTGTTATTTGTCATTTCCTCCGGGAGGGTATTACCAAATTACCTTTTCCCGGGCTACCGGCATGGTCATGCATCGGGCACCGCCACCGCCACGTGAGAGTTCGTTGCCTTTAATGGTTACCACTACTTTTTTGTAATCGTCGAGGTTCACTTTTCCGTTAACCACATCCGCCGCTTTAACGATGTCAAAACCACTCTTGTTCATGGCTCCGATGGTGTGCACATTGCGTTCGTATCCCATGACTTTGCCGGGTTCCATGGCAAAAAAGTTGGCACCACTCTGCCACTGTTCGCGTTCCTGAAAATAGAGGTCTTTTTGTCCTCCGCAAATGACCGGTTCCATGTCGATACCCAGCTTGCGTAAAGCATGCAGTATGTTTTTCTCCTCTCTTATGCCGGTTACTTTGTCGCCATCGATGGTAATGTGGATGGTGAGGTAGCGTGAGGAGTTCATAATCAAAGGTTCAAACACCATGCACCGGTCTTTGTCAAGGAATGTAAACGTCATGTCGAGGTGGATGAACGATTCGGGTTTAAAGGGAAGTTCCTGTGCCAGAATATGTTTTACTCCCGGCCTGGTTTTCATAAATTCAATCATGCTATCGATGCCCTGGGTGGTTGTCCGGTCGCCGGTTCCAATCACCAGTACATCTTCGCGCGCTATTTGCACATCGCCGCCTTCGATGGTACTCCTGCCGCTCATGTCGAACTTCTCTACCGGATTGACCACTTTCGTTTCAAACAGGGGATGATGCGAAAAAATGGTTTCCATAATAATTGCTTCACGGTCGCGTACAGTATTGGCCATTTTGCTGATCAGTACATTGTTACCAACGGAAAAACTGGCATCGCGGGTGAAGAAAAAATTGGGCAGCGGGCTCAATGAAAAGCGTTCGTTATCCAAAAAACTGGTCAGGTTGTTTTTCTGCATTTCCACTCCCACAATAAGCTGGTTTGCCAGTTTTTCGGGGGACATTTCCAGCAGCGTATCACAAAGCTGGTATCTTTTTTGCGAGTGGCGTTCGTGTTTGCAAACCTGATCAATCAGGTTTTTGCGGACGGCATCGTCTTCGAGGGTAGTTTTTAACAGGTCGGTTACTTCAAAAACACGGCTCCGCTTTTTGAGCACTCCCAAAAACTCTTCGTACTCGGGCATGGCGACGCTCAGGTTAAGGATATCGCTGTAAAGTGCCCTTTCTGCATTCTCGGGGGTCATATTTTCCACTTCGGCACCGGGGGTATGCACGATTACCCCTTTAATTTTACCGATTTCTGAATTTACGTTTACTTTAATCTTGTCCATAATTTTATTGTTTTCCGGGTGTCGGGTCAATAAATTCAAACCCGTTTTGTCTTTCTTTCAGAAATTTCATGGCATCCTGAAAAGAGATGACTACGCTGGCCGTATTGTCGTTGGGATGGAAACTGATTTTACGCGCTTTTTGCAGTTGCTCGTCCAGAAAAACATACACGTGATGTTCTTCATCGTTGATGAGGCCAAAAAGGGAAACAGAACCCGGCTTTACGCCGAGATATTTTGTCATTCGTTTTTCAGAAGCAAAACTCAGTTTTCCCTGATGCAACTGTTTTTCAAGGCTGTGGATATCAAAAGGCGTGGTGTCTTTGATGATGACAAGATAATGCCGGTTGCCTTTGTGGTTCCTGAAGAACAGGTTCTTACAATGGGTGGCATCGATATCTTTCCAGTATTTTAACGCTATTTCGATGGTGTCCAACGGCGGATGCTCGTATATTTCATACGGGATACCCAGTTTCTCAAGATAATTCAGAACATTTTTCCTGTTTTCTTCCCGGTTCATTTTGTTATTTGAAATTGGTTATTCGGTTGTCATTCAATGGTTATTCAGTGGTCATTCAGTGGTCATTCAATGGTCATTCGATGGTCATTCGGTTGTCATTCAGTGGTTATTCAGTTGTCATTCAATGGTTATTCAGTTGTCATTCAATAGTCATTCTGTTGTCATTCAATGGTCATTCAGTGGTTAATCGGTTGTGGAAATAAAAAATCATCATCTCTTTTTTATTTGTCACTTAACATTCATCATTCATCATTTTCTTACGGTTTCCAGTCGGCGATAAACAGGTTAATTCCATGTTGGTTGCGGTTGTTGCGGCTGGAGGCGAAAATGAGCTTTTTACCGTTAAAAGAGAACATGGGGAAAGCATCGAAAGTATTGTCGTAGGTAATGCGTTCGAGGTGGTTGCCGTTGAGGTCGCACATGTAAAGGTTAAAGTCGAAGCCGCGGGTACCGGCATAGTTTGAACTGAAGATAATGTGTTTGCCATCGGGCGTGAAAAACGGTGCCCAGTTGGCTTTGCCGAGGTGGGTAACCTGTTTCAGGTTGCTGCCATCCACGTTGCAGGTGTATATCTCCATTTGCGTAGGCATAACGAGATGCTGTTTCAGCAAATCTTTGTACGTCTTGATGGCTTCCGGTGTTTTGGGCCGTGAAGAACGGAATACCAGCATTTTGCCATCGGGAGAAAAGAAAGCACCGCCGTCATAACCCAGCTGGTGGGTAACCTGGTGCACGTGGCTGCCATCGATGTTGCAGGTGTATAGCTCTATGTCTCCCGAACGGTCGGATGTGAACACAATTTTGTCGCCTTTTGGTGAAACTGTTGCTTCGGCATCATAACCAGGATTTTTTATCAGGGTGTCAATAATCTGTCCTTTCAGATTAGCTACGTAAATGTCAAAATCATCATAAATGGGCCACACATATTTTCCGTCGCTGCGCTTTTTGGGAACAGGGGGGCAGCTGGCACCACCGGCACGTGTGGAAGCATAAAGAATGGTTGTATCGCCCGGAAGAAAATAGGAACAGGTCGTTCTGCCCAGTCCGTTGCTCAGGATAGGGGGAATGGTATCTTTCATGGTGCCATCGGCAAGGTGCCAATAATAAATCTGGTCGCAGTGGGAACCCCAGGCCGGGTTTGTAGCCTGAAAAACAAACATTTTATCATCGAAACTAAAATAGGCCTCTGCATTGGAACCACCAAAAGTGAGTTGCTTTACATTGGCCAGGTGTTTTTCCTGCGGGTAGTGTACCGTTGTGTCAGGCGTTAGTACCGATGTGTTCTTTTGGTGCCGGCTG
Organism: Bacteroidales bacterium; assembly: GCA_015493525.1. Lineage (GTDB taxonomy): Bacteria > Bacteroidota > Bacteroidia > Bacteroidales > F082 > Sulfidibacterium. Next base: position 14,518 of record WGCY01000044.1, read on the forward strand.
GCAGTATTGTTGCAGGCATTCAGGCCAAAGGCCAGAAAGAGCATCCCTGCAAAATAGTAAACTGTTTTCTTCATGTTTTAAATTAGATATTGATTGAATTTTTTGCCGTACAAAAATAATGATTATTGGCAGGTAAACCATAAAATTTTGAAGCCCTTTCTTTAGTGCAATTTCTCCCGAAGAAATTTCCCGGTGTAAGATTCCTCACAATTTACGCTATCTTCCGGAGTCCCTTCAAAAATAATTTCGCCGCCACGGTCGCCCCCTTCCGGCCCGAGGTCGATAAGCCAGTCGGCTGATTTGATAATTTCAGCATTGTGTTCGATGACAACAATGCTGTGCCCGTTCTCAATCAGGGCGTTAAAAGCCCGGAGCAGTTTACTGATGTCGTGGATGTGCAATCCGGTTGTGGGTTCATCAAAAATGAAAAGTGTGGGTTGGCTTCCGGCACCTTTTGAAAGGAAGAAAGCCAGCTTGATACGCTGGGCCTCACCGCCGCTGAGGGTGTTTGAGCTTTGTCCCAACCGGAGGTATCCCAGTCCCGTTTCCTGTAAAGGCCTTATTTTTTCCACGATTTTTCTTTCCGTGGAACCTTTTACACTGCCGAAAAAATCGATGGCTTCATCCACGGTCAGGTTCAGGATGTCGGCAATACTTTTGCCCCGGTATTTTACTTCCAGCACCTCCTCTTTGAAACGCCGGCCGTTGCAGGCATCGCATTTGAGGTAAATGTCGGCCATAAACTGCATTTCTACCTTAATTACACCTTCCCCTTCGCACTGTTCACATCGTCCGCCCGGAATGTTAAAAGAGAAATAGCCGGGTTTGTAAGCCCGTAATTTCGCCAACGACTGGCTGGCAAAAAGCTGGCGGATTTCGTCGTAGGCTTTCAGGTAGGTAGCCGGATTGGAACGCGAAGAGCGGCCAATGGGGTTCTGGTCGATGTATTCTGTTCGGGAAATACGGTTGACTTCTCCTTCGAGCAGGGCAAATTTTCCCCCGGAAGAGACTTCTCCGTTGAGCCTTCTTTTCAGTGAAGTGAATAAAATATCGCGCACCAGTGTTGATTTTCCTGAGCCGCTGACGCCGGTAACCACAGTCAGCACGTTGAGTGGAATTTTTACGGTGAGGTTTTTCAGGTTATGCTCAAAAGCGCCTTTAATCTCTATGTAGTTGTTCCATCTTCGCCGGTGTGCCGGAATTTCTATGTGCTTTCTCCCGGTCATGTACAGTGCCGTATAGCTGATGTCGTTGTCTTTCAGTTCGTCAAAAGTTCCCTGAAAAATAAGCTCCCCGCCATGTTCGCCGGAGTCGGGGCCAATGTCAATAATATCGTCGGCAGCTTTGATAATGTCCTCTTCGTGTTCCACAACGATAACCGTATTGCCAATGTCGCGTAAACGTTTAAGTACTTTTATCAGCCTTTGCGTATCGCGCGGGTGCAGGCCTATGCTGGGTTCGTCGAGAATGTACATGGAGCCGGCCAGGGAGCTTCCCAGCGAAGTAGCGAGGTTGATGCGCTGCGACTCGCCGCCCGAAAGTGTTGCCGATGGACGGTTGAGCGTGAGATATCCCAGTCCTACGTCGTTCAGGTATTGCAGCCTGGTAACAATCTCCAGCAACAACCTCCTGGCAATTTTCTCATCCTGTTTTTCCAGTGGGATATTTTTGAAAAAGTCAAGGCTCTCGTTAAGTTGCATTTGCACAATATCGGAGATGGATTTTCCGGCAACCAAAACATAATTGGCATCTTTGCGCAGGCGTGTCCCTTTGCATTCGGGGCAGACGGTCTTGCCGCGGTAGCGCGAGAGCATGACACGGTATTGAATCTTATAAGCTTGCTCTTCCAGCGATTGAAAGAAATCATTTAGCCCGCCAAAATATTGGTTGCCTTTCCATAACAATTCTTTTTGTCCTTCGGAAAGTTGGTAGTATGGCTTATGAATGGGGAAATCGAATTTATAGGCATTTTTGATGAGCCGTTCTTTCCATTGGCCCATTTTTTCGCCTTTCCAGCAGGCGATGGCCCCATTAAAAATGGAAAGTGCCGGGTTGGGGACCACCAACTTCTCATCAATGCCCATAATATTGCCAAAGCCTTCGCAACGTTTGCAGGCCCCAAAAGGATTGTTGAAGGTGAACAAGTTGACCGTAGGTTCTTCAAACTGTATTCCATCCAGCTCAAAACGGTGGGAGAAATCGGCAGTTTGTTTTTTCCCTTCTTTTTCATATAAAATTTTCAGGTAGCCATCTCCTTCGTAAAAAGCTGTTTGGACAGAATCAGCAATACGGGCTTCGAGGTCGGTTTCCTCGTGCTGTGTCAGAATACGGTCAATAACGAGGTAGTCATCTTCCGGTTTTGTATGGCTTGTCCTATTTTCCAGCATGTCTTCTATACGGAAGATTTTTCCCTTGCTCATAATCCGGCTAAAGCCTTGTTGCAAGAGTACATGAAGCCTTTGCTGGGGTGTGCGAGTTCCATTTTGCTTTAGTGGACTTAAAATCAGGACGTTGGTATCGTCAGGCAGTGTAAGGACAAAACGGACAACATCACTTACGCGATGTCGTTTTACCTGCCTGCCCGACACGGGAGAATATGTTTTCCCGATACGCGCAAACAGCAGTTTCAGGTATTCGTAAACTTCGGTGGAAGTGCCGACCGTAGAGCGCGGATTGCGTGTTTTTACCTTTTGTTCTATGGCAATAGCGGGTGAAATGCCCAGGATGGCATCCACATCGGGTTTGTCCATGCGGCCAAGAAATTGCCGGGCGTACGAACTCAGGCTCTCCACATAGCGACGCTGTCCGTCGGCATAGAGGGTGTCAAAAGCCAGCGATGATTTTCCGGAGCCTGATAAACCGGTTATAACCACTAATTTACGCCGCGGAATGGCTACGCTGAGGTTCTTTAAATTGTTGACACGCGACCGGACAACAACGATATAATTTTTGGGATTTGCTTTCCCTGCTTCGATTATCATAGAAAAAAATGAGCGACAAAATTATAAATTTATTTGCTTTTTTTCTTTTAACCTTTATATTTGCAATTCAAAACAAATGTTAAAAACAGTTTTAAACACTTTGCCTATCGAGTAAAAGCTTACTATTTTTCTGAACCAAAACATGTGGCATATGAAAATGGAAGCAAGGGATGAACGTTTGCTCATCCGTGAATTTCTCGATGGTAACCCCTCCGGTTTACAGGAACTCATCGAACGTCATCAAACGAGGATATACTCCTATATTTTTGTGATGGTGAAAGACAAACAACTGGCTGATGATTTGTTCCAGGATGCATTTGTGAAAGTGATAAACACCCTTAAAGCAGGTAATTACAATGATGAGGGGAAATTTATCCAGTGGGTAATGCGTATTGCCCACAATTTGGTGATAGACCATTTCAGGAAGCAGAAAAAACTAAATTATGCAGAGGTATCCAATGATAAATATGACCTGATGGATACCCTCAGGGTAACGGACCCGGGTATTGAAGATATTTTGGTTACCGAGCAGATTCACAAAGATGTCCGGATGCTTATGGAGTATTTGCCTGAAGAACAAAAAGAGGTGATATACCTGCGGTGTTATGCCGGACTGAGTTTTAAAGATATTGCCGATCAGACCGAAGTGAGCATTAACACGGCCCTGGGACGGATGCGTTATGCCTTAATTAATATGCGGAAGATGGTCAAAGAGAAAAATATTATCCTTACCCGTTAGTCGATATATTCTGCCCTGATTTCCTGCCTGCTAATTTTTTTTACGGAGTGTAAAATATTTCCCAAAGTTTGTCGTTACCTTTTTGACAAACAGAGAAGTATTTACTTAAATTCTTTGCTTATGCAACAATTTATTACTCCGGATAAATTTCAATATCCCACCAGGCACAAAAGCCGTTATGGCAAAGAGGCCGGCTCTTTAAAGCCTTCGCCCCTTGTTGTTCGAAACCTTTTGGCATACGCCGCTGCACTTCGTATTTTGAAAACAAAAAATATGGGCGTTATCCGTATTTTGATGAATTAAGGGGGGTGAGAAGTTCAGCCTGCTGAGGGCAGTAGGCCGTATTATCTCGAACACAGGTTATTAAAATTCAATTTCTTTCCAGTTGGAATAGGGGTTCATCGAAAGTTCGGCACTATAAAAAGAGGGGTTTCCCGTAACTTCCTCGCCCATCCATGCCGGTTTCTCAAAAGCGGTATCTGTTGAAGGGAGTTCTATCTCTGCCATCAGCAGGTCTTGGTTATCCCCGTGAAATTCATCTACCTCAAATTGCAATCCGTTTTCGGCTGGTACAATATAGCGGGTCTTTTCAACCAGGCCGGATTTTCTAAGTTCCATAAGTTCTTTCGCCTCTTCCAACGGAATCTCACGTTCCCATTCAAATCGTATGATGCCCGAAACTTTTGCCGCTCCTTTTATGTTGATAAACCCTTTGTCGTCTTCAATCCGGATACGTACTGTCCGGTTGGGATCTGTGGACAGGTAGGCCTGTGTGATTTCTGATTTCTTCGTAACGAAAGGTTTGAAATCTCCTTTGACCAAAAACTTAAGCTCAATTTCGTGTGCCATGGCATGTTGCTTTTTGATAGTTTACAAAGTTAACCATATTTTGTGATATCGGGGTTTGGGAGAATATTAAAGAAAGATAAAAGAATTAAGCTGATTGTAATAGATTTTCTCCATTTTTGTAAAAAATTATTCCATGACACGAAAAGAACGTTTTGAGAACATAATTGAATATTTTAAAATACATCAGCCTTTTGCCGAAACCGAATTGCATTACCATGATCCCTATGAACTGCTTGTGGCTGTTATTCTGTCAGCGCAATGTACCGATAAACGGGTGAATGTGATTACACAGGATTTTTTCCGGCAATATCCTGATGTGGAGAGCCTTTCACGGGCTGAGGTGCCGGATATTTTTGCACTAATAAAAAGCTGTTCTTATCCGAACAACAAAGCCAAACATCTGTCGGGTATGGCAAAAATGCTGCTGGCCGATTTTGACGGAAAGGTTCCATCGGATATTGATGAACTCCAGAAGTTGCCGGGCGTGGGACGAAAAACGGCCAATGTCATTGCTGCTGTCGTTTTTAACAAGCCGGCCATGGCCGTAGATACGCATGTTTTCAGGGTTGCTGCCCGGATTGGGCTTACCATAGGTGCCAAAACGCCGTTGGAAACGGAAAAACAGCTGGTAAAATACATCCCCGATGAGATAATACCACTGGCCCATCACTGGCTTATCCTGCATGGCCGCTATGTCTGCCTGGCCCGTAAGCCCAAATGCGATGAATGCGGCTTAACAGCATGGTGTAAATATTTTAAACAAAATATTTGTTAATTAATAGCTAACATTTGTCAGACGAACAAATATTGCATATATATTTGCACTGTTAAATGAATAACAAAATGGAAGACCGGTTTTTTAAAAATATACCTCACAGGACTATTGAGCGGCTGAGCCAGTATCGTCGGGCACTGCAGATTTATTCAGACAAAGGGAAAACGAGTATCTTCTCTCATCAAATTGCAGCTTTGTTGCATATTACAGCGGTTCAGGTCAGGCGCGACCTGATGCTGATTGGCTATTCGGGAAGCCTGCGTAAAGGATATGACATTAACGACCTGATAACACTTATTGGCGAGCTCATTGACAGCCCGGATGGACAGAAGGTGGCCATTTTTGGCATGGGCGACCTGGGCAGGGCCATCATTAATTATTTTCGTGGCAAACGGGAAAAATTAAAGATTGTTGCCGGTTTTGACACAAACCCCGAAAAAGCGAACCATGAGGTTGCCGGCATTCATTGTTACCCTTTGGAAAAAACTGCGGAAATTATTGGTAAAGAAGGAATTAAGATAGGCATTCTTACTGTTCCCGGCGATCAGGCCGACGAGACTGTCCGTATTATGGTCGAAGCCGGCATCAAAGGGGTTTTAAATTATACGCCTACGCCGGTAGAAGTCCCCGACGATGTTTATCTTGAAGAGTATAATATGATCTCTTCCATTGAGAAAGTTGCTTTTTACGTGAAAGAACGTCAATAAAAGTTTGCACTTGCTTTAAAATAAAAAAGTGCCTGTTTCAAGGCACTTTTTTAAATTCTGAAAAAATTATTAATTTTCGCTTTCGGCCAGTGCTGCTTTAATCTTTGTCTCCAGCTCTTCCATCAAATCAGGGTTGTCAAGAAGAATTTTCTTCACCGCTTCGCGCCCTTGTCCCAGGCGGGTCTCACCGTAGCTAAACCAGGAACCGCTCTTCTTTATAATCTCTTTTTCCACGCCAATGTCAATGATTTCACCGATTTTGGAAATTCCCAAACCATACATAATATCAAACTCAGCCTTACGGAAAGGTGGTGCTACCTTGTTTTTCACCACTTTCACCCGTACACGGTTTCCGCGTACTTCATCAGTATCTTTAATTTGGCTGATCCGCCGGATATCTAACCTCACCGATGAGTAGAATTTCAGTGCATTTCCGCCGGTTGTCGTCTCCGGATTGCCAAACATAACACCGATTTTTTCGCGCAGCTGGTTGATGAAGATACAGACCGTATTGGTTTTGCTGATGTTGGCCGTCAGTTTGCGCAGGGCCTGCGACATCAAACGGGCTTGTAAACCCATTTTCGAGTCGCCCATTTCGCCTTCAATCTCGCTTTTGGGAGTCAGTGCGGCCACCGAGTCAATCACAATGACATCAATGGCACCCGAACGAATCAGGTTGTCCGTAATCTCCAGTGCCTGCTCGCCGTTGTCCGGTTGCGAAATCAAGAGGTCTTCGATGTTTATCCCCAGGCTGGCAGCGTAGTAGCGGTCGAAAGCGTGTTCGGCATCAATAAAGGCGGCAATGCCACCCTCTTTTTGCGCTTCGGCAATCACATGCAGTGCCAGCGTTGTTTTTCCCGACGATTCGGGGCCGTAAATCTCTGTTACCCTTCCTTTGGGAAGACCATTAACGCCCAGTGCAAAATCCAGTCCAATGGAACCCGTGGAGATGGACGGAATCTTCTCCACGTTCGTCGATCCCAGACGCATGATAGCACCCTTGCCATAAGATTTCTCCAGTTTCCCCAACGTTGCCTCCAGGACTTTTAATTTATTTTGCCGCTCTTTGTCGGCTTTTTGATTTTCTTTATCTGTTGCCATTTTATTCGAGATTTAGTTTTTTAACAATTTGTTCGGTGTGCTCCTTGGTCTTTACTTTGCCGAAGACTTCTGCAATCTTTCCCGCTTCATCAATGATGAAAGTTGAACGAATCAGCCCTTCATATTCCCGGCCGTATAGTTTTTTCGGACCCCAGACCCCGTAAGCTTTGATGATTTTCTTTTCCGGATCCGACAAAAGCGGAAACGGCAGGTTGTGTTTGGCAATGAATTTCTGATGCGAGGCCACACTGTCGGGACTTACTCCCACCACGGCATATCCTTTCGATAGCCAGAAATCATAGTTGTCCCTGAAGTTGCAGGCTTCGTTGGTACAACCCGATGTGTTGTCTTTGGGATAGAAATACAGGATGAGCTTTTTGCCTTTGAAACCTGATAATGAGATGGGCTTGTCATCCTGGTTAACAGCCGTAAAATCAGGGGCTAAGTCGCCTTTGTTCAGTTTTGTCATGGATTTTAATTTGGTAAACAAAGGTACAAATTTTTCGGGAAGCAGAAGAGGCCGAAGAGGAATATTTTTACTGTTTTTATTCGGGCGGGCCTGCCCACAGGCTTTCACGGGCTGTCCGTTGTAGCTTCCTCAGTGCTGCTTAGCATCTGTAGGCAGCGTGTGGGCTTCTCTTGCGTCAGCCTCCACCTGCCAACAGTTGCTATGCATCCCTTTCGTCAGGCTGCCACTTCCATCCCTTCCGCAGGATTTACGGTTTGTTAACGGTATAATTCATTAAATTTCATTATCGTTTTCAAAAATCAGTTTAGTTTTGTGGAAAATTTAAACCATTGAAAACAGCACAATTTTTATCGAAATACAAGAAACAAACGAACGGCAGCGACCGTTTCCTTTTCTTTGCCCCGGGGCGGGTAAACCTCATGGGCGACCACACCGATTACACCGGTGGCTATGTGCTGCCCGCAGCCATCTCCTCCGGTACGTTTCTGTTTGTCCGCCTGCTTCCGCAAGATGAAATACGGCTTACCTCTGAAAACCTCGGTGAGCACAAAACAATTTCGCCTGAAGCCTTTTCAAAACGGCAAAACAGCTGGACTGATTATCCCGTGGGAGTATTAAACGAACTGGAAAAAAGAGGCTGGAAAAAACAGGGCATGGAACTGGTTTATTTTGGCGATATACCCATGAATGCCGGTTTGTCAGGCTCTGCTTCCATGGAGATGGTAACTGCTTTTGCCATGAATACGATTTTTGAACTGGGGATTTCGGCAAAAGAGCTGGCTTTGCTTTCGCAGAAGGCAGAAAATGATTTTGTGGGTGTTCAATGCGGCATCATGGACCAATACACCATTGCCTTTGCAAGGCCTGAACACGCCCTCATGCTCGACTGTCATGCCCTGGAACATCGCGAGGTTCCCGTTTCGCTGGATGGATACCAGTTTGTGGCCGTCAACAGCAACGTGGACCGTGCTTTGGTAAGCTCCGGCTACAACCAGCGTGTGAAAGAGTTGCACGAAGTAAGGAAGGTTATCAACACTTTTTTTGAGGTGCCTTATCTCGGAAGCCTTACCGGGGAGGATAATGAATGGCTTGACAAACTGGTGGAAGACCCGTTGCTGAAGAAACGGCTGCGCCATGTGGTAAACGAAAATACACGGGTCAGCCTGGCTGCCGAATTGCTGGAACAACAAAAAACGGAGCTTTTCGGCAAGCTGATGTATGATTCGCACGACTCGCTGGCTTACGATTTTGAAGTAAGTTGCAGGGAACTGGATGTTCTGGTGAAGTTGGCTTCCCAAGTAGAGGGCGTTGCGGGTGCCCGCATGACCGGGGCAGGCTTCGGAGGGTGTACCCTGAACCTTGTAAAAACGGATGCCGTTGCCGGCTTTCAGCGTAAGGTTATGATGGATTACAAAAAAGAAACCGGTCTGGAAGCCTCTGTTTTCCCTCTGTCGTTCAAAGGTGAAATAAGGGAAATTACAAATTGACAGGGTTTATATTGGTTGGGCTATAGTGCGTGCCGCAGTTTCAAAGTTATATTTTAACGAACTCTCTGAAATTTTTCCTGTCTATCACTTTCAATTGTTCTTTGATACATTTCTTTTTTATATAAATCAAATTATTGTAATGACCAATAGTTATGTCTAAAAGATATTACGCAGTAACTCTCGTTCGCTTGTGCACAACTTATTGATACACGGTAGTAAAATAAATAAACGCTACGTATATTATTACCAGGAGGATTCCTTCGGTACGGTTGAGCGTATTTTTTGTTTTGCCGAGTTTGGCAAAAGCCAGCAGCAATAATCCCGATGCAAAAACAAGTCCCAGTTCAATATTTAATTTGGGCGAGTAGGGGATGGGCTTTATCAGGGCGGTAACACCCAAAACCAACAGAATATTTAAGATGTTGGAACCCACGGCATTGCCCAGGGCCATGTCGGCATTGTTTTTCCGCGCGGCAATGATGGAGGTAGCCAGTTCGGGAAGCGAGGTGGCCCCGGCTACTAGTGTCAGCCCCATGGCTGTTTCGCTGATGCCCATGGCGGAAGCAATTTTTACCGCGCCATCCACAATCCATTTACCGCCAAAATAGAGGCCGAGGCCTCCTGCCGTGATAAACAGCAGGGAAAGCCCCCACGAGTATTGTTTAAAATCTTCTTGCCCGGAGGAAGGCGTTTCCCCTTGTTTGAAAAAGGTGAAGTAGAGAAAGAAGCTGAGAAAAATCAATAAAATAATACCATCGTAACGGCTGATGATGTTTGGACGGCCGAAAATAAAATCGTTGGCCAATACAAAGAGCAGCACGGGAGCAAAAAGGCTGAACGGAATGTCTCTTTTCAGTGTTTTCTTTTGAAAATGAATGGGAATAATGAGGGCTGCCGCTCCTACCACCAGGAGCGTATTGGTAATGTTGCTGCCAAGGATATTCCCAATGGCAAGGTCCGTGTTTCCTTTGATCCCTGCAAAAATATTGACGATAAGTTCCGGCAGTGAGGTGCCGAGGGCTACAATGGTAAGCCCCATCACCATTTGTGAGACTTTTAATTTGATGCCAATGCTGCTGGCCCCGTTTACCAGCATTTGCGCCCCGGCAATCAAAATGACAAAACCTGAAAAAAAAGAGAGGTAGGTGATAAACATGGAAAACGAAATTAACGATTGTTGTTTTTTTGACGATGGGAACCGTGTAGGATTTTTTGCATTTCTTCTACCTGTTCTTTTGTCCCGAGGACAAAAATCTTGGAATCGGGATAAAGTTTGGTATCCGGCGTGGGGTTCAGGATGTATTCGCCGGTAGCCGCTTTGTAACCGATAATGTTGGCACCGGTTTTTTTCCGAAACTCCAGCTCTTTGATGGGCTTATGCAAAAGGTCCTGGGGTAAATTGGTACACATGATCTCCATAAGCTGCACCGGTGAATCCCCATGAATGTTCAGGTGTTCCATAAACTCCAGCACATCGGGCTGGGCCACGAGGGTAGCCATGTGCGCACCGCCCACACGTTCGGGCATAACAACATTGCTGACACCGGCCATGCGCAATTTCTTCTCAGCACTCTCGCTGGAGGCACGGCTGATAATGTTGATGTTTGGATTCAGTGTCCGGGCTGTAAGTACCACAAAAAGGTTGTCTGTATCCAGCGGCAACGTCGTTATCAACGACCGGGCTTTGTGAATACCGGCTTTCACAAGTACCTCATCTTCTGTGGAATCGCCCTCAATAAACTGGATGTCCCCGGCTATCTTGTTCACCACAAGTTCATGGTCGTTGTCAATCACAATTACTTTTTCGCCGAAAGCGGTAAGCTCGAAAACTACCTGGCTTCCAATCCGGCCATAGCCACAGACAATAATATGATTTTCCATCTTTTTTTGTTTTAAATGTTTGAGGTTGCCGCCAAAGAAAAAGCTCAGTTGCGTTTTGAACAGGCTCTGGGTAAGATTGGACAGAAAGTAGGCAAGTACGCCGAGGCTGGAGATAATAAGGAAAATGGTAAATATCTTTCCCGGATCCGAAAGCGGCCTTATTTCGCGAAACCCGACCGTGGACACAGTGATAACCGTCATATACAATGCATCCAGCAGGGGATAGGACTCGATAATCATATATCCCGCAGTGCCGATGACCATGAGAACAAGCACGTAAATACCGGCTTTTATCAACTCGGGTGTCTGGTCAAAATATCTCAAAAAGCAATCTTTTAGTTTTATGCAAAACTAAGAAATTATAGCCTTGGCAAGGCTGTCCCGATTTGAAAAGCATCCATCCGGCTGCCGGTATTTTGTTAATTTTGTGAAAGTAATCCTGCAGAACGGATGCAAAATATTTTTTGAAATATATTTTCTTAAAAGCAGAGAGAATGTTGGAAGAACAGTTAAAACAGATAAATGACGAGGTGCTGGCCTGCACCCAATGTGGTTTGCGCAAAGAGCGGCATCAGGTTGTCTTTGGAAGCGGCAATCCGCAGGCCCCGGTTTTTATTGTGGGTGAAGCCCCTGGCTTTGAAGAGGACAAAACAGGCGTGGCTTTTGTGGGGAAATCAGGGCAACTGTTGGAGAAAATCCTGCTGGCCTGTAATTTCAGCCGCGAGAAGGAGGTTTACATGGGCAATATTGTGAAATGCCGCCCGCCGCATAACCGCACCCCGTCAATACAGGAGCAGGCTGCCTGTCTGCCTTACCTTACACGGCAGATAGAGATTATCCGGCCTAAAATTATTATTCTGCTGGGATCGGTTGCCTTGAAGGCGTTTTTTGGGCCTTCTTCACGCATAACACGGGAACGCGGAATTTGGAAAAACTGGTTTCAGTATCCGGTTATGCCCACCTATCATCCATCGGCTTTGCTGCGAAACCCAACACTGAAACGGGATGCCTGGGAAGATTTTAAGAAAGTCATTGTCCGATACCGTGAATTGGTTGACAGCCAACACGCTTGTAAATATATTTGAAATCGGGCTCTGGAAAAATTTAAACATATCAATTGGATGAACAATTACTGCTGTCAACAATTGGCTTTGATCAAAAATTATGGTACATACCGCAGTTAGTGCTTCGTAGATAAAAGTAAATCTAAAAAACACAGAAACTACTCCCCGTTACAATTCTGAAAAATATCGGCTAAACTGCTGCTTTCAGCTTGGCGATACTGGAGTTTCCGAGTTTCTCTTCTGCGTAGCGGAGCGTAACGCGCCATGTCTTGGTCCTCTTTTTGGAAGGCAGGTCAAACATGGCATCCATCAGAATGGTTTCGAGTATAGAACGCAGTCCGCGGGCACCCAGTTTAAATTCAATGGATTTCTCCACCACAAAATCAAAAACAGCATCTTCAAATGTCAGTTTTATGCCGTCGATATCAAAAAGCTTGACAAACTGCTTTACGAGTGCATTTTTGGGTTCCAGAAGAATACGTCTCAGGGCTTCTTTGTCCAGCGGATTGAGGTAAGTGAGAATGGGCAGGCGGCCTACAATCTCGGGAATCAGTCCGAATTTCTTCAGGTCGGCAGGCGAAATATATTGCAACAGGTTTTCCATGTCGATGCCCTCTTCCTTGTGCCCGGCAAAAGTATAGCCTACCACGTTGGTACGCAGGCGTGCAGCAATAATCCGTTCGATGCCCTGAAAAGCACCTCCGGAGATAAAAAGAATGTCCTTGGTGTTTACCTGGATCATTTTCTGCTCGGGATGTTTACGCCCTCCCTGTGGGGGCACATTGATAATAGCCCCTTCCAGCAGTTTCAGCAATGCCTGCTGAACCCCTTCGCCGGATACATCGCGGGTGATGGATGGGTTGTCGCTTTTGCGGGCAATTTTGTCAATCTCATCGATGAAAATAATCCCTTTTTCCGCAGCTTTTACGTCGTAGTCAGCCGATTGTAAAAGGCGGGTGAGGATGCTTTCCACATCTTCTCCCACGTAACCTGCCTCTGTCAGGACAGTGGCATCGGCAATGGCAAACGGCACATGCAGCATACGGGCGATGGTACGGGCCAGCAGTGTTTTTCCTGTTCCGGTGTCGCCAACGAGAACAATGTTGGATTTTTCAATTTCAACATCGTTGTTGTCCGTTGACTGCCCGATACGTTTGTAGTGGTTGTAAACAGCTACCGAAAGGACTTTTTTGGCATCTTCCTGGCCAATCACATACTGATCGAGAAAAGCTTTTATCTCAGCAGGTTTTAGCAGGGTATGGTCAATCTTCAGCTCTTTTCCTTTGGCGTTCAGTTCCTCATCGAGGATGGTTTTTGCCTGCTCAATACAATAATTGCAGATTTTGGCTTCCATTCCGGTAACCAACAGTTCTGTTTCCGATTTGGGCCTGCCGCAAAAAGAACAATGTTCTTCTTTAGTTTTTGCCATGATAATAATTTATTGCTGCTTTATGTCCTGCACAAAACAACTATTTTGTTTATAAAAGACCGGTGTGGGCAATCTATTTTTCTTTACGAACAAGAACTTCATCAATCATCCCGTAATCTTTGGCCTCTGTCGCTGTCATCCAGTAGTCGCGGTCGCTGTCTTTCCAGACTTTTTTATAGGTCTGGCCACTGTGTTTCGAGATGATTTCGTAAAGTTCTTTTTTGAGCTTTTGAATCTCGCGGGCAGTAATTTCAATATCGGAAGCCTGGCCTTCGGCACCTCCCATGGGCTGGTGAATCAGTACCCTGGAGTGCGTCAGTGCGGTACGCTTGCCTTTTTCGCCTGCACACAAAATGACGGCACCCATGGAAGCGGCCATCCCCGTGCAAATAGTTGCTACATCAGGTTTTATATACTGCATGGTGTCGTAGATTCCCAATCCGGCATAGACCGAGCCGCCGGGCGTGTTCAGGTAAATCTGGATGTCGCGGGCAGAATCAACGGACTCCAGAAACAGCAACTGTGCCTGGATAATGTTGGCCACATAATCATCGATGGGAACACCGAGAAAAATAATCCTATCCATCATCAAGCGCGAAAAGACATCCATCTGGGCCACATTCATCTGCCGCTCTTCAATAATGGTGGGGGAGATATAATTTCCGTAAACCGAACTATAGCGTTCCAGTGTCAAACTGCTGATACCATGATGTTTCGTGGCAAATTTTCTGAACTCTTTGCTGCTGTTGTCCATGGGATTATTGTTTAGGTGTTGAAATAATCTTGATAAACTCGTCTGTGGAGACCTCTTTTTCATCCTTCCCGATTTTCTCTTTAAAGAAAGTGATATACCGTTCGTCCATCAGCTCGCCGAAGATACGGTTATACTCTTCTTCGTTGCTCAAAAGCTGGTCAACAATCCCTTCCATCTGCGGGTTGGGTTCGCCGCCACCGGGTATCTGAAAATAAGCCCTGACCTTGTTACGCACATCTTCGCGGGTTACCCTCAGTGCATCGCCATAAGCATTGATAAGTTTCTCTTCGATAAGCTGCCATTTAAAAGTTTTGGCGTAGCTGTCGTACTGGCCATCAATTTGTTCTTTGGTAGCTTTTTCTTTGTTGCTTTCATACAACCAGCGTTTCAGAAATTCGTCCGGTAACTCCGGGTTTATCTCTTTGAGCAGATAGTCGATGGTGTCGGAAACAAACTGTTTGTCCGCATCTTTCTGGTAATGGCCGGCAAGGTCTTCGCGAATACGGTTTCTAAATTCTTCTTCTGTTTTCAGGTCATCGGAAGGATAGACCTTTTTGTAAAACTCTTCGTTCAGTTCTGCCGGGATGGTGTGTGTAATCTCTTCAATCTCAAAAGCATAATCTGCTTTTAGTTTTTCGTCGCCATCGGCCAGCCCGAGCAGTTCTTTGACTTTTTCGTCGTTTTTAAAAGCTTTGGCAGGATTGAACACTACCCGTTTCCCTTTTTCTTTACCGACAAATTTTTTCTGAATTGTCTTCAGTGCCAGATCAGAAATGACAAAAGAGGCCTCTTTGGTATGGCCATCCTCCAGGTCATTGCCTTCTTCGTCCACCTGGACAAATTTTCCTTTTACCGAATCTTCCACCTCAGCCTTTTCGGGATGTTCTTCTTTGCCAAGGCGTTTCCTGATGTCGTTCAGGGCATTTTCTACTTCCCCATCACTCACTTTAATTTTATGATAGGGAATTTTTATCTCTTCCGAAAGGTCAACCTTTACATCGGGAGCCATGCCAATGTCAAAAAAGAAATCGAAATCTTTCTGCTTGTCAAAATCAAGGGTAGCTGTTTTTTCCTCGTTTGGCAAAGGGTTTCCCAGTACATTGATTTTATTTTCCACGAGATAGTTGTTGAGGGCATCGGAGACACTTTTGTTTACCTCATCGGCAAGGACAGCTTTTCCGTACATTCTTTTAATCATTCCCATGGGAACCATTCCGGGCCTGAACCCGGGCATTTTGGCCTCTTTGCGATAGGCTTTTAATTGCTGGTTAACTTTGTCGATGTAATCTTCTTCTTTCAGGTTAATGTGAACAAGAGCAGTGAGATTTCCGCTTTCTTCTTTTGTAATGTTCATTGAAATGACTTTTGTTTATATAAAAAATGTGCGGATGAAGGGACTCGAACCCCCACGCCTTGCGGCACCAGATCCTAAGTCTAGCGCGTCTACCAATTTCGCCACATCCGCAAAATAATTTCTCCTTTTAGAGGGGTGCAAATATACTACTTTTTTAAAATCAAATTTTATAAAAAGTTTTTTGACGACTATCTATATCTTAAGGGAATACGTGTCAAAATCCGTTTCCCCGGTGGCCTGAAGCTTACCCGAGTTTCGGATTGTTTTTGTGCCGGGTTTTGTCGCGGACCTCTTTTTTCTCCAGGTTTTTCTCCAGTGCTTTTTCCAAATCAATACCCGTTTGGTTGGCGAGGCAAATCAGCACAAAAAGCACATCGGCCATTTCGTCGGCAAGGTCAACGGCTTTGTCCGATTCCTTAAACGACTGTTCACCATATTTCCGGGCGATAATCCTGGCCACTTCGCCCACCTCCTCCGTCAGCATCGCCATGTTGGTCAACTCGTTGAAATATCTCACGCCGGTAGTGTTTATCCACTGGTCCACCAGCTCTTGTGCTTCATTTATGGTCATCGCTTTTGTTTTTACAAAAATAGGGTTTTCCAGCGGGTTTCTTTTAATTGCTTTCATTTTTACTTTTTTGAACAAAAATTACATGACTTCACTCATGTAATTCATATAAATTGCATGACTTTACTCATGTATTTTATAAATTTATTTAAATCAAATGGTGCAAGCATCCGCTTGTACCCTTGTTTAACATTTTCATCCTTGGCCGAAACCATTAAATGGTGCAAGCATCCGTTTGTACCCTTTTATATTTTCTGCTGTGCTTTTCCGTTTTTATCTACTTTTGCAGCACATGGAAAATCTAAAGACATTTGAGAAAGGTGCGGATTTTACCGCAAAGACACTTGCCGGGCTGGAGAATATTCTGGCCGGGGAACTGGAGGCACTGGGTGCCGCCTCGGTAGAGACAGGGAACAGGGTGGTTTTTTTTCGGGGCGACAAAACCCTGATGTACAAGGCCAACTACCTTTGCCGTACCGCTTTACGTATTCTTAAGCCCATTGGTGTTTTCAGGGTAAAAAGTGAACAGGAACTCTATGAAAAGGTTAAACGTATCGACTGGCCTTCACTTTTTGATGTCAACAAAACTTTTGTTGTCTCGGCTTCGGTTTTCCATTCATCGCTGACCAACTCACTTTATGCGGCATTGAAAACAAAGGATGCCATTGCTGACCAGTTCCGTGAGAAACTGGGGAAGAGGCCTTATGTCAGCAAAGAAAATGCACAGATACACATTGATGTGCATATTAGCCAGGAGGAATGCACCATTTCATTAGACAGTTCGGGCGAATCGTTGCACAAAAGAGGTTACCGTGTTTCCGTTGACAAAGCACCGCTCAACGAAGTGCTTGCTGCCGGTATGATCAAGCTCAGTGGCTGGAAAATGGATGGCGATTTCATCGACCCTATGTGCGGCTCCGGTACGATTCCCATAGAAGCGGCCATGCTGGCCATGAAAATTCCAGCAGGGTATTACCGCAAAAATTATTCTTTTGAACACTGGAATGATTTTGAGCCGGTGCTTTTTGAAAAGATAAAAGAGGAGGCTTCCGGAGAAATCTGCGAATATGACCATCCCATTATTGCTTCTGACAGGTCGTACAAAGCTTTTGGCATTGCCCGTTCCAACATGCGGAATGCCGGTTTGGATAAAGATATTATGCTGCTTAACAAGCCTTTTGAGAAGGTTAATCCCGAAAGCGGCAAAGGTGTTTTGATTTTTAATCCGCCTTACGGACTACGTTTGGAAGAAGACGAGCTCATAGAGCTATACAAACACATAGGCGATGTGCTCAAAAACCACTTTCAGGGCTACGAAGCCTGGATTATCACCGGAAACCTCGAAGTGGCCAAGTTTATCGGTTTACGGCCTTCCCGGAAAATTATCCTTTACAATGGACCGCTGGAGAGTCGTTTTATCAAATTTGAAATGTACCGGGGAAGCAAAAAAGCAAAGAAGAACAATCCTTCGGCGTAAGCCTGTTCAGGTTACAAAAATCCGGAATTGTACGGGCACAAAAAAGAGACCGTCCCAAACAAATTGAGGCAGTCTCTGAGAATTTGGCTGTCAATGAAAAATGAACGTTTACGTTCGCTTACTATCTGTATTCGTCAGAAACAGTAAGTTTTTTCCTTCCTCTGGCCCTTCTTCTTTTCAGCACTTTGCGACCATTTACGCTGGACATTCTTTCACGAAATCCGTGCTTATTTTTTCTTTTTCTTACCGATGGTTGAAAAGTTCTCTTTGTCATCTTTCTGTAAAATTTGGGAGTGCAAAAATAGACTATTTTTTAAAACTCACAAACTGAAATCTGAAAAAATTTATTTTTTTCAGATTTCAGTTTTGCTGTACTGTTCTTTTATTGAAAAAATGCCCCTTTCCGTAAAAAGAAAGGAGCAACCCAGGTTCGTTTATTTTTCCGGGACTTCTTTCAGCGTTTCCACCAGAAAATCCCAGAATTTCTGTACCGTGGCGATGTTTACTTTTTCGTCAGGGGAGTGGGGCCAGCGGATGGTAGGGCCGAAGGAAATCATGTCCCAGTTTTTGTAAACCGAACCGAGCAGGCCGCATTCCAGACCGGCGTGAATCACTTTCACTTCCGGAACTTTTCCGTATTTCTTGTTATAAATTTCTTTCATTTCTTTCAGGATAGCAGAATCCGGATCAGGTTTCCAGCCGGGGTAGTCGCCTGAGCTGACGGCTTTGAGGCCGGCAGCTTCATGCGAAGCACGCACATCGGCAGCAATGCTGTTTTTCCCTTCTTCCGTCAGGCTGCGTTGCAGGCTGGCCATTTCTATTTTACCGTTGGCGGCTTTTACAATGGACAGGTTGGTAGAGGTCTCTACAATGCCTTCCAAATCTTTGCTCATGGTAATCATGCCATTGGGGCAATCGGCCACTGCTTTGCCCAAGCTGTCCTGAGCTTTTGCGGACATAACTTTTGCAGGCATGTCGGTGGCTTCTGCACTGACTTCCACACCGGCATCGGTTTTGGCAAATTCGTCTTTTACAATCTGCTCAAATTCCTTCACGAAAGCTTCAAAATCATCTTTTTTGTCTTCGGGGACAACCACAACGGCAAAAGCTTCGCGCGGAATGGCATTACGGAGGTTTCCCCCTTCCATTTCGGCGACACGTAAACCGAACTTTTCGGCAGCCGTTACCAGCAGTGCATTGATGATTTTATTGGAATTGCCGCGTCCCAGGTTGATATCGAGACCGGAGTGGCCGCCTTTCAGGCCTTTTACCTCTACTTTGTAGGCAGCCATTCCTTCCGGAACGTCTTCTTCGTCGTATTCCATTTCGCCATTGGTATTGACACCACCGGCACAACCGATATAGAGTTCTCCCTCGTCTTCCGAGTCGAGGTTCAGCAGGATATCGCCATCCAGCAGGCCGGGTTTCAGCCCTTCGGCACCGGTCATGCCGGTTTCTTCATCAACGGTAAACAGTGCTTCCACAGGGCCGTGAACCAGATCTTTCGATTCGAGGACCGTCATGCCGGCAGCAACACCCATGCCGTTGTCAGCACCGAGTGTAGTTCCTTTGGCAGTAACCCATTCGCCATCAACATAAGCGTCAATAGGGTCTTTTTCAAAGTCGTGGTCCACATCCGAATTTTTCTGGGGAACCATGTCGATATGTCCCTGAAGAATAATCCCTTTGCGGTTTTCCATGCCTTCGGTGGCCGGTTTTTTAATAATGACGTTTCCCACTTTGTCCACTTTGGTTTCCAGACCGAGATCTTCACCAAATTTTTTCAAAAATTCGATCACTTTTTCTTCTTTCTTAGAAGGACGGGGAATCTGCGTCAGGCTGTAGAAATTCTTCCACAGTGCCTTGGGTTCGAGATTTAATATGTCTTTACTCATGATTTTATTATTTTTAATTGTCCGTATAAACTATTTTTCCATATTCGGTAACTCCAAACCATATCCTTTTTTCTTGTCTTCGGCTTTCAGCAGCAGGCTGACGACTACCGACAGGACACCAAGCAGGACAAAGATAAGAATGTCGTTTTCGTAGTTGTATGTGATATTCAGCTTTGCATTTTTAATAATGGGGTAAGTGGATTTGGTATAAGCTTTTATCATTGCCTGAAGAGAGGCTTTGTTATCATTGCCAAGGTTAATCTGCTTGGCTGCAAGAAGGTTGCTGGCTATAATGGCATTTTTCAGTTGCTCAGCGTTTAACGCATTTTGCGGTGTTGGTTGATAGAACGTACTTTGAACGATGGAGTCCACTATTCTGCCGGTGGTTTTTTCTATGGCATCATTCAGTTGTTTGGTTTTAATATTGATATTGTTTTCGGCCAACGCTTTGTTAAAGCTCACTTCGATGGAAGATTTAATAAGTGCTTTATTGGGTGCGACAGCCGGATTGGAAGTAGCAAGTACTGTTCCGAGAACAGTTGGAATGAGCCATAGGCCTATGTTTTGAATATAAAAAATGACGGCATAAGCTGTTCCCAATTGTCTTTCGGGAATAATTTTTGGTACAGAAGGCCACATGGCCGAAGGAACCAGAGAAAAAGCAATACCGAGAATAACCACTAAAATAGCAGCAATAACCCATTGACTTATAAAAGGTATGGCCAAAAAGATGTGTACAAAGAGAAGCATGACAGCTCCGATAATCATAATGGTTGCCCCTTTACCTTTTTTATCATAGATACCGCCAAACAAAGGGGTCAGAAAAATAGTGCCAAACGGAAGCAGCATGGGGATAAGTCCTGCCAGTTTCGGGGCAACGTGGTATTTGTTGATCATGAAATCGGGGGCATAAAACAGAAAGGGGAAAACAGCTCCGTAAAACAGGACACAAAGAATGGCGATATACCAGAACGCTTTGTTGCTCACAATAGAAACGATATCCTTAATACGGAAAGGCTCTTCTTCTTCTATTTCCAAATCTTTCTCCGAGGCATCCAATCTTTTGTCCAAAACAACATAAACAATAAAGGCGATGAGCCCAAGCAGCATCAGGACAAAAGCCAGTAAAATGGGCGTGCTGTAGGAGTATTTAATGGCAATAGGCAATGAAACAGCCAGTGCCAGGGCAGTTCCCAAACGGGCAATAGACATCTGGAGCCCCATGGCGAGTGCCAGCTCTTTGCCTTTGAACCACTTTACAATGGCCTTGGAAAGGGTAATCCCCGTTGCCTCACTTCCTACCCCGAAAAGGGCAAAGCCAAGACAGGAGAAAAGTACCTGAGATTTAATGGCCCCGAAAAGTGGAAGCATAACTATCGTGTCAGACGGCAGGGAGGTCATAGCCCAATAATTGATGCCTGTACCGATAACCATTATGCCGGTGGCTGCAAGCCCTGTAAATCTAATACCGAGTTTGTCCAGGATAATACCACTGAATATCAGCATAAAAAGAAAAACATTGAACCATGGATAAGATCCGGTGTACAAACCGACATCTTTGCTTGTCCACCCCAGGGCGGTTTCGAGAAGTGGCTTTACCGAGGAACCGGCATAGTTGAAATAATAGGCACCAAACATGGACAAGGAAACGACTACCATTGCTGTCCAACGTGCTACAGGCGACTCTCTCAGCGACTTCTGTATTGCTTCAGTCATAACGTTTAATTTAGATTTTTTTAATTAAGATTAACGGGCGAAATTAAGAATTTATTTCGGGAGCGGGGAGAAATAATTGTTAAAATGGATTGATTCTTTGTAAGCAATGGGTTTGTACGTTGCCCGGGCCGGCTAATTCTTTTCTTAAAGACATCCTAAAGTTATTAAAATCAGTATTTTCAACGATAGACATGGACAATTTGTTTTGTTTTATAAAAATCTTCTTCAAAAAAACGCTCCAGCGGATAAGTGGAAACTTTCAGTTTTTTAATTTTACGTACACGGTTTATCTCCCCTTCCACGCCGGTTCCCTTCAGGTACAGAATGCCATTGGGCAATGGGTTAAATGAACGTGGCCGGACTTTTCGCAAGGTCCATTGTGCGAAAACTTCCAAATCGGTTACGGCACGGCTGATGACAAAGTCGAAGGAGCGGTTTACCTCTTCTGCCCTGATTTGTGCTGCTTCCACGTTTTGCAACTTTAAAGCCGCGGCCACCTCACGGACGACTTTTATCTTTTTCCCAATAGAATCCACAAGATAAAATTGTGTTTCCGGAAATAAAATGGCCAGCGGGATTCCCGGAAATCCCCCCCCGGTTCCGGCATCCATAATTTTTGTATTTGGTTTGAACGAAATTAGCCTGGCAAGGCCGAGGGAATGGAGCACGTGGTGCAGGTAGAAATTGTCCATGTCTTTGCGCGAAATGACGTTGATGCGGCTGTTCCACGTACGGTAAAGGCCCTCCAGTTGTTCAACCTGCTCTTTTTGTCTCGCGGTGAGCTCCGGAAAATATTTGAAAATAAGGTTTTGCTGCATAACTTCAGCGTTGAAAGTTATTTTGATTTGGTAAGATATTTTCCAACCAGCATGGCAACAATCATGGCAAGATAAAGCTGTCCGCTGATGCTCAGCATGATAGACATGTTCTTCGCTATGGACGATACCGGGATAATGTCTCCGTAACCCAGGGTGGAAATGGTAACAAAACTATAATAGATAAAATCGGCCCGTGTGGCTATCACACCTTCCGGAAAATGAAATGCTGCCGGAGAAATGCTATTGATGACACTAAAAAAAATGGAGCCAAGAACGCCCAGAAGGAAATAAACATTGACGGCTTCCAGAAACTCCAGCTGGCCGACATTTTTACTTCGGGAAATACGAATCATCATCCTGACGATAATCAAAAAGAAAAACAACAAAGCGGAAACAGCGGCAAGCCAGTGGGTGAAGGTTAATTTGTAAAAATCAGAAATCCACTCTAAAATAATGGCAATACTGCTGATGTAGAAATAGAAATTACTTTTCTTTTTGATAGCAGAAGCAGCAACGACAAAAATACCGCTAAATACAATGCTGTAGGCTACCTGCCTGGCTTCTCCCGGAGGAAAAGGCGACAGCAAAAAGACATAAACAAGAATGAGGACAAGAAGAATGATATTTTGTTTCTTCCTGTTAAACAGATGTTTTGGCATAAAATATTGAAGATAAACAAAACACAAAGATAAATAAAAAACCGTCAGGCCTGTAAGCGGGATTCTGTTTCCCCGGATAAACGGGGACTTCTATCATTTATCTTGGTTACAGGTCGCCCTGCAACTCCAGCAGCCTACCCACCGGCATCGGACGGGCCGCCCTTATCCCGACTTGAGTCGGGAACGCCGGAATATTTGGCCTTGCAACCCATAAGGTTTACCCCATCAGCCTGTTGCCAGCCTGACGCGTGGGCTCTTACCCCACGTTTTCACCCTTACCCCGTCTGAGACGGGGCGGTTATTTTCTGTGGCACTTGCTGTCCATCCCGTTTAAAACGGAATGGCCTTCCCGTTAGGAAGTATGGTGCCCTGTGTTGTCCCGACTTTCCTCCCCCGCGTAAAACGAGAGCGATAGAACAGCCTGACGGTTTCGTTGGCAAAATTACGGTTTTTCGCTGTACGTAAAGACAGGGGCCGGGCTTTTGGATAAACCCTTTTCAAATATTGAATCCATGTAAACTTCTAAATGTTTACTTTTGTAAAAAAATAATACGTCATGGTACAATATTGTGGTTTTATCGGCACGCCCGAACTCATTTTGATTTTTGTGGCTATTCTCCTGCTCTTTGGCGGAAAAAAGATTCCCGAACTGGCCAAAGGCCTCGGAAAAGGAATGAGGGAATTTAAAAAAACTGTGGACGAGGAAGGCCTTGCCAATGATTTGAAAGATGTGGCTTCAAACATCAATGATTTTAAACAGGATGTGGAAAAAATCAATCCTAAAAATATCCTGAAAACAGACAGTAAAGCTGCCCATCACAAGAAATAAATTCATCACGAAAACAATGTCCGCAGCATTTGAAAGATTTAACAACAGGTAAAGAGGGAAAGCTGATATTGCATTTTGCCCTGCCCATGCTGGCAGGCAACGTCTTCCAACAGCTGTACAATGTGGTGGACAGCATTGTGGTGGGAAGGGCTATTGGCAAAGAAGCCCTGGCAGCAGTGGGTGCCAACTTCCCTTTTATATTTGCCCTTATTTCTTTTATAGTGGGGATTGCCATTGGCTCAACGGTGGTTATCTCCCAGTATTTTGGCGCGAAAAAAATGGAACAGGTCAAACGTGCCATTGATACGTTGTACATCTTTATGTTTTTTGCTTCTGTTGTCGTAACAACGCTCGGCATCCTCTTTGCCAAAGATATTTTCCGGCTGATTGACCTCCCCGCCGATGTCCTTCCGGCAGCGGTTCAGTATTTTCGGGTCTATGCGCTGGGGTTTATTTTCTTTTTCGGGTTTCAGGGAACCAGTGCCATCATGCGCGGCCTGGGCGATTCCAAAACCCCCTTTTATTTTCTCGGAGGCTCTACGTTGCTGAACATTGCTTTGGACCTGGTTTTCGTTTTGGTTTTTCACTGGGGAATAAAAGGTGTGGCCGCCGCTACGGTCTTTTCGCAGGCAGTAGCTTTTTTCGCCATCATATTTTATATGAACCGCTACCATAAGTTTCTGGATTTTCGTCCGCTGAAGATGCGGTTTGACAAGTTAATCTTCAGGCAAAGTTTAAAAATCGGTTTGCCAACAGGCTTTCAGCAAACATTTGTGGCTCTTGGGTTCATGGCTTTGTACCGGATTGTTAACATGTTTGGAACACCTACCATTGCCGCTTACAGCGTGGCCATCCGGATTGATTCGTTCGCGGCTATGCCGGCCATGAATTTCTCGGCGGCTCTTGCCACTTTCGTGGGACAAAATATGGGTGCCGGGAAAACGGAACGCATTCATAAGGGGCTTATGGCCACCCTGTTGATGGCAAACATGGTTGCCGTGGTGATCTCTGTTGTGGCTCTACTTTTTGCTGCTCCTTTGATGCAAATTTTCACCAAAGATGCCCAGGTAGTGGAAATAGGAAAACACTACCTGTTGATAGTTCCGCTTTTTTATATGGTTTTTGCCACCATGTTCACCATAAATGGTGTCATGCGCGGGGCGGGAGACACTCTGATACCCATGTTTTTTACCATCATATCCCTGTGGTTTGTCCGTATCCCGGCTTCTTATTTTCTCTCTTTAAAATACGGCACCATTGGTATTTGGTGGGGAATTCCCATTGCCTGGTTTGTGGCACTTACCCTTGCCTTTACCTATTACAAAACCGGCCGATGGAAAACCAAGGCTGTGGTGAGTGGTACAAAATAACATTGCCTGGAGGCAGATTTTTTTCTTTGATGAGATGAATTAATTGTAACTTTTTTGGAGGTTTTGCGTCTTACACACATATATAAAATCAGATAAACATGAAAAAGAATATTCTCTTTTCTACACGGCTTCTGTCGTTTGTTTTTGCCCTGCTTTTTGCAGGCTCCCTTTATGCCCAGGTACGTGGCAATGGTGTTGTTGAAGAACAAACCAGGGATATCAGTGGCTTTAGCAGCATAACTTCCACAGGCTCGGTGGACGTATTTGTGAAACAGGGCGATGCCTTTTCGGTGGTGGTACGTGCCGATGGCAACCTGCTCAATTACATTAAAACCGATGTCAGAAACAACACGCTCACGATTTCTGTTACCAAAAATATCTGGCGTGCCAAAACCATGGAAGTGCACATTACCATGAAGTCTTTACAAAAGGTGGTACTTTCCGGTTCCGGCGATTTTTATTGTAAATCGCCGTTTTCTGTACAAAACCTGCAACTCTTCCTGTCCGGCTCGGGCGATGTACAAGCGGCTTTGAAAGCCCAAAATGCACAGATAAGAATCAGCGGTTCGGGAGATGTGGATGTGAGCGGCATACGGGGCAACCTGGATATTGGTCTTTCCGGCTCGGGCGATGTGGAAGCCGATGGGCTGCAACTGGAGGCCTGTTCTTTGAAAGTAACGGGTTCGGGCGATGTGGAACTCAGGGGCCGGACAGCCCGGCTGACAGCTGTAATTGTCGGTTCTGGCGATATAGAAGCAGACGGGCTGGCAGCAGTCAGTGTAAATGTGAAAAATACCGGCTCCGGCGACATAACGGTTCATGCCATTGACAAACTGGAAGCCACACTTGCCGGCTCCGGCGATTTGGGCTACACGGGCAACCCTGCTGTTCTGAAAGTAAATGCTGCCGGCTCGGGCGATGTTTACAGAAAATAGTCAGACAGCTCTTTTTTTCCACTGCTGCAAAAGAATTCCTCCGATAATAAAGGTAAGCCCTATCAGCGTATACCCGTGAATATTTTCGCCCACGGCATGGCTTATCCAAAACAGTCCGAGAAAAGGGGAGAGGTAAATCAGGTTGCTGACTTTGGCAGTGTCTTCAGAATAGTTTAGGGCTTTCAGCCAGATGACAAAAGTGAGGCCCATCTCGAAAATACCGATATAGACACTTCCAAGGATTCCTGCCGTGGACGGGATGACAGGCCAGCGTCCCTGCACTGCAAAATAAATTGTCAGGTAGAAAAGTCCGAAAAGCATGTTCAGCAGAATCTTGCCGGTTTCTTCCCGCGGGTCTTTCATGTTCAGGATCCAGTAGGCTGCCCACAAAACGGCACTACTCACGACGAGCAATAAGCCAAGCGGATGGGAAAATTTCAGCGATAAAGGATGCCCCCCCGTTCCGATAATGATAATCCCGATAAAACTGATAAAAATAGCGACAACTGCACGAATCTGAATCTTTTGTCCGAGAAACAGAATAGAAAACCATACCAGCAGGAGGGGCCAGATATAATTCAGCGTCCCGGCTACCTGAGCTTCCAGCAGTTGGTAAGCCTTAATTAAAACAAGGTAATATAAAAACGGATTGACAAATCCCATCAAGGCCGAAGAGAACCACGCTTTTCGCGAAAGCGAACAAAAGCGCACCCTCTTTTTCCCGGCCCCGTTGATGATGCCCAGCACAACAATACCACTTACCACCGACCAGAAAAGCAAATCTTCAAAATGGAGATAATGCAGGGTGATTTTGAAAGCCGAACTGATTGTTGACCAAAAAAGTACGGCAAGTAAAGCATACAGATAGGCTTTTTGCTGATGTGGGAGCTTTTGCATGTCGGAATATTTGGTTTTATGCAGTAACTTTCTTTTTGCGGTAAATAAGCTGGAATACAATCAAAAACAGCAACGCAACCAGGAAAGAAGCCACACTCAATTCGGGAAGCAGGTTTCCTGTGGCAAACAGGGTCAACACGTAAACCACCCCCGAAATAAAGCTGGCCAAAGCGGCCTGTTTTTCAATTTTAAAATGAAAAGAAGCAATGGCAGCCGGCACAATGGTAAATCCCACCCCGGTAATGAAGACAATCACGTTGATGATACTCCGGAAATAAAAAGCCAGCATAAATCCTACAAAAGCAAACAAAACAATAAAAATCTTGGTCTGCATTTTCAGGTTATGTTGTGTAACTTCTTTTTTGGAAAAATGAGAGATATAATCCTTGGCGACGCTGGAAGCCAGGACAAAAATAATGGTATCCGCCGAGCTCATGATTGCTGCAAAAAGCAGTACCAGTCCCGCCCCGATAAATTTTTCAGGTGCCAGCACCTTCAGCCCTTCGGCGAATGCATCGCGCGGGGCAATTCCCGGAACCTGGAAATGTGCCGATAAGCCCACAATGGTGATGGCCAGGCCGGTAACCAACACCAAAACAGCCGAAGTGATAAACCCTGTTTTTACAACTTTGCTGTTTTTGGCAGCATACACCCGTTGCCAGTATTCGGCGGATTGAAAAATAATGAGAATACCGAAAAAAATAAAGGCAATGGTCATGGGGATATTCATATCGGAGAAATCGGTCATCTCTTTGGAGAAATGATGATCACCTTTTATCAATACATAAGCCAGCAGGGCAAACAGGATAAACATGATAATGTATTGAAAAACATCTGTTTTCACCACCGACTTAAACCCTCCGGCAAAAAGATAAATGGTAATGACCGATGCCGAGATAATCAGGGCCGTTTCGTAGCTCCATCCGCTGATGGAGGCCAGGATACTGCTCCCGGCAATAAACTGGTTCAGTAACATCCCAAAATAGACCACAAACAATATCAGGGCGGAAGCCACGCCGGTTTTTTTATCGTATTTGAAATAAAACCAGTCTGAGAGTGTCAGAAATTGTTTTTTTGTGCTGAATTTCCGCAGTTTAAGGGCATACGGAATAAAAAGCAAAAAGCCCGCTGCCGTCCCCACAAATACGGCGATGGCAGAAATACCAAATTTATATACATAAGCAGAATAGGCCACAATGGCTGCCCCGCCAATGTAGCTGGCCACCACGGTGGACACAAAGCCAAACAGTCCGATTTTCCTGCCGGCAATCAGATAGTCTTCATCCCGGTTGCCACGCGTGCTTACCAATCCGATGATAATACAAACCAGCGCATAGCCAATAAGCATCATCAAATTCCAAAAGGATAATTTCATGGGATATGATTGTAAATATACGTAGCAAATATATTAAAAAAACAGCCCCTTTTTTGGCCACCCTGATTTGTCGGTCCGAAAGCTTTTTCCTGATTCTTTAACTTGTTTTACTTAATCAGACTTGTTATAAATTAACGGTGAAATCTGTAAATGTTTAAAAAATAATGGGATTTATTAAAATAATGTTTTAGATTTGAACCGTATTTGTTCATTGATAACTATAATTTAGGGACACAGATTAACAACTTTTATTTTAGCATCTCATGTTTGTGTATTATCAAAAGTGAAGGTGAAAATACCTTAATATAAACCTAATTTATTAATTAAAAAGAGTTAACCATGAAAAGAGTATTGTCTTTATTTGCAGCGTTGTTTATTGCAGCAGGGCTGTTCGCCCAGAATGTTACGCCGGGTGGGGCAGAAGGAATCACCATTGAAGGGTATGTGAGTGCCACGGCATTTTTTCAAAACCAGACATTTGCTTTTGGGAATGGCCAGGAAGCTGAATGGGCTGTTCCGCCTGTCCATGCCTCAAACAGGTGGTTTGCCGGGATGGATGTCAGAAATACGACCCTCCGGCTCCTATTCAACGGACGTAAAAAAGATTCGCAGAAATGGCGTTTTGGCGGTGCAATAGAGATGGACTTTTTTGGTGGATATGTGGGAGCTTCCCTGTTTGCAGCACAGATGCCTGTGCCGAGGCTGGTGGTGGCTTATATGGATATGGTTCACAAAAACCTGCGAATTCGCCTCGGGCAAGCCTATACGCCGCTTGTCGGAAATATCCCGGTTTCGTTGTCCCACCTTGGTTTTCCTTTGGGTGCAGGTGCTACCGGTTGGGTTGGCTGGCGTTTTCCGGGAATTTACATGTATTGGGGACTGAATGGAACCGAACATGCAACAAGAATACGTTTGGATGCCGCCATTTTTACCGGCTCGTGGCAAGGCCCGGGATCAACGACTAACTTCCTTACTGCCGGAAACTTTGGCTCTCCCCAAATGGAATTGAAACTTAATTTTGATGCTAAAAAATGGAGTGCCTATATCGTTGGCCATTATGACAAGAAAGACCTCGCTCCTGTAAATGTTGTCGCCAAAGATTCTGCATTGACAGGCCTTGCCGCCGAAGTAGGCGTTAAATTCCATTCCGGTGGCTTCTTGGTCCAGGGAAATTTCTACACAGGAAAAAATATCGGACAAAACTTTGGCCAAATGACACAGATTCAGGAAATTGTACATGACCTCAGCTCTTATGGCGGTTGGCTCCAGGTAGGCTATGAAATTAAAAAAGTCGGTTTCTATGCTTTTTATGGTGCAGAGAAAGTAAACCGTGAAGATGCCCTGGCTTGTTTTTCCAGCCCGAGAACCAAACAGAGCCTTTACAATTTTATGCTAAAATACGATGTGTCCCCACAGGTGTCCGTTGGCACGGAATGGCTGCACAGTAATGCTACCTATGCCGGCAGTACCGATACCAGTATTCCGGGTGATCAAATGTCGTTTAGTGTCCTATACAAGTTTTAATATAGAATTGTTACAAACTAGTAGTATTCTCTGTAAAAGTCTGCAAATAACTTTGTTATTTAAAAAAAAGAGTTTAAGTTTGTGCTGTTTACAAGAATAACAGGAAGCAGGATTAGCAAATTTCAGTTTGATAAAATCGAAGTAAGATGCCTTAAGAATTGTTGGGTAGGCAAGATATAAAAACGGATAGCGGGAGTAATATACCTTTTTACAGGGGCTGCTTTCCTAACGTGGGATTTATACCAGCAAGGGCAGGTCGTTAGTATGAATTAGTACTTTATTGTCAGGATACTTATTTTTTAGTTCACCGGTGTGAAAGTTAAAAAGGATGCCTTAAATATAAACTGATTTATTAATTAAAACGAGTTATCATGAGAAGATTTGTTACTTTATTTGCAGCACTGTTTCTGACAGTTGGATTATACGCGCAGAATGTAATCCCCGGCGGAACAGAAACCATTAAGTTAAAGGGTTTTGTCAGCTTTACAACCTTTATGCAGGATCAGTCGTTTAAGTTTGGAAACGGACAGAATGCAGAGTGGGCCAACCCTCCGGACTACACAACCAACAAGTGGTTTGGTGGTTTTGATGTGAGGAACACACGCCTTACATTGGTTTTTAACGGACATAAGAAGAAAGGCCAGAGCTGGAACTTTGGTGGCGTACTGGAAATGGACTTTTTCGGTGGTTATGTGGGTGCTTCCCTTTTTGCCGCACAAATGCCCATGCCCAGGCTTCGTCTGGCCTACATGGATATGGTACATGGTAATTTCAGGCTTCGTCTGGGACAGGCCTGGACGCCCATGTTCGGAAACGTTCCTGTTTCCATGTCACACATTGCTTTCCCGCTGGGTTATGGTAATGCCGGTTTTGTGGGCTGGCGTTTCCCGGGAATCTATATGTACATAGGCCTGAATGGTAAAGAAAGTACCGTAAAAATCCGTATGGATTTTGCCCTTTTTGCCGGTTCGTGGAACGGCCCCGGATCCAATACCGATTTTCTTACCGGTGGCAACTTCGGTTCTCCTCAGACGGAGTTGAAATTTAATTTTATCGGAAAAAAATGGAGTATTTATGCTGTCGGACATATTGACAAAAAAAACCTGTCTCCCGTAAATGTGGATACCAAGGAAAAACTTACCGGGCTGGCTACCGAAATCGGGGCTAAATTTCATACAGGGGGCTTTCTGCTTCAGGGCAATATCTATACCGGAAAGAACATAGGGCAACAGTTTGGTGCCATCACGCAGGTACAGGATACAGCCCTTGACCTTCGCTCTACGGGTGGATGGTTCCAGGTGGGCTATGTCTTTGCCAAGAAAGTTGGGCTGTACGCTTTTTATGGTTCTGAAAAAGTGAACCATGATGATGCCGTTGCCGTTTTCTCTAATCCCAGGACAAAGCATAACCTTTATAACTTTATGTTAAGGTATAACCTGAGAAAAATATCTCTCGGGCTTGAATGGCTTCACAGCAGCCTTACTTATGGCAAGTCTGACGAAAATATTCAGGGGAACCAGATATCGCTGAGTGCCCTGTATAAATTTTAACTTTTCTAATTAAAATATTATAAGCCATGGAATCAATACTTATTATGGTGCTGGTATTTGCAGGCTATCTTGTCATGTACCAGCTTTACGGAAAATATATCGGAAACAAAATATTCCGGTTAAATGATCAAAACATGGTGCCATCTGTTGAATTTGAAGATGGCGAGGACTTTGTCCCTACTAAAAAAGAGGTAATCTTCGGACACCACTTTGCTTCTATTGCAGGTACCGGCCCGATTGTAGGCCCTGCCATTGCCGTTATCTGGGGCTGGATGCCCGCCCTGATCTGGGTTTTTGTCGGCTCTATTGTCATGGGTGCTGCCCACGATTTCGGTACGCTGATTTTATCCATGCGCAACCAGGGAAAATCGCTTTCGGAATTTACCGGAAAATACATCAATACGCGTACCAAGTATTTCCTCTTTTTCATTGTCTTTATGGAGTTGTGGATTATTGTTGCCATATTCGGCCTGGTGATTGCCATTCTCTTCAAAATGTATCCCCAATCTGTTATACCTGTATGGCTCGAAATTCCCATTGCTGTTTATCTTGGATACCTTGTCTATAAAAAAGGGGCCAACTTGCTGGTATGGTCTATTATAGCAGTAGTTGTTATGTATCTTACGATTATTCTCGGTGCCTATGTTCCGCTGAAGATGCCTTCAGTACTGGGTTTGTCGCCGATAGCTGTCTGGTCAATTATTTTATTGGCTTATGCTTACATAGCTTCGGTATTACCGGTAACCACCCTGTTGCAACCTCGAGACTACATCAACTCACATGAATTGGTAGTGGCCCTGCTGTTGTTGGTACTCGGTGTCTTTTTTGCCGGTTTCGGTGGGCATTTGCATGTAGTGGCCCCTGCCGTAAGGCCTCATCCGGCCGGCACGCCGCCGTTGTGGCCGTTCCTGTTCATTACCATTGCCTGTGGTGCCATTTCCGGGTTTCATGCTCTGGTATCGTCGGGTACTTCCTCCAAACAGGTTAGAAAAGAAACCGATTCCCTGTTTGTCGGGTACGGTTCCATGCTCATGGAAGGTTCGCTGGCCACGCTGGTTATCATTGCTACTACTGCCGGTATCGGCATGGGATATGTTACAAAAGATGGAACACTGTTGACAGGTGTAGCTGCCTGGACACAACATTATTCATCCTGGGCTGCCGCCGGCGGATTAAGTTCCAAAGTAGGTGCTTTTGTGGAAGGATCTGCCAATATGATTGAAGCCATTGGTATTCCCAAAATAGTGGCCATGACCATCATGGGCGTATTTGTCGCTTCCTTTGCCGGAACCACCATGGATACGGCTACCCGTGTCCAAAGATACCTGCTGACGGAAACTTTCCCGAAAACTTTTAGAAACAAGTTTTTCTCTACCGGAGTTGTGGTTGCCGTTGCTTTGTTCCTGATCTTCTCTTCAGGGGCTAACGGAAAAGGTGCTTTGGCCTTATGGCCTTTGTTTGGTGCTGTGAATCAAACACTTGCCGCCCTGGCACTGCTTGTGGTTACCATCTATTTGAAAGGCCGCAGTAAGTTGGGATGGCTTGTCAGCCTGCTTCCGGCAATCTTCATGTTTGTTGTTGCGGCATGGGCAGCTGTAGAAAATCAGGTAAACTTTGGGGCTAAACATAATATGCTGCTTCAGGTACTGAATGTTATCATTATCATCAGCATGGTTTGGGTGGCTGTGGAAGGAATTTCTGTATTCTCCAAAACCAAGTATTCTCCAACATTAATGGACGATGAAATGAAAAAAGCTGCCTGAAAATCGGCAGATGGATGACCGATTTGGATGAATTTAAACAGGCACTGTTGCAAAAAGTGTTTTCTTTGTAAAACATTTTGGCAGCAGTGCCCATTTTTTAGCTTATGGATTTAACAGAGACAGTAAAAGCATTACGAAAAATTTATTTCTGGCAACTAATACCGGCAGTCATTCTTCTGGTAATAGCTTATCTGCTCAAATATATTTTTCACTTGTCTGATACAAGCCTTGTGGCCGGACAAACGGTAACAGTGGTTGTTACTACTGTTTCGGGAGTTGTCGGTATTGCTTTTCCCATTTTTTACCGGAGTTATTTTGTATATAAAATCCGGGACAAGAAAAAAATATCGGCAGACACTTTCTTTACTTTTGAACGGACTTTGCTGACACTGGCACTGCTGACACCTTATTTTCTCCTTATTGCCATTTTGATGAACATGAACCAGACAGCCTTGATGCTGATCACGCTTTTTTCCTTGTATGTGGCCTATTACTATTTCCCTTCCGGGAAAAAAGTGATTTTTGAAATGAAAATGTTCAGGATAAAACCCATAAAAAATACAGAGGAGTAACGCATGGAAACAGGAGAACGGCTAAAAAAACTTTTTCAGAAGATTACGGAGACCTGGGGGCTATACAAAGAAGCAGCACAGGCCACGGCGGTAGAAACAATCGAAACCGAGCTGGGCGAGATGGAAAATATATTTGGGTTATTGGTTTTAGGTTCTTTTATCGGATTCCCTTCGCCCCCCATGCAAATTACGCTTGACCTGCTTCCGGAAATGGAAAAACATTTCGTATTGATGCTCAACAAGGTAGATATGGCGCAAAGCCCAATTTCCGATTTATTGTCCACTTTTGATGTTATGTAGCCATGGATAAAGCAACAAAAAATATCTTTTTTCTTGGAAAAGGCGGGGTGGGGAAATCTACCTCTTCGGCTCTGACAGCCCTGCATTTGGCCGAAACAGGAAAAACGGTTCAGCTGGTTTCGCTAGATCCGGCACATAACCAAAGCGATATCTTTGAGAAGAAATTTGCTGAAAAAGCTGTGAAGATTAATACAAACCTCACGGTAAAAGAGGTCGATATTGATTATTGGGTTAAGAAATACCTCTCGGATATCCAGTTTCAGGTAAAGCGTTCCTATTCCTACCTTACGGCTTTTAACCTTGAAAACTACCTCGATATTATAAAATATTCGCCCGGTATTGAAGAGTATGCCCTGCTGATGGCTTATAAAAACATCCGGAAAAAAGCCAAAGGCGTTGACTACATAATTTTCGATATGCCACCTACGGCCCTCACTTTAAAGTTTCTTACGCTGCCGCACCTTTCCTTGATATGGCTCGACAATCTGCTGGACCTGAGAAATAAGATTATCGAAAAGCGGCAGATTATTACCAAAGTCAAGTTGGGCAAAAAAGAGATAGAAACAGATAAAATCCGCAATAAACTCCATGAACAGATAAAAGATTACCGGGAGGTAAAAACTATTTTTGAGGACAAGGAAAAGACTTTCCTGAACCTGGTGATGAATACGGATAAACTCTCTTTTTCAGAGTCGGAACTGATTGTTGATAACCTGAACAAATTCAACATCTCCATAAAAAATATTTTCCTGAACAAATACCACGATGATTTCGACATCTCGGAAATCAGGAATAAGTACAAACAGTCCGGTATTCAGGTGCTTCCCGCAAGTAACAAGCCCTTGCTCGGTGTGGCTGTCCTGAATGACTATCTTCGTGCACTTCCGGCATTTATCGAGATGTAACCCATATTTTCTGATTTAAAAGGGACATGACTGAAGAACTTGTTTTCCGGGCCATGCAAGAAGTGTTTCCGAAGTACGAGATGAGATATTTCTATATCGAAAATCCCTGATAAGGAAACGACAGCATTTTCTTACCTTTGCACGCATTTTTTGACAAAATTAATTTAAAATATATACTATGAAGAAATTAGCTGTTGTTGCTTTTGGCGGGAATGCCCTGCTCAGGGCCGGCCAGAAAGGAACCATCGACGAGCAGGAGGCCAATGCCTATGATGCCAGTAAGAAGTTGTTGAAACTGATGAAAAAGAAATATAACCTTGTGCTGACCCACGGAAACGGCCCGCAGGTGGGAAATATCATGCTGGCCAATGCTGCCGGTAAGCAGGTTTATGACATTCCTGAAATGCCCATGGATGTGTGTGGTGCTTATTCTCAGGGGTTTATTGGCTATATCCTCGAACAGCAGTTTCGTAATGTGCTAATGAAAGAAGACAAAGACCGCGATATCGTAACACTGGTAACACAGGTTTTGGTAGATAAAAATGACCCCGCGTTCACAAACCCAACCAAACCCGTCGGCCCGTATTATACCAAAGAACAAGCCGAAGCTGCCATGAAAGCCTCGAATGTTGTTTTCAAAGAAGATGCCCGTGGCCGCGGTTGGCGCAAAGTGGTGGCTTCGCCCAACCCCATGATTATCTTCAACCAGAAAACCATCGAAAAAATTGCCCGCGAGGGACATATCGTCATTGCCGTGGGCGGTGGGGGTATTCCCTGTTTTTACGTGGAAGAGAATAAGCTACAGGGCATCGATGCGGTTATCGACAAAGACCTGGCTTCTTCCCGGCTGGCGGTAGGTATCCGTGCCGACAAGCTTTTTATCCTGACCGATATCCCCAAGGTCTTTATCAACTTCAACACACCGCAGGAAAAGGCCATCGACCGCATGAGCCTTACCGAAGCCAAGCGGTATCTCGCCGAAGGGCAATTCGGTGAAGGGAGCATGGCCCCCAAAGTACGTGCCGCTGTCAACTTTGTGGAAAGTACGGGAAAAGACACCATTATCACCGAAACCAACCTGCTGGGCGTGGATAATGGCGGGACGCGCATTACCATGGTTTGATAACAAGCTGTAACAAAAAAATCCCATCCATATTTGGACGGGATTTTTTTTTTAATGTCCTGTCATGTAAACAGGAACATTATTTTTCGAATGTTTTGGGCTTTTTAAGCACAAAAGTCCGGGTGATGTTAAACCCGATGAGGAAATCGCCTTTCAGCCAGTCGCCGGTGGTGCCGGGAATAAAATTCTGTCCGATAATGCCTTCCGAATTAGACATGTACAGTTGAAACACGTGTCCTCCTGTTTCAACGTCGAAACCAATGGAAAAGGTGTTGTGGTATTGGGCTGCCGTTTGGCTTGACAAGACATAGAAATACTCGGCGTTTATGCTGGTATGTTTGCTCAGCTTAAAACGTCCGCCGGCTCCCAGAGCCCACACGTTATTATCGTCCTGAGGGGTTTCCACCAGGTTACGGTGTACCAGACTGGGCGAAAGCTGCAACGAAATGCCGGGACTGAATTTCCGGGCAATCAATATCTGGTTCAGATAAGTCAGCCGGTTCGTAAAATAGTAATCGATGGTTTTGTCTTCTATTCTCAGTGTGCTGATGCCGATGGAGCCAAAGTAGTTGACGGAAACCGGCATGTTCTTCTTTCCACTACTTTGCCGCAAAATTTTGATTTTTACATTTCCATCGTATATTTTACCGTACGAACTTCGGCCTATGCCCACCATGAGCCAATCGGTGATACCATATTCGAATCCAAGCCGAATAGTGGCCTGGTCCAGCCCGAAAAACTCATATATCCCCTGGTTGACATAACCGAAATGGTGCTGGATAACAAAGATGAGGTTCCCTTTGGCGGGATTAACCACCGACTGCCCCAGTACCACACGGGTAGCCTTAAAGGTAGCTTCGGCATATACGGTTTTCGGCCCCGTATCAAAAAGGGACATAAGGCTGTCCTGGGCCATCAAGGGCAGGGCAAACAATACCAAAAAGATAAACGTTGCAATTTTTTTCATAAGTTCCTATTTTAAAGGTTTCAGAAACAAGTCGGTCCGGATTTGCATAACTTCGGCGATTTTGCCCGTTACTGCCCCGGGAACAGAAATGCCGTAATCGGCTATTTTCAGGGGAAACTTTCCCTGTACCCGCACGCCCTCTTTTGACACGGTAAACGTTCCTTTGGCTATCATCTTATTGGTCTTCCCGTGAAGGGCCATTTCGCCCTCAATCACAGCCGGATAAGTGCCCGGTCTGGAAAAGTCAATCTCTTTCAGATTGGTTATTTTCCCTTTAAAAAATGCATTGGGGTATTTATCGCTTTCTACATATTCTTCGTTGAAATGCTCTTGCATGAGGGCTTTTTCAAACACAAAAGAGCGCATGAGGATTTTTACTACGAAAAAACCCGAATGGGTATCAATGGCACAGTTTACCTGATGGTTTACCGCTTCGATTTTCTCCAGGGGGGCATCCGAATAAAAACTGACCTTTCCGGTTTTTGTCATGTAACGCTGGGCCGAAACCACCTGGGCCGCCAGCAGTATGAAGGTAAAAAAGATGATTTTTTTCATTTGAACTCAATTTTTAATTATGAACTAGGGAACCCTCTTCAAGGATAACATCCGTGCCGTTATAACCCGAACAGAACCCTTTGATGCGCACGGTATCGTGGAGCGACAGCCGGCCTGCTTCCCTGTTGTATTTCGGCAGCAGGGTACACCTTACCCCTTCGTCGCCAAACATGCCCTGCTGAAAAGCAAAAACCACGGTTACCAGCGAATCGGAATGTTCAATCGTCTTGGGCACTCCGGATAGTTCCACTACCTTTCCCGATTCGGGGGCTTTGGCAGACTTTTTAAAGTTCCGGTAACATTGCCGGGCACTCTCCACCACATCGGGCCGGGCCTTTTCAAAATCACGGTGCGGCTTGTTGTACACAAAGAACCAGACATAAGCTGCCGACAGAAGTCCCAAAACCACTATAATGAGTCCTATTTTTAATGCCTTCATATGATTCCCATTCTTTATTATTTATCCTTTAATGGCGAGTATATTGCCGTTTTTAACCACACTATACTTTTTCAAAGGGGTCGGGGCCGGGCCGCCCATTACTTTTCCGGAATCATTATAAACCGCTCCATGACAAGGACATTGAAGGTCGTTGGCATTTCTATTATACGCTACCGTACAGCCCTGATGGGTACAGATTTTTGACAAGGCGATGAATCCCTGCGTGGTATTTACAACGATTACATTGTTTTTATAGATATAATTGCCCACCGTATTTAAAGACTGGTATTGGGCAGAGCTAAGGTCAATTTTAAAATTTACATTGGGTGCGGAAGGAGAGGCACCCCCTTTGGCACAACTCTCCAAAAACAGGCTCGGGGCGACAACTGCAAGGCCGACAATAGCCCCTGACTTTATTATAAACTTTCTTCTTTTCATAGTTTTTGTTTTAAAATTCTAAAAAAATAAACTTCTATTTTCTTAAGAATACATTTTAGTTTTTGGGCGTACCATCATGAACCCACTTTTCCATTTTGGCGATGGTGCAACTGCTCAGTTTGGCACCGCCTTTGGGCATAGGGGAGAAGCCCGAATCAAAACGGATGCTTCCCAGCAGTTTACCGTTTTTTGCTATGACAACCACATCGCTGTAATTTTCCAGCCGGATGTTCCCGGACGGTGTACCGCCACTGTGGCAACCGGTACACTGTGCATTGATAACCGGCCAGACATCGTTCGTAAAAGCAACTGAGGTGGTATCGCAGGGGGCCGAAGGATACAAATCCTGGTAATTATCGTTGTAACAGGAGCTAAGGGCCAAAAGGCTTATCAATACTCCCAGAAATAATCCGTATTTAATTGTTTGGTGTTCCATTGTCTATCCAAATTTTAAAAGTTGCCAATTGACAGGTTGATAATTTGCTTGCATTTTTCGGCATGGGAGAATATCCGGTTTCATGGTTGATGCTGCCCCAGAGTTTTCCGTTTTTGGCCACAGCCACCAGATCGCTGTAATTACGAAGGTAAATACCACCTCCGGGAGTGTTGCCGTTATGACATCCCAGGCAGTAAGTTTCCACAATGGGAAAAACGCTGGCCTTGAAGCTGACTTGGGTAGTGTCGCAGCCATCGCAAACATTGTCTTTGGCACCTTGTAAAATCCAATTCTTGACCAGGTTCTTTTGTTCGGTGGTAAAAGCAGCCCGGGGTGGTGGGGGCATGATACCATCCTGCGTTGATTTGTCATCTCCCCCGCCACCGGACAAAATAGTATAAAGCTTACTTCTGTTGGGATTGCCGGCTACTACTCTGCCGGTTTTGACTACCGAATTATAATCGGTCAGTTGTACCCCTTCTTTCCGGGTAGCGGCATCGTGGCAGCCGGAAACGGCACAATTGGACTGGAGCAGGGGCAGTACCTGATTTTGAAAATAGGTAGTATCCAGATCGCAGGAACTTCCGGTATTTCCCCCTCCTCCGGTAAGCGTTGTGTCGCGTGCCCAAATGGCGATGGTATTTATCTCGCAATCACTCAGTTTGTTGCCTCCCTGTGGCATGGGGATTAATCCGGCATCATGCCTGATGGAACCCAGCAATGATCCATTATCAATCAACAGGGCCAGTTGGCTAAAATTAGTCAGGTCAATACCACCAGAAGTATTACCGGCACTGTGGCATCCGTAACAATAAGTCTGGAAAATCGGATCCACATTATTTTTAAAGGTTACATTGGTGGTGTCACAAACGGTATTGGTACAGGCATTGTTCAAGGCTCCCTGGCCAATCCAGGTCAACAGGGCGTTTTGCTGTTCTGTACTCCATGCGGCAGCAGGTGGCGGGGGCATGCTCTCATCGCCTCCCTTGCCCAAAACACGGTAGATTTTGCTTTCCTCAGGATTTTGCAGGTTAATGCCTCCTGTTTTCATTACTGCAGCATAATCAGTCAACACAACATTGTGCTTACCGGTGGCGGCATCATGACAACCACTTACGGCACAGGTGGAATTCAATAGCGGGAGAATGTCGTTCTGAAAATAAATCGTATCAACAGAGCATTGTTGGCTTACCATCGGCTTGTTGTCATAATAGATTCCCGGCGGGTGGGTACAACTTCCCCAGGTGAATAAAGCGTATACGAAAATCAAGGCACCCATGGCCTGGCTGATTCCTTTTCTCATAACAAGATATTTGAAAAATTATATATTTCGATATATAGATAACTGCAAACCTACTAAAAAATTGTTGTTTTATTTCTCAAAATGGTCTCAAGAAAAACATATTGAACCATAAATAACTTTATTTCAGGGTTCTGCTATCCATTATTTTTTTTGTATTTCCCTGAGTATATCACGATACTTCAAAAAAAGGTCTCCTGTCGGCACAAAAAAGCCCCGGTGGGAAATTCACCGGGGCTTAAATCAAACCATCTTTTTTTCAAAATTTTGGAACCTCTACCACCGGTCCTTCATAATCGCTCACCGGCAGGCAGGGACAAAGGTTGCGGTCGCCAAAGGCATCATCAATTTTGGCAATAGGCGGGAAATATTTGTCTTCACGTACCCATTCCAATGGGAAAGCTGCTTTTTCGCGGCTGTAGGGAAGGCTGTACGCGTCGGAAATCAACATCCCGGCAGTGTGTGGCGCATTGAATACGACATTGTTTTTGCGTTCGGCTTTTTCTTCTTCTACTTCGCGAATCTCTTCCCGGATAGCTTTCATGGCCTCCACAAAACGATCCAGTGCTTCCAAAGGCTCACTTTCGGTAGGTTCTACCATCAGGGTTCCGTGAACAGGGAATGCCACTGTGGGTGCATGAAAACCGTAATCCATGAGCCGTTTGGCAATATCGATGACTTCGATGCCCGCTGTTTTACTAAAAGCGTTGCAGTCGAGAATCATCTCGTGCCCCACGCGGCCATTTTTGCCGGTATATAAAATGGGATAAGCTTCTTTCAATTCATCTTTCAGATAATTGGCATTGAGGATGGCCATTTTTGTGGCTTCTTTTAATCCTGTTTTGCCCAGCATTTTCAGGTAACCGTAGGAAATCAGCAGCACCAGGGCACTTCCGTAAGGAGCAGACGAAACGGCTGTAATACCTTGCCCACCACCCGTTTCCACAAAAATATGTCCCGGGAGAAATGGTTTCAAATGAGCGGCCACGCCAATGGGGCCAACTCCGGGGCCGCCGCCACCGTGGGGGATACCAAAGGTTTTGTGCAGGTTCAGGTGGCAGACATCGGCACCGATAAATCCAGGGTTGGTAAGCCCTACCTGGGCATTCATGTTGGCACCATCCATGTAAACCAACCCGCCGTGGGCATGAATAATCTCAATAATTTCGCGAATAGCTTCTTCAAAAACGCCGTGGGTGGAAGGATAAGTAACCATCAAGGCTCCCAGCGTATCTTTGTACTGTTCGGCCTTTTGTTTCAAGTCCTCCACATCGATGTTGCCGTTTTCATCGGTTTTTACCACCACCACATTGAAACCGGCCATCACCGAGCTGGCTGGGTTGGTGCCGTGGGCCGAAGCCGGAATAAGGCAAATGTTGCGATGTTGTTCGCCGCGGCTGTGCAGGTAGGCACGGATGACCATCAACCCGGAATACTCTCCGGCAGCTCCCGAATTGGGCATAAACGACATGCCTTTAAATCCTGTAACCTTACACAATATATCTTCCATCTCGTTGATAACAAGCTGGTAACCGGCGGCTTGTCCCTTGGGTACAAAGGGGTGGATATCCGTAAATTCAGGCCAGCTCACCGGCATCATTTCCGAAACAGCATTTAGTTTCATGGTACATGAGCCCAAAGGAATCATGCTGCGGTTAAGGGCCAGGTCT
The DNA here is from genome assembly GCA_015493525.1 of Bacteroidales bacterium. Classification (GTDB taxonomy): domain Bacteria; phylum Bacteroidota; class Bacteroidia; order Bacteroidales; family F082; genus Sulfidibacterium. Next base: position 56,189 of record WGCY01000044.1, read on the forward strand.
TTGTTTTCCAACGATTTCAGATAGCGCATCATTTGCGTTTCGGAACGGTATTTATTGAATACCGGATGGGCCATAAAATCACTTGTCCGCTGTAATTTTTCAGGAATTACCTGTGCCTTATCATGGAACGCTATTGGCAACGGTGTCCTGTCTGCCGCATTAGCCAATACCGAAACAATCTTCTCCACATCGGCTTTACTGGTAGTTTCATCCAGGCTAATGCCGATGTGTTTTTCATCGGCGTAAAGGAAATTTATCTCGTTTTCCAATGCTTTGCCGCGAATAAGATGAATGTTCGTGTTATCGGGTATTTCAAGATAAAGCGTATCGAAATAAACACTGTTTTGATTTTTGTAACCGGATTTATCCAGTGCTGTGGCCAAACCGGCAGCGAGGGTATGGATTCGGGAAGCAATTTCAACAAGCCCGTCTTTGCCATGATAAACACCGTAGAATCCGGCCATAATGGCCAGTAATGCCTGGGCTGTACAAATGTTAGAGGTAGCTTTCTCCCGTTTAATATGTTGCTCGCGGGTTTGCAATGCCATACGCAGGGCCATTTTCCCATTGGCATCTTTGGAAACACCAATGATACGGCCTGGTATCTGCCGTTTGTAAGATTCGGTAGTGGCAAAATAGGCCGCATGAGGGCCACCATAGCCCATGGGTACACCAAAACGCTGGGAAGAACCGAAGACGACATCGGCTCCCCATTCGCCTGGAGGTGTGAGCAGGGTGAGGCTCATGAGATCGGCAGCCACAGCCAAAGGAATATTTTTCTCTTTTAACTGAGCCACAAGTGTCGTGTAATCATTGACCTGTCCGTTTTTATCGGGATACTGCACCATGCAGCCAAAGACATTTTCTGAGAATTCAAATTTATCCACGGCAACAATACGAAGCTTAATGCCGCGTGATCCGGCACGTGTTTTCAGCACTTCAATCGTTTGTGGAAAGACTTTTTCAGAAACCAGAAAGACATTGGCACCCGCTTTGGCCAGTGCACGGGGACGGGCATGGTAAAACATGAGCATGGCTTCCGCAGCAGCTGTGCCTTCGTCCAGCAGGGAAGAGTTGGCCAGCGGCAAGCCGGTAAGGTCAGAGACGATGGTTTGGAAGTTGAGTAGTGCTTCGAGCCGTCCCTGGCTTATTTCGGCCTGGTAAGGGGTATAAGAGGTGTACCAGCCCGGGTTTTCAAACACATTGCGCATGATGACCGGCGGGACGATGGTGTTGTAATATCCCAGGCCAATGTAGGTTTTGTAAATTTTATTTTGGGAGGCCAGTTGCCGGATGTGTTGCAGGTAACTGTATTCATCCATGCCTTCTTCGAGGTCAAGGTCTTCTTTCAGCCGTATGCCGGCCGGGACGGTTTGGTCGATAAGCTGTTCTACCGAAGAAAGTCCCATTTTTGTGAGCATGTGTTGCACATCCTCATCTTGAGGCCCGTTGTGGCGGGACAAGAAAGTATTTTGATTCATTCCGCTATTTTTAAAATAATAGATAAATATTTAAAGAACAATCATTTACAAAAACAGTCCATTTTGGTTTTTGCATTGCAAAAGTAATACTAATTCTTATGTTTGTTTATTAATTAACACCTTGTTTTTAATGGTCCGGGGCAATTTATAAACAGTTTATGCAAGAAGGGATGGATGGAAAATCCATTGGGTATTAAAAAAGCTGTACAAAAATTAGGCTTTACGCAAAGGCCGCCAAATTTTTTCGCCAAATACGCAAAATTATTTATCTGAAAAAAGCTTATTCCGGCTTTTGCGAAAAGCAGGTTTACCCGCTTTAGCTTAAAAAAATGAAATTTGTCGAGTACATTCGACAAATTTATATAAATTTGTCAGGTTGATTCGACAAATTTAAAGAAAATGAAAAAATTCATTTATAAACGAAGTATTTATCCCCGCATGGAAAAATGGCTTTTTCAAGGCAAAGTACTCATTTTGTACGGCCCCAGGCAGGTGGGCAAAACCACGCTGGTAAAACAGATTATGGAAAATTACCCCGGATCGTATTACCTGAATTGCGAGAGGCCGGCAGTAAAAGACCTGCTGGCTTCCATGAACCCCGAAAATATTTTACGGACTGCCGGCGATGCCCGGATTATCATTTTTGATGAGGCACAAAAAATCAGAAAGATTGGGGAGACCTTAAAGTTGTTGATTGACACCCATCCCGAAAGGCAGTACATTGCCACGGGATCAAGCAGTTTTCAACTGGTTAGCGAAGTAAGCGAGCCCCTGACCGGTAGGAACGTAAAATTTTTCCTGTTTCCGCTTTCCCTGCAAGAACTCTCGCAGCAGTACGACCTATTGAAGCTGAAAGAGAAACTGCCTGATTTTTTATGTTTTGGCACTTATCCTGACATTGTGGACAGGCTTGTAGAAGAACAAATCACGTTACTTGACGAACTTTCTTCGGATTACCTTTTCAGGGACGTGTTGCAGTATGAAAATATTAAACATTCCGATACCATCGTCAAGCTGCTCAAAGCCATTGCTTTGCAAACAGGCAATGAGGTTTCGTTCAGGGAATTGGGTCAGCTCACTGGCCTGAGTGTGGAAACTGTTCAAAAGTATATTCAGTTGCTGGAACGCTCTTTTGTCCTTTTCCCATTGCCCTCTTTCAGCAGGAATTTGCGCAACGAAATTGCCCGGAGCAGAAAATATTACTTTTACGATTTGGGCATTCGGAACAGTATCATTCAAAATTATACCCTTTTGAAAAACCGTACCGATAAAGGTGCCCTGTGGGAGAATTTTTGCATTGTAAACCGCATGCAACTTCATGCGAACGCAGGAAAGAAGACAAACTTTTATTTCTGGCGCACGTATCAGCAAAAAGAGATTGATTTAATTGAAGAATATGGCGGAAAATTAAACGCATTAGAATTTAAATTCGGCAACCGGAAAGTGAAGCCACCGGTTCAGTTTATGAAAACATACCCTGAAGCCTTGTTTCAGGTTGTCCACAGTGAAAACTTCGCGGATTACCTGCTCGGATAAAAAATCTGGAATTTCAGAAAGGGGTATACAGTTCCGCTTGCGGCAGGGGGCGCAGCGGCAGCCCCGGCAGGTGCATACCGTGGTGGAGCGGCACGGGCAGGGCGACGGCAGAAGCCCCTGCCCGCTGCCTGCGCAACCCGGTTATGCGGCCACGGGCTACAGCGGAGCACCCGCCCGGCCGCCCAAAAACAAAAAAAGGGAAACACCCGCAGGCATCTCCCTTTTCATTATCAATTATTGAAAAGCAATTATTCGTTAATTCTCATCTTGTAAAATGTTCTGTAAACGAAATACAGAGCCACTGCCAGGAAAGCAAACCCAAAGTAGGGGGCTACATGACGGAAATGTTCTGAAATAGCTATTTCCATGGCCAGCAGTCCAAAAAGTGTACTAAATTTAATGACAGGATTCAATGAAACAGAAGAGGTGTCTTTGTATGGATCGCCAACGGTATCGCCTACAACGGAGGCCTCATGCAAGGGTGTTCCCTTTTCCTGCATATCTACTTCTACCACTTTTTTGGCATTATCCCATGCACCACCGGCATTGGCCATAAATATAGCCTGATATAAACCAAAGAAGGCAATCGACAGCAAATATCCTACAAACAATGATACAGGCATCGAATTGGTGATGATATCAGCCTTATTCATTCCTGCTATCAGGCCTGACGGGGCTGCTAAAAATGCAAATGCCAAAGCAAATGAAAACAAGGCAAAGAAAATATTCCACATACCTTTTTGTGCATAAAGCGTACAAATCTGAACAACCTTTGTTGATTTGGCAATGTCGGCTTTTTTCTCGGCACCGAGTTCCAGATTTATATTATTTTTAATGTATTCGGTAGCACGACCGGCCCCGGTAGTAACAGCCTGGATAGATGCGCCCGTAAACCAGTAAATAACAGCACCACCGGCGAGGAAACCAAGAATTGTATATGGATTCAAAAGGTTCAGAACATCTACAGGATTTACGCCCAATGTATTTTTGATAACCAAAATTAGCGAGAAAATCATAGTGGTGGCACCCACAACAGCGGTTCCAATCAATACCGGTTTAGCCGTGGCTTTAAAAGTATTACCGGCACCATCATTGGCTTCGAGGAAGTATTTGGCTTTTTCAAAATCAGGTTTAAAACCAAAGTCTTTTTCAATTTCAGGGGTAACTTCTTTCTGATTTTCCTCAATCAGCGAAAGTTCGTAGATGGATTGTGCGTTGTCTGTTACCGGCCCATAACTGTCCACGGCAATAGTAACGGGCCCCATGCCAAGGAAACCAAAAGCAACCAAACCGAAAGCAAAGATGGAAGGATAAATCATGATGTCACTTAATCCATAAGTACTGGCATAATAGCCAATAAACATTAAGAGTAAAAATACCATTCCCTGCCAGAAAGCCGAAAAGTTACCGGCTACCAAACCGGAGAGTATATTCAATGAGGCACCCCCTTTTTTGGAAGCTTCAACCACTTCGTTAACGTGGATTGATTTGGGGCTGGTAAATAATTTTGTGAATTCGGGGATAAGCGCAGCACCCAATGTCCCTGCACTGATAATTACCGATAAAGTAATCCACATATTATCGGGAAGATTTCCCAGCGTAAAATAACTGGCTGCAAAAGTAGCAATGATAGAGAAAAGAGAAGTAATCCAAATTAGGGAAGTTAGGGGAGCTTCAAAATCAAGATCATCAACATTGCTGTATTTCGCTTTGGTAACCATATTGTTCACCCAGTAGGAAACGACTGAAGTAATGACCATTAAAACACGCATGACAAAAATCCAGGTAAGTAATTCAACCTGCATGGAAGGTTTGGCAACGGCAAGTACAATAAAAGCAATCAGTGCCACACCGGTAACGCCATAAGTTTCAAAACCATCGGCTGTAGGCCCCACACTGTCGCCGGCATTATCGCCCACACAGTCGGCAATGGTTCCCGGGTTACGCGGGTCGTCTTCCCCAATCTTGAATATCACCTTCATCAGGTCGGAACCCACATCAGCAATTTTGGTAAAAATACCCCCTGCGATTCTTAAGGCAGAAGCACCCAGTGATTCACCAATGGCAAAGCCGATAAAACTGGCTCCGGCATAATGACCGGGGACAAACATTAGAATAATCAGCATCATGGTAAGCTCCAGCGAAATTAATACAACGCCAATACTCATGCCTGATGTAAGTGGAATCTCATGTAATTTGATGGGCTTCCGTTCGAGTGACGCAAAAGCCATACGGGCGTTAGCAAAAGTATTCATTCTGAGTCCATACCAGGCTACACTATACGATCCCAAAATACCGAGTACGGTCCATCCCAAAATCATCAGTACCCCGCCGACGCCAAAACTATCTTCTGAAAGCCATCCAAAATAGAAGGCTACAATGGTGCCTACAATTAAGAAAAGATAGAAGAGAAATTTAGCTTGCTGTTTCAAATAGGTTTTCCCGGTTTGGTAAATCACATCTGCTACTTCAAGCATGGTTTTGTGCGACCTAATCTTTTTGACTTTCATAAATTGATACAGGCCAAAAAGAAAGCCGAGAATGGTGATAAGAAATCCCCAGTAGAGGATTGTTTCCGATTTCATCCCATCAGGGATAACCAAATCGGCTTCGCCAGCCATCGTAAATGCCGGAATACTAAACACGGCAATCAGAGATAGAAATTTTTTCATGTTAGATGATTTTTGTTGAATAACTTGATTTAAAACGTTTGCATTACGGGTACAAATATAGAAATTCACTTTAATGAAAGGAAGATATTGGTGGATTGTTGATAATATTTTAATGGGGATACTTACTGATAAAACCGTTATTATTTGATTTACAATTATTTGAATGTAAATTTAGTTTGTTTATAAATAACAGGGTTGGAATTTGTTAATAAAACCTCTGAAAATATTGATCATCCTGTGTGCTGATATACGAATAATGTATAATTTTATTTGCTCGAAAAAAAAGATAACGTTTTATATGAAAAAAGTTGAGATGTTTGTGGCGGGGATGTCTTACAGTCAATCACAAAGCGGTGCTTATGCTTTGTTCCTCGGGGTTGTAGGAGAGGAAAAACGGTTGCCTATTATTATTGGAGGATTTGAAGCACAGGCTATTGCCATTTTTCTGGAAAAGATGAAACCGCAACGCCCGCTCACACACGACTTGTTTAAAAATTTTGCCGATAGCTTTCATGTTCACTTGAAAGAGGTGGTGATTAACAAATTTGAAGAAGGCATATTCTTCTCCAAACTGGTGTGTGAAAAAGACGGAGATGAGGTGGAGATAGACAGCCGCACCTCTGATGCAGTTGCCCTCGCTTTGCGTTTTGGTTGCCCGATTTATGCCGATGCTTCTATTATTGATGAAGCCGGCATTGTGATTGAAGAATCGGATGAGGAACCGGAAGCCAAAGAAAAGGATGAAGATACCGGCAAAGAGGTTGCACCAACCGTTTATGCCTATGAGGATTTCCTGTTGGAAGAGTTGGAAGAGATGCTTCAAAAAGCCATTGAAGAGGAAAACTATGAAGAGGCCTCCCGTATTCGCGATGAGATAAAACGAAGGAAAGAGAAGATATGACAAAAAAAATCTCAAAAAAGAAATCTCAAATTACAAAAAGCAAATCACAAATAATATTCAAATTCCAATTTCTAAAACCGGAAAGAGCCCCCTGTTTTACTTTATTTAGGCTAATTGCGGTGCTTTTTTAACCTGAAAACACAATAAGAACCTATGAAGCAATATCTTGACTTATTGCAACACGTAACAGGCCACGGCGTGGAAAAAGGCGACCGTACCGGCACAGGCACCAAAAGCGTGTTCGGGTACCAAATGCGTTTCGACCTGAGTGAAGGTTTTCCGTTGCTGACCACCAAAAAACTCCACTTGAAATCAATCATTTACGAACTATTGTGGTTTTTGAACGGAGATACCAACATAAAATACCTGCAGGAACACGGTGTGAAAATATGGAATGCCTGGGCTGATGAAAACGGTGACCTAGGGCCGGTGTATGGTGCCCAGTGGCGCAACTGGAACAACGAAGGCATCGACCAGATAAAAATAGCCGTAGACCAGATAAAAAACAATCCCGATAGCCGACGTATTATTGTCGCTGCCTGGAACCCTTCGGTGCTGCCAGCATCGGGGAAAAGTTTTAGCGAAAATGTGGCCTACGGAAAAGCTGCCCTACCGCCTTGTCATGCCTGGTTTCAATTTTATGTGGCCAATGGAAGACTTTCGTGCCAGCTTTATCAGCGCAGTGCCGATATTTTTCTCGGCGTGCCATTCAACATTGCCTCTTATGCATTGCTGACCATGATGATGGCACAGGCCACGGGATTACAACCGGGCGATTTTGTCCACACCCTCGGCGATGCACACATTTACCTGAACCATTTGGAACAGGTGGCACTGCAACTGACCCGCAAACCGCGGCCCTTGCCGGCAATGGAACTCAACCCGGAGGTAAAGGACATTTTCGGTTTTCGTTACGAAGACTTTGCCCTGAAAAATTACAACCCGCACCCGCACATCAAGGGGGAAATTTCGGTATAAAAGTTAAAAGTTAAAAGTGAAGAGTTAAAAGTGAAGAGTAAAAAGTAAAAAGTAAAAAGTTAAAAGTGGAAGAGTATGTTTGAAAAAGAAATATCCATCATTGTAGCCATTGCCGAAAATTATGCCATTGGGAAAGACAACGACCTGCTGTGGCACATTTCGGAAGACCTGAAACGTTTTAAACGCCTGACCAAAGGCCATACTGTGGTCATGGGGAAACGTACTTATTTCTCTCTGCCCACACGCCCATTGCCCCACCGGACGAATATGGTTATTACCGATGTGCCCGGTGAACAAATCGATAACTGTGTGATGGCTTATTCCATCGAAGAAGCGATTGAAAAGATGGATGCTGAAAATGAAAACTTCATCATTGGCGGTGGATCCATTTACCGGCAGTTTATGCCCTATGCCCAAAAACTGTACATCACACGGGTACACAAAGATTTTGAAGCCGACACCTTTTTTCCTGAAATTTCACCCGACCAATGGCAACTAGCCGAAAGCCGGCGGGTGAATGACGACCCGCAAAACGATTTTAGCTATTCATTTGAGATATATGAAAGGAGATAAAGTATTATCTTCAATCCTTCAGTTAACTCAGCAAGCGACAGGAAGGAACAGCCCAAAGTTTATCGCCAAACTGCTGGATTTTATTTCCTTTGTAAGCCACGATGCCACCGACCCATAAGCTTTTAGCAGCAAGTGCAAGTTTCCTAAGGGCAGAAAAATCAGAAGAGGTTACAGATGACCTGTTTTTGGCTTCTATGGCAACAATGCCATGCTGTGTTTCAAGGATAAAGTCGATTTCCATCCCGGAACGGGTGCGATAGTAAAAAAGTTTGGCACTGCTTCTTATTGTTCTCAGGTATTTCATTAATTCGGAGGCAAAATAGTTTTCATAAAGTTGTCCGGTGTTAATATTGAACCCAAGACCGGAAGATTGTCGTAATAATCCGTTATCAAGCCAAAACAATTTAGGCGTTTTGACCAAACTACTCGTCAGGTTTTTGTAGTAAGGTTGCAATATGAAATTTTGATATGAGATATTCAAATATTCCAGATATCTGCGGGCAGTTTCAATACTGGTTCCCGCATCTTTGGATAGCTCTGTATACTGCAAGATATTTGCTGCACGTAAAGCAGCTATTGTTTGAAATCTTCTGAAAGGCCTTAAGTCGCTTAATCTGACCAAATCCATTAAATCTCTTTCCAGGTATGTCAATGAATAGTCATGTAGCCAGTTTATTCGATCGGTTTCATCCGGAATATGCGTTATGGGTGGCATTCCTCCCCATTTTATCAACCATTCTTCAGCAGATTTAAGTGATTCCCACTTCTCTCCAAACAGCACGGATGGATAGGTTCCAAACAGGTCATCAACTGATTGAAGCTGAAGCAACTTTTCCAGTGTTATGATAATTTCCTTTTGGCCTTCAGGGTAAACCATCTCGGAAAGCATAAACGGAAACAGCTCAAACAACCGTATTCTGCCAGCCATGGTTTCACGAACTTTTTTCAGAAGTAATAGCTGTGAAGAGCCTGTCAAAACAGAAAAGTTTAGTTTTCCTTCATCAAATGAAAATTTTATCTTTTCAAATAACGAAGGTTCTTTTTGAATTTCATCAATCACTGCAGATCCAACATCCTTTGCCCACAAAAAAGAACTAACAGCACTTAACTGATCTCTAAGTTCGATCGCATCCAGGTTAAAATAAGGTAAACCAGCGTACTTTTCTTTAACCAAAGTAGTTTTGCCTGTTTGACGTGCACCTGTTATCAAGACAATGGCCCTGTCAGGTTCAAGTGGAAGCGATTCAAACACCTTGCGTTTTACCTGTAAATCTTCATACATGATATGCAAATATACAGTTTTTTATTGATATATCATGGTAATTTTCCCATATACTTCCTCAGATTCCCTTGAATTGTCCCGAAAGTACTACGCCAATTTGATTCGCCTATGGAAAAATTATCTAACCGTAAGCATGCCTTATCTCGAAATTAGGTTGTCAATGCTTTACCGTACTCATGGCCTTCGGGTCGTGTTTATATTTAAACAGCAGCATAAAAGTAACACCGATCACCAAAGCATAGGCGGCAAAAATAAACCAGATGGTTTGCCAGTCGCGGATACCGTTATGCGTTAATGCCTGGATAATAACCCCGCTGCCATAGGCACCGATCATAGCACCGAGTCCGTTGGTCATAATCATGAACAGTCCCTGGGCACTGGCCCTGATTTTGGGCTCGGCTTCCATTTCCACAAAAAGGGAGCCGGAAATATTGAAGAAATCGAAGGCCATTCCGTAAATAATCATGGAAAGAATGAGCCACACCAGTCCCATGCCCACCGGTGTGCCGATACCGAACAGCCCGAAACGGAACACCCAGGCAAACATACTCATGAGCATGACCTTTTTAATGCCAAACCGCTTCAGGAAGAAAGGAATAGTGAGGATGAACAACGTTTCTGACATTTGCGAAACAGACATCAAAATGCCGTTGTGGGTTACGGCAAAAGCATTTTTAAATTCGGCAATTTTCCCGAAATCGTGCAAAAAGGCCTCGCCCCACATGTTGGTAATCTGCAAAGCAGCACCCAGCAGCATGGAGAAAATGAAAAAGATGGCCATTTTTTTGTTTTTGAACAAAACAAAAGCATCCAGTCCAAGGGCTTGTGTCAGCGTTTTCTTGGCTTTGCTTTTTTCTATGGGGCATCCCGGCAGGGTAAGTGAATAAAGTCCCAATACCAGCGAAAAAGCGGCCGAAAAATAGAGTTGCATATTGCTCATGCCCCAGCCCAGCAAGTCGATAAGCCATACGGCAATGATAAACCCAATGGTCCCCCACACCCGTATGGGCGGGAAATCTTTTACAATGTCGTAGTTATGCTTTTCCAAAATACAGTACGACACCGTGTTATCCAGCGCAATGGTAGGCATGTAGAGCATTAGGTACAGTAGCATAACCCAATAAAGGCCATCAAAACTGGTTTCTTTGGCAGCATAATACAACAAGCCTGCACCCAAAATATGTACCAGGGCATACAGTTTGTCGGGCCTGATCCAGCGGTCAGCCACAATCCCCAGCAACCCGGGCATAAACAGCGAGGCAATCCCCAGTGTCATAAAAATGGCACCAATCTGTTCGCCACTAAAATGCAATGTGGCACCGAGATATTTTCCAAAGGAAAGAAGCCATGCCCCCCAGACAAAAAATTGCAGGAAGTTCATGACTGTGAGCCGAAATTTAATTCCCATAACGGTATTCTTTATGTTTTACACTATGCTTATGCAAAAAATTAGTCGCAAATGTAAGCTAAAAATGAAGTTGTTTGAAGCCTAAAATAAAACTCAATTATAAAGACTTGTAAATCAGTAAATAAATATGCTTTATTATTAACCCACCTCTACGCCCCTCTCGCCTGAGACGGGAAAATAAAGGGATTTATCTGCTGATTTACAATTTGATACATTTAAATCTATAAGGTAAATTTAAAGCCACTTAAAAAAGATGCCGGAAAGTGAAATAAAATTCTCCCCATCTCACATCCCCACATCCCACATCCCCACATCCCACATCCCCACATCCTCCCATCCAACATCCCCACATCCCCACATCCCACATCCCCACATCCACAATCATTCCCATTCAATAGTTGCCGGTGGCTTGGAGCTGATGTCATAAACCACCCGGTTAACGCCTTTTACCCGGTTGATGATGTCGTTGGAAACTTTGGCCAGAAATTCATAAGGCAAATGGGACCAGTCGGCAGTCATGCCATCGGTAGAACCGACAGCCCGCAAGGCCACCACACTCTCGTAAGTGCGTTCATCACCCATTACGCCAACCGATTGAACGGGAAGCAACACCGCAAGTGCCTGCCACACTTTGTCGTAGAGGCCTTCTTTTCTAAGGCTTTGGATGAAGATGTGGTCCACATCCTGTAAGATGCGGACTTTTTCGCGGGTTACTTCACCGAGAATGCGAATGCCCAGGCCGGGACCGGGAAAAGGATGCCTTTTCAACAGGTGCTCCGGCATGTTGAGGGTACGGCCGATACGCCGCACTTCATCTTTAAATAAGGTATTCAGCGGCTCCACAATTTTCAGCTTCATAAAATCGGGCAATCCGCCCACATTGTGATGCGATTTGATGGTGGCCGATGGCCCTTTCACAGAAACCGATTCGATGACATCCGGATAAATGGTGCCTTGTGCCAGCCATTTCACATTTTTAATACGGTGGGCTTCCCAGTCGAAAATTTCGATAAAAGTTTTACCAATGGCTTTGCGCTTTTTCTCCGGGTCGGAAATGCCTTTTAACGCTTCCATAAAAGCATCCGAAGCATCCACGCCTTTCACGTTCAGGCCCATGTTTTTGTAGGATTCCAGTACGGTTGAAAATTCATTTTTCCGCAAAAGGCCGTTGTCCACAAAGATGCAGTAGAGGTTTTTTCCGATGGCTTTGTGCAGCAACACAGCAGCCACAGATGAGTCCACGCCGCCCGAAAGTCCCAGCACCACTTTGTCGTTGCCCAGCTTTTGACGTAAATCTGTCAGCGTGTTTTTTATAAAAGAGCCGGGAGTCCAGTTTTGGGTACAGCCGCACACATCGGTTACAAAGTTTTTTAACAGTGTCATTCCTTCTTCCGAATGGTACACCTCCGGATGAAACTGGATGCCGTAGGTTGGCTCCCCGGCAATTTGAAATCCGGCTACTTTCACGCTTTCCGTACTGGCAATAACCTGATATTTTTCCGGTAGTTTTAGGATGGTATCGCCATGCGACATCCACACCTGGCTTCCATCGGAGAGACTTTTCATAAGCGGGCAGGCAGTGTCGCGAAAGCCAAGGTTGGCCCGGCCGTATTCCCTGATTTTTGAAGGCATGACGTTGCCGCCATCGTGCTGTGCCAGAAATTGTGCGCCATAGCAGACGCCGAGCAGCGGGTATTTGCCACGAATATGCGATAAATCCGAAACGGGAGCTTCCGGGTCATGTACCGAAAACGGGCTTCCCGAAAGGATCACGCCTTTGAGCGAAGTATCAACCGGCGGAATTTTATTAAAAGGATGAATTTCACAGTAAACATTTAACTCCCTAAGCCTCCGTGCAATAAGTTGGGTGTATTGGGAGCCGAAATCGAGGATGAGAATGGTTTCTTGCATATTGCAAAGATAAGGAGTTTGAAAAGATGGGCAATATGCAAACAGGTTTTAGGAGAATGTCAATTGGCTTCATCCTCTGTTTGATGAACAAACCAATGGTTTTAACATTTTATTTCTCCCTTTAACAAATATTAACAAGCTAATTCATAACCGGTTTATATATTTGCACAACAAATTGAAAAAAATTATTCCCATGTTAGAAACGGATATTCGCGAACTAAACGAAAAGATTCAAAAAGAGAGCCAGTTCATCGATTTGATTAAACTGGAAATGAACAAGGTGATTGTAGGCCAGGCACATATGACCGAACGGCTGCTTATCGGCCTGCTGGGAAATGGCCATATTTTGCTCGAAGGGGTTCCGGGCCTTGCCAAAACGCTGGCCATTACGTCGCTGGCCAATGTGATCGATGCCAAATTCAGCCGTATTCAGTTTACGCCCGATTTGTTGCCTGCCGACTTGTTGGGGACACTTATCTACAGCATGAAAAAAGAAGAATTCGTGGTGAAGAAAGGGCCGATATTCGCTAATTTCATTCTTGCTGATGAGATTAACCGTTCGCCTGCCAAAGTGCAGAGTGCTTTGCTTGAGGCCATGCAGGAACGTCAGGTAACCATTGGCGACAATACCTTTAAACTGGATGAGCCGTTCCTTGTCATGGCAACCCAAAATCCCATTGAGCAGGAGGGCACCTATCCGCTTCCCGAAGCACAGGTAGACCGTTTCATGTTGAAAGTGGTCATCAACTATCCCAAAAAGGAAGAAGAGAAACAAATTCTGCGCCAGAATATTACGAACACTTATGCCACGACAAAAACCATCTTGAAACCGGAAGATGTGCTCAAGGCAAGAGAGCTGGTCCGGCAAATTTATCTTGATGAGAAAATTGAAAATTATATCACGGATATTGTTTTTGCTTCCCGTTATCCCAATGACTTTCATTTGGAAAAATTCTCGGGAATGATCTCATACGGTGCTTCGCCGCGTGCAAGTATCAACCTGGCCCTCGCTGCCAAGGCACTGGCATTTATCAAAAAACGGGGGTATGTTATTCCCGAAGACATCCGTTCCGTTGCCCATGATGTCATGCGGCATCGTATCGGGCTGACTTATGAGGCCGAAGCCGAAAACATTACCAGCGAAGACATTATCAACGAAATCCTGAACTCGGTAGAAGTACCCTGACAAATGACAAATAACAAATGACAAATCACAAAAAACAAATGACAAAGGTTTTGTATTTCGAAATTTGAATTTGTAATTTATTCGTGATTTGTAATTTATGTTTTGAGATTTGATTACTTATATTTCTTAAAAACGGACAAATTGGAAGCACAGGAATTATTTAAAAAAGTCAGGAAGATTGAGATAAAAACGCGGGGATTGTCCAAACAGATTTTCTCGGGCGAGTACCACAGCGTTTTTAAAGGACGGGGCATGGCTTTCAGCGAGGTGCGCGAATACCAGTTTGGCGATGACATCCGCAGCATCGACTGGAACGTTACCGCACGTTTCAACCATCCGTTTGTGAAAATTTTTGAGGAAGAACGTGAGCTGACCGTTATGTTGCTCATCGATGTTTCGGGCTCCAACCTTTTTGGCACACACGGACAGCTGAAGCAGGAAGTGGTTACCGAAATAGCGGCCACACTCTCCTTTTCGGCTATCCAGAACAACGATAAAGTGGGCGTGATTTTCTTCTCCGATAAAATTGAGAAATTCATCCCTCCCAAAAAAGGGACTTCACATATTTTGCGCATCATCAGGGAACTGATAGATTTCCGTGCCGAAAACAACGGAACTGACATTGCCGAAGCGTTGCGTTATCTGACCAATGTGATAAAAAAACGGGCTACCTCTTTTCTGATTTCCGATTTTATGGATGAGGGTTTTGAAAAAGCTGTCCGGATTGCCAACCACAAGCACGACCTGATAGCCATTCGGGTTACCGACCGGCGCGAAACGGATTTGCCCAATGTGGGCATGATCCGTATGTCGGATGCCGAAACGGGAAAACAAATGTGGGTGGATACCGGCAGTGCCGCTGTGCGCCGCCAGCTTAGCCAATGGGCAGCCCGGAAAAGCCGTGAACTTGATATGATGTTTTCAAGGCTTGGCGTGGATATGGTGAAAGTTTACACAGGCGAAGATTATGTGAAGCCATTGATGAACATGTTTCGGAAAAGAGAAGCCAGAAGCTGACAACAATATGAAAAGGATAAAAATTGGACATACGGGGTTACTGATTTTGATGCTCATGGCATTTATGGTTGTCCGTGGGCAAAACATGGTCCCTTTGAAGGCAACCGCCTCGCTGGATACCACAGCCATTATGATTGGCGACCAAATCGGGCTTGACCTTGCACTGGAAGTACCGGAAGGAACGCAGGTTAAATGGCCTCCACTTCCTGATACACTGGTTCCCCATGTGGAAATTATAAAACGTGGCATTACAGACAGCACGGTGAAAAACAATGTGTTAAGCTTGAAACGCCGGCTTCTGATTACCTCCTTCGATTCGGGATATTTTAACATTGTCCCCCTGAAGTTTCAGGTACGGCTTCCCGGCAGCGGCAAGGTGGATACGGTGGCTACACAGGATTTGTTTTTACAGGTTTACACACCCAAAGTAGATACTTCCAAAGCTTTTAAAGCCATAACCGGCCCTGCTGCCGAGCCTTATACATTGGGTGAAATCCTTCCCTGGATTTTACTGGGATTGTTGGTGGTGGCAGCCATCGTCTTTCTTATCTGGTACCTGCGCAGGCGAAAAAAGAACCAGCCGTTGTTTGCCCGCAAACCCAAGCCCAAGTTACCGCCGTCGGTGGAAGCTATCCAGCGGTTGGAAGAGGTACGGCTTTCCCGTATGTGGCAGGCCGGTAAACTGAAAGCGTATCACTCGGCCATTACAGACATTATGCGCGACTATTTTGCCCGGCGGTTTCGGTTTGATGCACGCGAAATGACTACCGGTGAAATTATTCAAAGACTTGGAAAAGAGCCGGTAGTAAATAAAGAGGCACTCTCCAAAGTGCACAGTACTTTCGCTTTGGCCGATTTGGTAAAATTTGCCAAACTTACGCCATCGGCCCTGGAAAACGATTCCAGCCTGAATTATTGTATTGATTTTGTGAACGAAACCAAAGCCGTTCCGCAGGAAATGCCGAATGAAATGCCAGCGGAAAATACTTCGGGCGAAGCCAAAGTATCGATGGAAGAAAAAACAGAACCGGAAAATAAAGAGGAGAAATAACGATGTTTGGTATAGACACATGGAGAAATCCCGATTATTTTTATCTGCTGCTGCTGATTCCCGCATTGGTTGCGTGGTATGTATACCGCTTTCGCAAAAGTACGCCGGAGTTGCTTTTTTCAGGATTGAAGCCTTTTGATGGTGTTTCGCCTTCGCTCAAAACACGTCTGGTCCACAGCCTTTTTGTGTTGCGGATGCTGGCGTTGATCCTACTGGTTGTTGCGCTGGCAGGGCCGCAAAGCATTTCCTCAAAAAGCAACATCAACATTGAGGGGATTGACATAGTCATGGCGTTGGATGTGTCGGGGAGTATGCGTGCCCGCGATTTTCAGCCCGACCGTATCGGTGCTGCCAAAAAAATTGCCACCCAGTTTATCGATGGCCGTCCCAACGACCGCATCGGGCTGGTAATATTCAGTGGCGTGGCCTTTACGCAGGCACCGCTTACCTTGGACCATTCGGTTTTAAAAAGCCTTTTACGGGAAGTGAAGAGTGGTATGATTCAGGATGGGACAGCCATTGGCGATGGACTGGCAACAGCCGTCAGCCGGCTGAAAGATTCCAAAGCCCGTTCCAAAGTCATTGTGCTGCTTACCGATGGGGTGAACAATTCGGGTGCCATTGACCCGGAAACGGCTGCCGAACTGGCCAAAATGTACGGCATCAGGGTTTACACCATTGGAATTGGTTCTTATGGTTACGCCCCTTATCCCGTACAGACACCTTACGGAATCAAGATGCAGCAGATGAAAGTGCAGATTGATGAAGCTTTGCTGAAAAGAATCGCACAGGAAACGGGTGGGAAATATTTCCGTGCCAACAACAACAATAAGTTACGGGCTATTTTTAAGGAAATTGACCGGTTGGAGAAATCGAAAATTAACGTACAGCAGTTTCGCAGAAAATATGAACTCTATTTTCCGTTTGCGTTGGCAGCACTGTTGATTTTTGTTGTGGAGATAAGTCTGAGGTATTTGTTTTTTAGAAGATTACCATAAAAACAGAAGAAGAAAATGATTCAATTTGAACATAAAGCGTTTTTTTGGGCATACCTGTTGCTGCTGTTTTTTGTCCTGATATACTGGCTGTACAAAGGCTGGAAAAGAAGGTCGATGAAGCAATTTGGCGACAAGGCATTGATGGGGCAGCTGGTGAAGCATTATTCTGATACACGCCCGGCTTTGCGGTTTTTACTGCTTCTTTTTGCACTGTTTTTTCTGGTTACGGGTATTATTGACCCGAAAGTGGGCACCAAAGTGGAAACGGTGAAACGCAAAGGAATCGACCTGTACATTGCATTGGATGTGTCAAACTCCATGTTGGCCGAAGACATAAAACCCAACCGGCTGAGCCGTGCCAAAATGTCCATTTCCAACCTGATGGACAAACTGGATGGCGACCGCATCGGGTTAATCGTTTTTGCCGGTCGTGCCTATAAATTGCTGCCGCTGACCACCGATTATTCTGCTGCAAAGCTTTTTCTCTCTTCGGTGGACACCAAAATTGTACCGGTACAGGGAACGGCCATTGGCTCTGCCATCAACATGGCTGCCACCTCTTTTAAGAAAGACAAGCACAACAAGGCCATAGTGGTGATTACTGATGGCGAAAACCATCAGGACAACCCGGTGCAGGCTGCGAAGAATGCCGCTGAACATGGAATAAAAGTCTTTACCATTGGCATGGGATTGCCGGAAGGGGCACCAATTCCGATGGCCGATGCACAGGGCAACCGCACTTTCCTGAAAGACCGGCAGGGGAAAGTGGTGATTACCAAACTGAATGAGCAAATGCTGCAGGAGATAGCTGCTGCCGGTAATGGATCGTATGCGAGGGCCAACAATGCCAGTGTGGGGCTGTCGAAGATTTTAAGAAGTTTGAACCGTATTCAGAAAAAAGAGCTGGCAACCAAACAGTTTACCGATTACGCACATCATTTTCAACTGTTTTTGGCCATCGCTTTTTTGTTTCTGGTTTTGGAACTGTTGCTGGTTGAACGTAAATCGAAATGGACTGAAAAAATTGATTTTTTTGGAAAATGAGAAAAGGAGCTAACATAAAAATCGTTTTGATACTGTTGCTTGGCCTGATTTCGGCAGGGGTTTCCGCACAGAGTGCGAAAACACTTGTCCGCAGGGGAAATAAGCTGTACGATGCCAAGAAATTTTCAAAAGCAGAGGTGCAGTACCGTAAAGCCCAGGCCAGGGACCCGAAATACGAAAAGAGTATCTTTAACCTCGGCGATGCTGTTTATCAGCAAAAAAACTTTAAGGGCGCAGAAAAGTATTTCCAAAAACTGGCACAGGGTACAAAGACACCGCCACAGTATCAGGCACCGTCGTGGTACAACTTGGGCAATACTTTCATGTCGCAAAAACAATACGAAAAAAGTATTGCTTCTTACATCCAGGCGTTAAGGAAAGACCCGACAAACATGGATGCCAAGTACAACCTGACCTATGCCCGGAAAATGCTGAAAAAACAAAAACAGCAGAAAAAGAAACAAAAACAAAACAAGAAAAAGAATCAACAGAACAAGAAAAACCAGAATAAAAAGGACCAGAACAAAAAAAATCAAAACAAGAAGGACCAAAACAAGAAGAACCAAAACAAGAAAGACCAAAATAAAAAGAACCAGCAGAAACAGGACCAGCAAAACAAACAACAGAAAAATAAAAGCGGACGGAAGAAACAGCAAATCTCTCCGCAGGAGGCACAACGCATCTTGAATGCATTGAAAAATAATGAGAAGAATACATTGAAAAAATTGGAGAAAGCCAAAGCAAAAGCCGTTAAAGCCAATGCAAATGTTATTAATTGGTAAAAACGATATGACAAGCGATGCTTTGGTGCAATATTTGTTACGTAAGGCGGAGTGGAAATTATCCTTATTTTTGAATGAAATTAAAGGCTTCGGAACGATGAGAAAGCGGGGGATATCAATCATATTTTTGGTTTTGTTAACCATACAGGGCGTGTGGGCAGGCAACAACATCTCTTTTACTGCCAGCGCACGCCGGCAGGTATTGGTAGGGCAACAATTTCAGGTTCTGTTTGAAGTAAATGCCAATGGCAGGAGTTTCACCCCCCCGGCTGATTTCGGCGGGCTCGAAATACTGTCGGGACCAAATACTTCCAGCAGTTCCAGTATTCAGTTTATCAATGGCAAAATGAGCCAGTCTTATACCATGACTTATTCCTACATTGTCATGGCAACCAAACCGGGTGATGTTACCATAGGGCCTGCCTCCATCCGCGTGAAAGGCCGGAGATATACCTCCAATACATTGAAAATAAAAGTCCTAAAAGACAATTCCTCTGTTGTGCAAAAGGCACATTCTTCGGGTGCCGTGCCAAACCGTGGGGGGGCAACTGCTGCGCGCCGTACACAACCGGCCTCTTCCACAGCCACGGCCAGCAGCAAAGATGTTTTTGTCAAAGCTACGGCCAATAACACGCGGCCCTATCTCGGCCAGCAGGTGGTGGTTACTTACCGGATATATACACGTGTCCCGGTATCTAACTTGAGTATCAATAAGGTAGCCTCATTCAAAGGCTTCTGGTCGAAAGATCTGCTTGGTGACAAATCAACCGTTCAGCAGCACAGCGAAACAATCAACGGAAAGCAATATGTGGTCGCTGTTATTCGTAAACTGGCCCTTATCCCCCAGCAGTCCGGTAAATTGACCATTGATCCAATGGAACTAAACTGTGCCGTGCAGGTAAGGATAAAAAACCGTTCTAACGGCAGTGACCCATTCGATGCTTTTTTCAACGATCCGTTTTTTAATCAGAATGTGCGTACTGTTCAGAAAAAATTGGTGTCCAATGCACTGACTTTTAAGGTGAGGCCACTTCCCGAAAAGGGAAAACCGGCCTGTTTTAAGGGGGCTGTGGGCAATTTCTCTTTCAAAAACAGTGTGGACAAGACCAACCTGACGGCCAACGATGCACTTACGTTGGAAATCTCCATCAGCGGGAGCGGAAATATCGAACTGACAGGTGCCCCACAGGTGAAATTCCCTTCAGATTTCGAGACGTATGATCCCAAGATTTCATCAAAAATCAATACCTCGGTCAATGGCGTTTCGGGAACGAAAAAGTTTGATTACCTCGCTATTCCACGTACAGCAGGCGATTTTATTATCAAACCGGTGAAATTCTGCTATTTTAACCCCAAAGACAGGCGATACCATGTTTTTCAAACCAAGACCTATCACATTCATGTGAAAAAAGGAAAAGGTACCGGCGTAGTTTACGCTGCTCCCGACCAGCAGGGAATTCATTTTCTTGGAAAAGATATCCGGCATATCAAAGAAGGGCCGTTTGACTTACAGCCCATGAGCAATTTCTTTTTCGGGACAACGCTGTATTATGTACTGCTGGCTTTGCCTGTCGTATTGCTCCTGCTGCTTTTGCTTTTGTGGAATTTGTTCCAAAAGCGCAGGGCCAACGTATCCCTCGTAAAAAACAGAAAAGCACAGAAGGTCGCACGCGGTCGTTTGACCAAGGCACAAAAAATGAAAAAACAGGGCGATGACCGTGCTTTCTACGATGAAATTGCCCAGGCCCTGTGGGGTTACATCTCCGATAAGTTTAATTTACAGAAAGCCAACCTTTCCATGGATACCGTCAAAGAGCTGCTGGAACAGAAACAGGTAGATACGGAAACTATTCAGGCATTTATGGATACGCTGAACAGCATTGAGTATGCCCGGTTTGCCCCGGGAGATACAAAAGGGAAAATGGAAAATATTTATACGGAAGCCCTTCATGCAATTATGCATGCTGAAAAGTCATTAAAATGAGCGGACAAATGAAACAGATGAAAAAACAGATAGTATTGTTCCTGTTGGTGGCCTTTTCCTTGCGTGCTTTGGCCATTTCGCCTGATTCGCTGATGATGCGGGCCAATCGTGCATACGACCACCAGCAATATGATACGGCCATAAATATGTACCGGCAGGTATTGAAGCAGGGACTTGTTTCCCCGACACTTTATTTTAATCTTGGCGATGCTTATTTTCGTCAGAAAGACATGCCCTCGGCGATTCTTTACTTTGAAAAAGCCAAAAAACTGGACCCAAACAACCCGGATATTCAGTACAACCTGAACCTGGCCAATACCATGATTCCGGACAAGATTGTGAAAGTGCCCAAAATGTTTTTAAGACGTTGGTGGAATTACTTTTATGAGATGTTTGATGCCAATACATGGGCTGTCCTTTCGCTGGTTTCCTTTGCCCTTTTTGTGTTGTTTGCAGGGATATTTATTTTGTCTCGCGGGCGCAGGAACAAGAAAATTTCCTTTTTTGCCGGTATGTTTATGCTGCTTGTCTCCATAGCTGTTTTCGGGCTGGCATCGCAGAAAGCTTACTATATGCGCCATCACGAAGAAGCCATAATTTTCACCCCGACTATCACGGCCAAAAGCTCGCCTACGCCCAATTCTGTTGATTTGTTCGTGCTGCATCAGGGGACCAAAGTCCGTTTGCTTGACGAGGTGGACGGATGGAAGAAAATCAGGCTGCAAAATGGCAGCATCGGCTGGCTCCCCAAGGATTCCATGAAAGAGATTTAACGCCTTAATGTGCTGGTCGTGATTTGTAATCGCGACCTGAAGGAATCGGGGATTTGAAATCCTGTTTTTTTTACCTTTGTTGAAAATTTGAAAAAACTATGATGAAAAAGATAAAAGAAGCATCGGATTTTATTCGTGGCAAAGGTGTCGAAAAACCGGAAATAGGTATTATCCTCGGAACAGGGTTGGGAAGCCTGGCCGGTGACGTTCAGGTGGAAAAAAGCCTGGATTACAAAGATATCCCTCATTTCCCATTGTCAACTGTTGAATCTCATTCCGGGAAACTGATTTATGGCGAACTGGGTGGGAAAAAAGTATTGGTCATGAGCGGTCGCTTTCATTTTTACGAAGGCTATTCATTGCAGGAAGTGACTTTCCCTGTAAGGGTAATGAAAATGCTGGGCATCAATTATCTGCTGGTTTCCAATGCGGCAGGGGCCATCAACCTCAATCTACCGAAAGCCTCGTTAATGATTATTGATGACCACATCAACATGCTGCCGGGAAATCCGCTGGTGGGCAAAAACCTTGATGAGCTGGGGCCGCGTTTTCCGGATATGAGCCGGCCTTACGACCCTGACCTCATTATCAGAATGGAACAAATTGCCGAAAAAAACAAACTTAAGATAAGCAAAGGGGTTTATGTGGCCTGGATTGGCCCCAGCCTGGAAACACGGGCTGAATACCGGTTTATAAAAGTCATGGGAGCCGATGCCGTGGGTATGTCCACTGTTCCCGAAGTGATTGTGGCCAACCATATGGGGATGAAAGTGGCCGCTGTTTCCGTGATTACCGACCATTGTAATCCCGACAACCTGGAACCGGCCAATATCGAAAACATTATTCAAAATGCCGGACGTGCCGAAAAAGACCTGGTGTTGCTTTTTGAATCCCTCATTAGCGAATTATAAAATCAGGGGACAGTTAGCCCTCATTTTATTCTTTGTTAGTTTTAAACAATTCCTTACTTTTGAAGAAAAAAGATACCATGTCGGAATTTGCGAAGCTTACCCTGCCGGTGTTACTTGAAACGACTGTCAAAAACCATGCACAAAGGCCTGCCGTAGCTTTTGTGGGTGAACAGCCGATTACTTACCACGATTTTCTGAAACGTGTGAAAGCGGTTTCGGCTTTGTTGGAAAAACTGGGCATTCAACCCGGCGACCGTGTGGCACTGCTGAGTGCAAACATGCCACAATGGGGAATCGCTTATTTTTCTGTCGTTACTATGGGGGCCATCGTTGTGCCGCTTCTCCCTGACTTTTCGGGCGAGGAGATTAAAAATGTACTCCGCCATTCGCGGGCAGCGGCACTTTTTGTCTCGCAGGGGCTGCTGTCTAAAATGGGTGCTTCAAAAATACATTCGCTGAAATATAAAATTGCAGTTGAAGATTTTCATGTGATAGAAGGAGAGACAGAAGCTGTTTTTAATGAAAATGATGTTCCTGAAAAGGAATACCCCGTTGGGGAAGATGACCTCGCGGCCATTATTTATACCTCAGGGACTACCGGCAAGTCGAAAGGGGTGATGCTGACCCACAAAAATATTGCTTCCAATGCGGATAAAAGCAGTACAATTCAGGAGATTACGGACAAAGACCGTTTTTTGTCCGTCCTGCCGTTGTCCCATACCTACGAAAATACCATCGGGTTTATCCTCCCGCTTATTCATGGTGCGTGCATTTACTACCTGAAGCGGGCACCTTCGCCCTCCGTGTTGCTGCCGGCACTTCAGAAGGTTAAACCCACGTTGATGCTCACCGTCCCGCTGATTATTGAAAAGATATACCGTGCCAAGGTTTTGCCTGCTTTTATGGAAAAGAAAATGGTAAAAAAGCTTTACGGAAAACCGTTTTTCAGAAAAAAACTTAACCGGATGGCAGGGAAAAAACTGATAAAGACATTTGGCGGTGAGTTGAAATTTTTCGGTATCGGCGGGGCCAAAATCAATGAACAGGTGGAGAAATTCCTGTTGGAATCAAAATTTCCGTATGCCGTGGGATATGGCTTGACGGAGACAGCCCCGCTGCTGGCAGGGTTCGGCCCCAAAGAAGCCCGCTTACAGGCAGCCGGAAAAATACTCGAAGGGGTGGAGGTAAAAATCCATAATCCCGATGAAACAACCGGTGAAGGGGAAGTATGGGCACGCGGCCCCAATGTGATGAAAGGCTATTACAAGGAACCTAAACTGACAGCCCAAGTGCTGACGGAAGATGGCTGGTTTCGTACCGGCGACCTCGGCATAATGAAGGAGGGGTACCTGTATCTCCGCGGACGTTCCAAAAATGTCATCATCGGGCCGGGTGGCGAAAATATCTATCCCGAAGAAATTGAATCGGTCATCAACAATTTTAAACATGTTGTGGAATCACTGGTGATTGAAAAAAAAGGAAAACTGGTCGCTTTGGTTCAGTTTGACAAAGATGAAATTGAAAAAAAGTACAGGGAACTAAAAGAGGAAGTTTCGGATTATGTGGAGAAAACATACAATGAGCTGAGTGCCGATTTGAAAGAATATATTAACAGCCGGGTAGGCAAATTTTCAAAGATCCAGCAAATTATTCCACAAAATGAGGAATTCATCAAAACAGCTACAAAAAAAATAAAACGGTTTTTATATAACGAAAAGTCAGAAGAACATGGAGAACGCGTATAATATGCCTATGTTTACAACACCGGTGTTGAAAGACAGGGTTATCGTAGTAACAGGGGGCGGATCGGGACTGGGAAAATCCATGTCCCGTTATTTTTTGCAACTCGGGGCCGGGGTGGTGATAACCTCCCGAAATATGGATAAGCTAAAAAATACCGCGCAGGAACTGGAAAATGAAACCGGTGGGAAAGTACTTTCGGTCAAATGTGATGTGCGCAATTATGATGAGGTGGAGAACATGCTTGCTGCTACGCTCAGGGAATTTGGCAAGGTGGATGGGTTGCTAAACAATGCTGCCGGAAATTTTATCAGCCCTACCGAACGGCTGTCGGCCAACGCTTTTGACACGGTGATTGACATAGTATTGAAAGGCAGTAAAAATTGTACGCTGGCACTGGGAAAACACTGGATAAAGTCCAAACAGGAAAAAGCCGTTGTGCTGAACATCGTAACTACCTATGCTTTTACGGGAAGTGCCTATGTGGTACCTTCGGCCACGGCCAAGGCCGGCGTGCTTGCCATGACGCGTTCGCTGGCGGTGGAATGGGCAAAATACGGTATCCGCATGAACGCCATAGCTCCCGGCCCGTTTCCCACCAAAGGTGCCTGGGACAGATTGTTGCCCGGCGACCTGAAAGAAAAGTTTGATATCCGGAAAAAAGTTCCCCTGAGACGTGTGGGCGACCATCAGGAGCTGGCTAACCTTGCTGCTTATCTTATGTCTGATTTCTCAGCTTATGTGAACGGCGAAGTGATAACCATCGATGGGGGCGAATGGCTTCAGGGTGCGGGCGAATTTAATATGCTCGAACACATTCCCCAACAAATGTGGGACATGCTGGAGGCCATGATCCGGGCGAAGAAAAAGTAAACCTGAAATTGTGAAGAACTGGAGAAGCATCCTCCGGGGAAACATTCGTCAATAAAAAGAGACAAACGTTATACTGGTAATTTGTTTTCCAGCTTGTTTTGTAACGGTTTGGCATAAAGTGAGAGGAAAATTTTTACCAACTCTTCTTCCCTGCCCTGTAATGATTTGAGCTGTTCCAACAGCCGGGAGATTTTTTCGTCAAAGGCCTTTTCCGTATCCGCATTGTATTGTTTCCCGAATTGGCGGCTATGGTTTAAACGGTCGAATGCCAGAAAGTTGTTCGGCCAGAGGTGATAATTTTTAAATATCTCTATATCAATCACTTTTGCCACCCGTAGAAACTGTTCGTTTTTTGGAATATCAAGAGGTAACTTTTCCATTTCTTCATTCATGCTTTTCCCTATGGCATAATGCATACGGCCTTTTTCCCCCATAACCCCGCCAAGAATACTGTTGAGGTCTTCATTTTTACTTTTTACATAGTTTTCTTTGGAGGAGATATACAGTTCTTTTACTTTTTGAATATCACAAGGCTCCCATTCATAAGAGATGCAGGCTGTTCTGATATTTAAAGGCTTCAGTTTGTCGATAAGGCTTCCTTTTCCCGACAGGCCCAACATTTTCAGTACGCCCGGGTCTGTCTGGTCATTGCCATCTTTGGCGCGCCCTTTTCGCTGGGCAATCCAGACAGGGCGTTTCTCCTCAGTGATAAGTTTGTGAATATAGGCAGAAAGACGCTGTGAATTAAGAAGCATTTCGCGGGGAGAGCCTTCCCGGAAAACGGTAATCATCCGGTTTATTTTTCCAAGATCGGTAACAAAGGGAGAAACCATCAGGTTGTCGCCCCAGGTGATGCCCAGTGAGATGTTGTAATCATTGAGCAAGGTGGCCAGAATGGAGGAATCTAACGTAATGTCGCGATGGTTTCCAATGAAAAGATGGGGGATGTCCGGCGTTATTGTATCAAACCCGGAAACACTCAGCTCCCCGGCCGTTTTTTTAACAATCTCCCAAACAAGTGGCCGCATAAAATTATGCTGAAACGCATTAATTGACTTTGAACCGGCAGCCTGTAACGTCATCTCTTCCACTTTGTCGTTACCAAAAACAAAAGAGAGAATGCTGCGAAATTCATCTTGTTTTACAATACGTTGAATGGCTTCCTGCGCTTCTTCTTCGTTATAAGGCCTTATGTTTTCAAAATCCATCTCCTGCATTTCTGTCTGTTTATTTCTGAGTTACGTGCAAAGATACAAAACTCAACAAGATTTTGTCTGTCTTAACCCGAAAATCCATGTATAACTTTGCGGCAGAAGGTTTTGTTGTCCATAAGATGGAGGATAAAGTTAAATAGGGGCTGACGTAATGGCCCTGCCACATGCAACAACCGCAAAAAGCGATCCTGCAACCTTTTATGATGCAAAAGGGCCTGCATGTTTTGTTCCGGGTGAGCGGGGTTTAGAATGAAACGGGCAATTTCCTCCCCCGACACGAGTGCCGTATAAATTCCCTCTCCACTTAGTCCGAATGTGAGGCCTGCGGCTTCACCAGCCAGGAAAATATTGTTGAACCGGAACCCCTGGTAATCGTATAAAATGGGAAAACTCTCGTAAGCCGCCTGTGAAATATCAAAGCCTTTTTCTTTTACCCAGCGGTGAAAATTTGCTTTCATCTTTTGGGGAGACAAATGATGCGGGTCAACACCACAACCTACCGAGAGATAATCTTTATGGGGAAAAACCCAGGCATAACCCGTATGGAAATAGTTTGCGTTCAATACGACTTCAAAAGGGACATCGTTTTTCCGGCAAGGAATTTTATATTGTATGGCCATGATGTAATGCCTTGCAGGTATTTTTAGATATCTGCGTACCAATGACGATGGGCCATCAGCTCCTACCAAGAAATTGTAACCAAATGTTTTTGTCCGGTCAACTTCAACAAAATCTTTTTCTATTCTTGTAACCTGCCTGCCGGTTTGTATTTCGACGTTTTCCCGGTTGATCCGGGCCAACTGCCACTGGCCTAATATTTCTCTGTTGAGGGTAAAAAGGAAGTCTTCACCGGCATGGATATTAAAATGTCGGCGGGAAGAGGTCAAAAGGGTATGGTTTGTCGTCTTTTCAATCAGCTCCGGTGGAAAATCATAGATTTTAAAAAATTTCCGGGTTACCCCGCCGGCACATATTCTTTGGCCAATGTGTTGTTTTTTCTCCAGCAGTAACACTTTTAACCCCGATGGGGATAATATTTCGGCACATCTCAATCCGGCAGGCCCTGCACCGACTATTATCACATCAAAATGTTTTCTCTGGGCAGGCTTCATGTATTAGTAATTCAATAAGTTAATGGTGTGGCAGGCAGCCACGGCAGCGGTTTCGGTACGTAAGCGCGAAGGTCCCAGTTTTACAGGGACAAACCCCTCTTTTTGGGCCCGGGATACTTCTTCGGGGCTGAAACCGCCTTCGGGGCCTATAAGCACCAGCGCATTTGCCCCGGGGGTATAAGCCTTTGCCAGTTCAAGGGTAACTTTAGTGTCAATATACGCGATATACTTTTCGCCTTTAAAACCGGTTTTTATAATTTCCGAAAACGGCGTGCTGTCGTCCAGCTGCGGATGCCATGTTTTTAAAGATTGTTTTACGGCTGCTGTAATTACCCGGTTGAGGCGTTCGGGTTTGATGATTTTCCGTTCGGAGTGTTCGCTGATAAAAGGGGTTATGCGGTCCACACCGATTTCGGTGGCTTTTTCCAAAAACCATTCGTAGCGGCTGATGTTCTTGGTAGGGGCAACAGCCATTTGCAGGAAAAAGTTTCGCCGGTCATGGCCTTTCTCTGTCTTTAGGATTTCGACCGAACAGCCCCTTGGGTTGTCATCAATAATCCGGCAGGTAAATAAATGACCTTTCCCATCTGTAAAATGAATTTCATCGCCCTTTTTCATGCGAAACACTTTGATGATGTGTTTTGATTCTTCTGCATTCAGCTGAAAAACAGGCGGGGCGATGTCGGGGGCATAAAACAGGTTCATGGGGCGGCGATTGTTTGAGAAAAATCTTTACAAAAGCAAAAATAAAGAAAAAGGAACTAATGTTACCGGGAATGACTTATTTCGGAGATTGGGTACCGGCTTGTGTTGGTAAAAAAGTCTTTGGAAAGAAATTTCCGGGAATAAATTCTTTGTGCTGGTTGTGATTTGAAATCGCGACCGGGAAGGTTCCGGGATTTTTTATCCGGCCAGTTTGTAGGATTGCAAATCCTTGGGCTCTATAACATTCGGGTTGCAAACCCGAATGAGCACGGGCAAATTCAGGTGTTTTGCATTGCCCCTAATCTTCTCCCTTCCTGAAAAAGCGAAACAACTGCTCCGCTTTTTTCTTTCCAATGCCTTCAACTTCTGATAATGTAGCTGTATCAGCACGGATGATTTTTTCAATCGTGGTGAAATGCCCTAAAAGTTTGTATGCCAGCACAGGTCCTACACCGGGAAGCCCCTGAACGAAGTAGTGTTGTTGGTTTTGTCTTTTTTTTGGCTTTTTACCGTTTTTGCGAACGAAATAAAGTGTATTTAGCTCCTGTTTCGCAGCCATGACAATGATGTCTGCGGTATCTTCTTTTCCCGATGACTTGATAACCGGGATTTGCCAAGAGAGATTTATGGACAACAGCGCGCCTTTTATGGCTGTGGGAGCGATGTGGTGCGCTGTTTTGTACGGGTTTCCTTCCACAATAAACAAAGGGATCATTCCGGTTTCCCGAAGCCTGGCACATTGGGCGAACAGCCGCCCGTCCAGGAGCGATTGTACAAAATCCTCTTTTGTTTTTCTTTCGATAATGATTTCATCGTTGATCATATAATCGCCAACGGATAATTGTGCCATTTGGAGATGGGCAAAACGGTTCAGGAGCAGGCCGGGAATGCCGGAGCTTTTTTCGCGGTTGTCGGCGGTGAGGGGAATGGCTATTTTGTCAGGTTTCATTGCTGATTGAGATGGGTAGGAAAAGTTTCATTTCAAAAATAGGAAAAATTATTGGACTTTGCCTTGGGAAATAGAGGATTGTAAATTCTTGAGCCCTTTAACATTCGGGTTGCATTAGCCGAAGGTAGACAGGAACCCGAATGAGCGCGTGGTTGTGATAGTCCGCCTTTGGCGGACGGCTCTTTACAATTGCCCATGAATTTATTCATGGGCCTTGAGTTTGGATTTAGCCTATAAATTGATTCAATAGCACAAAGGCCATAAATTCATTCCCGGGCAACAAAATGAAATGCAACAAAAAACCCCGGCTGAAATGTCGGGGTTTCTTAAAAAGATTAGGATGTGCGGTTACTCTTCCGCCACCTGTTCGTTCTTTTCAAACTTGTTGATGGCCAGCCTGACCATTTTATAGGCAAACCATACAATGACCGGCCATGAAATAAACCATATTATCTGTTCTGTGTACATAATTTCTAAATTTTAAGGTTAATAGGCGTGTGTATCTTCTTCCATCTCCTTTTTGGTGATGGGCGTTTTGTTCATCTGCGACCACGCATACCAAATGTAAGCAATCACAAACGGAACCAACAACGACACATAACTCATGGCCGTAAGCGTATAATGACTTGATGACGCATTTTGGATGGTTAATGAGCTTTGCAAATCGAAAATCGATGGATAAAACGCCGTGTGGTTATATCCTGCCGTCAGCAACAGGGCAAAAACGGTGAGAATGGTACCCAGGCCTGCAAACCAGATGGCTTTCTTTCCGCATTTCTCCGTAGCAAAAACAGCCCGATAAATGCCCCAGAGCACCAGAACGACACCGACAAGCATAATAATCAGTACCAACGGCATGGCCAGCAGGTTGTGTAGGTATTTAAAAGCTTCCATGTTTACTACTTTGGTAACCGGATCGTAATTGAACCCTTTTATAACTAAGATGTTGATGAGGAAAAACAGGAAGAATACCAGAAAAGGAATGGCGCATTTTTTTACCCGGTCGCGGGCACGTTGCATAATGGTTTCGTCATCAATATTATTCATAAAGTAAAGCGAAGCCAGGATGCGTGACAGGAAAAAGACCGCCAGTCCCAGTGAAAGGTTCACGTAAGTGGCATACCGGCCAAAGTTTAGTGCCAGTTCCAGTCCGCGGTAAGGCGATTGCCAGAAAGAGTGGTGCATGCCTGAAACGGAGAAAAGCGAGCCGGTAAAGAAAGTAGCTACAGCCGTTCCCAAGAAAACGGTGGCAATTAACCCATTGATAAACAGAAATGTGTCATACGTCCGTGTACCCAGCCAGTTGTTGGCTTTGGTCCGGTATTCGTACGAGACGGCTTGCAGGATAAAAGCGAACAGAATAATCATCCAAACCCAGTAGGCACCGCCGAAACTGGTAGAATAAAACAAAGGAAATGAGGCAAAAGCTGCACCGCCAAATACAACCAACGACGTAAAGGTAAGGTCCCATTTGCGCCCCAGTGAGTTGACCAGCATTTTAACTTCCGTATCGGTTTTTCCAAGAGTGTACAGCAGTGTTTGTCCGCCCTGAACAAAGAGCATAAAGACCAGAACTCCACCGAGGAGGGCAATGATAGCCCACCAATATTGCTGTAATGCGAGATAAGATAAATTTTCAAACATTATTGCTGCCCTCCATCTTTAAGTTGTTTAATCTGTTTAAGCATAATCTTGATTTCGGCAATCAACAATACTGTAAAGACAACTCCGAAAAGGAAGAAGGTGATGATAACCGATGTTTGATCTATATTGGAAACAGCCGACAGGGTAGGCATGTAATCCTGTACAACCCAGGGCTGACGGCCGAATTCAGCCACCATCCATCCGGTTTCCTGCGCCAGATAAGCCAGCGGGATAGCCCACAAAGCAATGTAAAGCATCCAGCGTTTTTTGGGAAGTTTGCCTTTTACACCATATATCAGCGTAAGCAGGAAAATGAGGACAAACAACATTCCCAGCCCGACCATGGTGTGGAATGAGTAGAACGTGAGCGGCACGTTGGGAATCAGTTTGTGCGGATCGTTGTAATAGCCATAGCCGAAATATTTGTAATTGGCTTCAAAAGTCTTCAAAGCAGCTTTGGCGGTACTGTCATTTGCCGCTTTTTTGGCCATCTTAAATTCTTTCAGGGCGGCTATGGCCAGTTTACCCATTTTTATCCGGTCATAATAGGAGATAATTCCATGGGCTTCATTACCATGTACCAAATCGTGGATACCCGGGACAAAAGCGTGTGGGTTCATCGTTGCCATGTATGACAGCAGGTTGGGAATTTCAATTTTGGCTGCCCATTCCCTTGTTTTTGGATTAACCGGGCTGGGCGTTCTGTCGAAAAATCCGATAGCCACCAGCGGAGCGTTGGTTTCTCCATAATACAAGCCTTCCATGGAGGCAAATTTCATGGGTTGTACCCGATAAATCTCCCTGGCGGATTCATCACCGGTTACCACCATAAAAATGGACATGATTAACCCGAAAGTTGAGGCAACAATCATACTCCTTTTGGCCAGGGCTTCGTTGCGCTTCTTCAACAGAAACCAGGCACTGACACCCAATACAAAGATGGCCGACATAACATAAGCCGAAGAAATGGTGTGCAGAAATTTGTTGACAGCCGTAGGCGAAAACAGGATAGTCCAGAAATTCATCATTTCATTACGGGCTGTTTCCGGATTAAAATGCATGCCTACAGGATTTTGCATCCAGGCATTGGCAACGAGTATCCATAAAGCCGAAAGGTTGGAGCCAATGGCCACCAGCCAGGTGGAGGTCAGGTGGAAGCCTTTGCTCACCTTGTTCCAGCCAAAAAACATAACCGCGAAGAAAGTGGATTCCATAAAGAAAGCCATAATCCCTTCAATGGCGAGCGGGGCACCAAAAATGTCGCCCACAAACCAGGAATAATTCGACCAGTTAGTGCCGAACTCAAATTCAAGAATAATACCGGTGGCCACACCGATAGCAAAGTTGATGGCAAACAGGGTCATCCAGAACTTGGTAATCCGTTTCCAGATGTCTTTCCCCGTTTTCACGTAAATGGTCTCCATGATGGCAAGGATAAAACTGGTACCCAGCGTGAGCGGGACGAACAACCAGTGATACAATGCCGTCAACGCAAACTGTGCGCGGGACCAATTGACCAAAGCCATGTTAAAATGTTCCATAAGCATTTAATTATTAATGATTTATTAAAACTTTATTTTGTTAATTGTTCAATCACATAATCACTTCGTTGCTGATCGGTTTTAAAATTTGTCTTGAGAAAATCAGGGAAGAAAAAAAGTTTGAAAATGGCGAAAATGATAAAAAGCTTTATGATGACAATTATCCAAAGCTTTTTCCCCACCGTCATGCTGCGAAAACCATCGTAATAAAAGTAGAATATTTTCTTAAAAAATTCAGCCATTGAGTACTTAAATATAGATTGTATGCAAATATATTAGATATATTTGATATTTGGCTTAAATTACAAAAAAAAATTAAAAATTTTTACTGTATTCGTTTATGGTGGGTTATAACCGACAAAAGCAGCAAATGTTTGCTGCTTTTGTTGGCTTTGGTGCGTTTTTTTAGGATTATACGTATCGGTTTGCCGTAAGCTCTGTTATTTTTACAATGACATCCACCGCTTTGTGCATTGATTCGACGGGAATATATTCGTAACGGCCATGGTAATTGTGGCCACCGGTAAACAGGTTGGGGCAGGGGAGGCCCTTAAACGAAAGCTGGGCACCATCCGTACCGCCGCGGATGGCTTTTACAATGGCTTTTATTCCCAACGCTTTCATGGCTTCTTCCGCAATCTCTACGATGTGCATCTGCGGTTCAATTTTCTCGCGCATGTTAAAATACTGGTCTTCCATTTCCACTTTCAGGACTTGGCCGTATTTTTTATTGATGGCTTCTGCTTTTTCCATAAAACGGACTTTCTTCTCTTCAAAAAGCTTCCGGTCGTGGTCGCGGATGATGTACTGCAACTCAGTTTTTTCCACACTTCCTGACATTTGGTATAGGTGGAAAAAGCCTTCGTATCCGCGGGTTTCCTGAGGCGTTTCTTTCGTGGGGAGCGAGGCAATAAATTCGCTGGCAATCAACATGGAGTTAACCATGGTGTGGTAAGCTGTGCCGGGATGGACGCTTTTACCCTGCACGATGACTTTTACCCCGGCGGCATTGAAATTTTCATATTCCAGCTCGCCCACCGGGCCACCATCGAGGGTGTATGCCCACTGGGCTCCGAATTTTTTCACATCAAAAAGATGGGCACCACGGCCTACTTCTTCATCCGGATTAAAAGCGATACGGATTTTGCCGTGTTTTATTTCAGGATGTTCCATCAGGTACTCCATGGCCGCGATAATCTCCGCCACACCGGCCTTGTCATCGGCCCCGAGCAGTGTTGTACCATCGGTGGTGATGAGCGTCAGCCCTTTGTAATCCGGTAGTTCTCCAAAATCAGCAGGCGACATAATAATATTTTGCACCTTATTTAATAGTATGTTACCCCCATCATAATTTTCATGGATTTGTGGCTGAACATTTTCGGCGGTAAAATCCGGAGCCGTATCCATGTGGGCAATAAAACCAATGGTGGGAATATTTTTGTCAGTATTGGATGGCAGCGTAGCCATCACGTAAGCATGTTCGTCGATGCTGACATCCTGAAGTCCCAATGCTTTCAGCTCTGTTTCCAGAAGCTTAGCCAGGTTCCACTGTTTTTCGGTTGAGGGACATTGCTCATTATCCGGGTCTGACTGTGTGTCAATTTTCGCGTAGCGAATAAACCGTTGTTCTACTTTTTCCATGATGTTTTGAATTTTTCGCAAAGGTAGTAATGTTTGGAAAGACAAAAGGCAAAAGACAAAAGGCAAAAGGAAAAAGGCAAAAGATGTTGATGCCTGAATAGTGTTGACCGTTTTCAACTTCTTCTTTCCGTTTTGGGCTTTAACATTTTTGTGGCTGATTTGCGCGCGTTTAGCTTGGAAATTTTTCAGATATTTGCAGGCAATTTTATGTTTGGCAAAATGGGAAAAATTTTACTGATTATCCAGCGGGAATATCTTACGCGTATCCGGAAAAAGTCGTTTATCGTCATGACAATCCTTGGTCCGGTGCTCATGGCTGCGTTGGTAATTTTGCCTGTTTATCTGGCAGAAAGCACCTCTTCCACGGAAAAGGTGGCCGTGTTGGATGAAACCGGATGGTTTTTCCAGAAGTTTCATAACCGCGGGGATGTTCATTTTTATTATGTGGACAAAGATTTACAGCGGGCCAAAGCCGAAGCACTGGCCAAAGGTGATATGCTGCTTTACATTCCGTTGCCTGAGCTGAACCTGCCTGAAAATGCCGAACTTTTCTCCGTAAAACAACCGGGCCTTTTTGCCAAATCCTATATCAAAACGGTTATGAAACAGGTTGTTGAGGATAAAAAACTTTTGGCGAAAGGCATTGATCCCAATGTGATTAAATCTGTAAAAGCGCATATTAATTTGATTACCTATAAAATATCGGAAGAGGGGACGGAAAAGAAGAGCAATACAGGGGTGGAGACGGGCCTTGCTGTCTTTTCCGGCATCCTGATTTATATGTTTGTTTTTATGTATGGTGCCCAGGTTATGCGGGGTGTTATGGAGGAAAAACAAAACCGTATTGTGGAGGTTATCATATCTTCGGTAAAGCCTTTTCAGCTGATGATGGGGAAAATTATCGGCGTGGGAATGGTGGGATTGACCCAGTTTTTGCTTTGGGTTGTGCTTACACTGGCATTGGTGGGTGTTTTTCAGTCGGGTATCTTCAGCCACGAAGTGGCCAACGGTGTGAAAGCACTGACAGAGCAGACTGTTTCTTCGGGGCAAACCGGAACAATGGCCGCTCCCACAGGCAATGTGGCCATGGACCAAATTTCCGGATTGCTTTCTTCCATTAATTTAAAAGTGATGGTATCGGCTTTCATTTTCTATTTTCTTGGGGGGTACCTGCTGTATTCATCCCTGTTTGCCGCCGTGGGTGGGGCCATTGACCACGATGCTGATGCCCAGCAGTTTATGTTGCCCATTTCCATACCCTTGATTTTTTCAGTCGCCATGACCGGTGTCATTGCCAACCAACCTGATGGTGCACTGGCCTTATGGATGTCGATGGTTCCGTTTACTTCACCGGTTATTATGATGATGCGCATTCCTTTCGGTGTGCCTTACTGGCAAGTGGGCCTTTCTGCCGGAATCCTGTTGCTGACATTTGTTTTTACAACTTTTTTGGCAGGAAAAATTTATCGTATCGGTATTTTAATCTATGGCAAGAAAGTGGGCTACGCTGATTTGTGGAAATGGTTAAGATATTGAAGTTAAAATAGATATATATGCCATCCTAAATAATTTCGTTGCATTAAAAGACTTTTTTATCCGAAAATGCAAACGATAAATCGTTAATTTTAATAAATCGGGAGCGATGGAACTAACGGATATTGTTAAGTATGAAATATTATTCTATTTTTGCACCCTCTAAAAATGAAAGTAAAATTATAAATATCTAATTTCAAATGCAAAACAAAGGAGCTATCAAGTTTTTTGCTGTTGCCTTTGCCCTGGTTTGCCTGTACCAGTTGAGTTTCACATTCATGGCGGCCCGGGTAAAGAGTAAAGCAAAAGCTTATGCAGACAATGGTACAGCAACCCAGCTTGCCAAAAAACTGGCAAACGGAAATCAGGCCAAAGAAGTTTATTATCTCGATTCTATTTCCAAAGCACGCGAGAAATATTATCTCGACAGTGTAAATAATGAAGTGGTTTACAATATCGGGATTGGGAAATATACTTACAAAGACGTTAAAGACAGAGAATTAAACCTTGGCCTTGACCTGAAAGGTGGTATGAACGTTGTCCTTCAGGTGAAAGTTCAGGATATTGTTGATGCGTTGGCAGGCCATAGCAAAGACCCTGTTTTTCTGAAAGCCATGAAGCAGGCTGCTGCCATGCAAACATCCAGCAGCAAAGACTTTGTAACGCTATTTGGACAGGCTTTTGAGAAAATAGATCCCAATGCACGCCTGGCTTCCATTTTTTTGTATGAATTTAAAGACAAGGGTATTACAACGACCTCCAGCAATGCCGAGGTGTTGAGTGTCTTGAAAAAAGAAACGGAAGGTGCCGTAGACCGTACTTTCCAGATATTGCGTACACGTATTGACCGTTTCGGTGTGGCCCAGCCCAACATCCAAAAGCTGGCTACCAGCGGACGGATTTTGGTTGAACTCCCGGGTATCAAAGACCCTGAACGTGTACGGAAACTTCTGCAGGGAACGGCTAAATTGCAATTCTGGGAAACCTATAATTTTTCTGATTTATATACCTATTTCGACCAGGCCAATGCAAAATTGCGTGCTGATGAGCTGTTGCAATCTGATACAACACAAGCCAAAGCAACGAAAAACGGTAACCTGTCAGCAGCCAAAAAAGCAAATGCCAGAGCTACTGCCGATACTGCCACCAACAGCCTGTTGCGTAAAATTGCAAAAGATACGAGCAACCGTCAAAACGAAAGTGCTTCCATGGCGGCTTATGCCAAAAAGAATCCTTTGTATGCTTACCTGCACCCTTCTTATTTCCAAAATAAGGATGGCCGCTACTATCCGGCCAAAAGTGCCAGGGTGGGCGTAGCAGCTATCAAAGATACGGCACGGGTAAACCGTATGCTCGCTAAGGTGAAAGGCCTTTTCCCGCGCGATTTGACCCTTGCCTGGCAGGTTAAACCGGATCCAAATGCGCCTAATATGTTGGGATTGGTTGCCCTGAAAGCAAGTTCCCGCGATGGAAGTGCTGCATTGGGTGGCGATGTTATCTCCGATGCACGACAGGATTTTGACCAAAATGGCCGCGTTACCGTTGACCTGCAAATGAACAGCCAGGGAGCCAAAGTCTGGAAAAGAATAACCGGTGAGAATATCGGGAAACAGGTAGCTATTGTTTTGGATGGATATGTGTATTCATTTCCTGTGGTCAATGATCAGATTCCCA
The DNA here is from genome assembly GCA_015493525.1 of Bacteroidales bacterium. Classification (GTDB taxonomy): domain Bacteria; phylum Bacteroidota; class Bacteroidia; order Bacteroidales; family F082; genus Sulfidibacterium. The sequence continues at coordinate 93,303 of WGCY01000044.1, forward strand.
ATGGCCGTTCTTCCATTTCCGGGGGCGGCATGACTGTTACGGAAGCCAAAGACCTTGCCAATATTTTGAAAGCCGGTAAGTTACCTGCCCCGGCCAAAATCGTTGAAGAAGCGGTGGTCGGCCCTTCCCTTGGGCGCGAAGCCGTTAAAGCCGGGATGAACAGTTTTATCCTCGCCTTTATTATGGTGCTGGCTTATATGATTGTTTATTACAAAAAAGCCGGATGGGTGGCCAGCCTTGCCCTTGTTGTCAACGTGTTTTTCCTGCTCGGCGTTTTGGCTTCACTGGGTGCTGTCCTTACCCTGCCAGGGATGGCCGGTATCGTCCTGACGCTGGGTATGGCCGTGGATGCCAACGTAATTATCTATGAGCGTATCAAAGAGGAGATGCGTGCCGGAAAGGGTTTGCGCCTTGCCCTGAGCGATGGGTACAGAAATGCTTATTCTGCCATTGTTGATGGTAACGTTACCACTTTACTGACAGGTATCGTCCTGTATGTCTTTGGAACCGGCCCTATCCAGGGTTTTGCCACCACGCTGATTATCGGTATTCTCTCTTCCCTGTTTACGGCCATCTTTATCTCAAGATTGATTTTTGAAGGGATGCTGAAAAGGAATAAACCGATTTCTTTCTCTTATAAGTGGACAGCCAATACGCTCTCACAAACTCATTTCAATTTTATCGGAATGCGGAAAAAAGCGTATCTCTTTTCCGGTACGCTTATTCTGATTGGGTTGGTATCCCTGTTTACAAAGGGCCTTGACTTTGGCGTTGACTTTACGGGAGGCCGTACGTATGTTGTCCGGTTTGACCACAATGTGAATACAGAGGCTATTCGTAAATCGCTGACAGCAGCTTTTGATAAACAGGCTCCCACGGTGAAAACTTTCGGCCCTGACAACCAGATTAAAATTGTTACGAAATACCTTGTGAATGATAACCGCAATGATGTGGATTCACTCATTCAATCTAAACTATACTTAGGCCTGAAACCTTTTTATAAAAAGAAAATTACTTTTAAACAATTCACATCCGACACGGAAGGTTCGAGTAAATTACTGGGGATATTAAGTTCCCAGAAGTTTGGGCCTACTATTGCCTATGATATCCGCGAAAAAGCCTATTTTGCTATTTTCTTTGCTTTGCTGATGATTTTTATCTATGTGGCCGTACGGTTTAAAAACTGGCAGTATGGTGTTGGCGGTGTGGTTGCCTTGTTCCATGATACACTGATTACGATTGGCATTTTCTCGTTGCTCAATGGTGTTATGCCCTTTGGTATGCAGGTGGGACAGTCCTTTGTGGCTGCTATCCTGACGATTATAGGATATTCCATCAACGACACGGTAATTATTTTTGACCGTATTCGTGAAAATGTTCATTTGTTCCCCAAACATAAGCTGATCCGGAATATGAACGAAGGGCTGAACCAGACATTGGCCCGTACCATGAATACCTCGGGAACAACTTTGGTGGTACTGTTGGTTATCTTTATATTCGGTGGAGAAGTAATTCGTGGCTTTGTCTTTGCCTTGCTGGTGGGTATCACCGTAGGGACTTATTCTTCCGTATTTACGGCCAGCCCCATTGCTTATGACTTGTTGCACGGCACACGCGAAGACAGGTTGATTGAAGAAAAAGAAGCCCGTTTAAACCAAAAGAAAACAAAAAAGAAAAAGTAAGATTCTTTTAAAATTCTTTAGGATTAAAAAAGTCCGGGCCGCAGGGTCCGGACTTTTTTAGTGGAGTACCGTTTCGGTCTGTTGTCTGGTTCCGTTTAGAAGATGCATGCCGAGCCATATGGCGAAGGCCCGCACGTAGGATATTGTACAAGCCTGTTGTTCTGTCAAACGTTAAACCCTGAGCAACTTTTGTGCAGACCTTTGGCTCAGCGTTGGACGTGGCGGTTATTTATTCCGTTTAATCTTCAGCGAATTTGTTTTATGGGAAGCCCTTTGCGGCAGGGATGGCAGCGGCAGCACCCGGTGGTGGAAGCGGATGTGAAGCAGGCAGTTTACTGCGACCGGAGGAAGCACGTAAAATGCCGTGGCGAAAAACCGTTTACGGCACCGGGACTATAGCGGACAGCCCGTGACGGCCTTGCGGGAAGCCCCGCCCAAGAACAAAATTTTTTAATTTTTTAAACTTTTTTATTGCCCGTTCAAAAAAACTTTTTACCTTTGCACCCCATTTAGCGGTGATAATTAGTTAAAACTGCTGAAATAGACAAAGTTAAGGAACCTGATAAGGTAAAACGTTATAGGTTCGACGGCGATGAAAAATTCCAAAATTTCACGGCGTTGTTTTGAATAGCCAGCCTTATCATTATTTTCTCAACTTATTTTTTGTAAAAAGTATTTTTGTAATGAAAATATTTTGTACTTTTGCGCCTCCCAAAAAGAGGATAAAAAAGAATTAATAAAGTTTGATATGCCTACAATACAACAGTTAGTAAGAAAAGGACGCAAAAAGCTGGTTGACAAGAGCAAATCGCCTGCACTGGATTCATGTCCGCAACGTCGTGGTGTTTGTGTAAGGGTTTATACCACTACACCTAAAAAACCTAACTCTGCCATGCGTAAAGTGGCCAGGGTTCGTCTGACCAACGGAAAAGAGGTGAATGCCTACATTCCGGGCGAAGGCCATAACCTGCAGGAACACTCCATTGTTATGATTCGCGGGGGCCGTGTGAAAGACCTTCCGGGTGTTCGTTATCATATCATTCGCGGTGCTTTGGATACTTCCGGTGTGGAAGGCCGTACGCAACGCCGTTCAAAATATGGTACAAAACGTCCCAAGAAAAAATAACCAAAGTTTGAAAAGTATTTAAGCTCAAGATATAATGAGAAAAGCAAAACCAAAAAAACGAATTATTCTGCCCGACCCGCGTTTTAACGATGTGCTGGTAACAAAGTTTGTCAACAACATCATGCTCCAGGGTAAGAAAAGCATTGCTTTTAAAATTTTCTACGATGCCATGGACATTGTTGCAGCCAAAATCGGCGAAGACGAAAACGCCCTGGATGTGTGGAAAAAAGGTCTCGCAAATGTTACGCCTGCCGTTGAAGTCCGGAGCCGCCGTATTGGCGGGGCCACTTTTCAGATTCCCTCTGAAATCCGTGCCGGACGTAAACAATCCATTGGTATGAAAAACCTCATTGGGTTTGCCCGCAAGCGTCACGAAAAAACCATGGGCCAGAAACTGGCCAATGAGATCCTTGCTGCATACAAGGAAGAGGGTGCTGCTTTTAAGAAAAAAGAAGATACACACCGTATGGCCGAGGCCAACAAAGCATTTTCACATTTCAGATTTTAATGTTGACGCAGATTACGAAATTATAGATGGCAGCTCTCGAAAAAAATAACAGCAAGTTAAGGTTTACCCGAAACATCGGGATTATGGCCCATATCGATGCCGGTAAAACGACGGTTACCGAGCGTATTCTTTTCTATACCGGAAAGAATTACAAAATCGGTGAGGTGCACGAAGGTGCTGCTACCATGGATTGGATGGTTCAGGAACAGGAGCGGGGCATTACCATTACTTCCGCCGCTACCACCGTCTTTTGGGAACTGAACAGCAAAAAACACAAGATTAACATTATTGATACTCCCGGGCATGTCGATTTTACGGTTGAAGTAGAACGTTCGTTGCGTGTGCTGGATGGTGCAGTCGGCCTGTTTTGTGCCGTTGGTGGTGTGGAACCGCAGTCGGAAACGGTGTGGAGGCAAGCCAACAAATACAATGTGCCCCGTATCAGTTTTGTGAACAAAATGGACCGTTCCGGTGCCGATTTCTTTGGCGTTATCGAACAGATTAAAGACAGGCTGCATGCCAATCCGGTTCCGATTCAGATTCCCATTGGTGCCGAAGATGATTTTCAGGGCGTTGTTGACCTGGTAAAAAATAAAGCTTTTGTCTGGGACGATTCCACGCAAGGCGTTAAGATTGTGGAGATTCCCATTCCCGAAGACCTTGTTGATACTGTGTATGAGTACCGTATGAAACTCATTGAAGGCGTGGCCGAAGAAAGCGACGAGCTTCTTGAGAAATTCATGGAAGATCCTGATTCTATTACCGAACAGGAGATGATTGATGTTATTCGGAGGGCAACACTCGACATGCGGATTACACCGGTTATGTGTGGCTCGGCCTTTAAAAACAAAGGCATTCAGATGTTGCTCAATGCCATTATCGAGTTTCTGCCCAGTCCGCTGGATGTAGATTCGGTAAAAGGTATCAATCCGAAAACCGAAAAAGAAGAATACAGAAGTCCCGATCCGAACGATAATTTTTCGGCTTTGGCATTTAAAATAGCTACCGACCCGTACATGGGCCGTCTTTGTTTTTTCCGCGTTTACTCCGGGACGCTTAAATCGGGTTCTTACATTTTGAATGTGAATACCGGGAAAAAGGAACGGATTAGCCGTATCATGCAGATGCATGCCAACAAGCAGAATCCGCTGGACAAAATTGAAGCCGGTGATATCGGTGCTGCCGTTGGTTTTAAAACCATTCGTACCGGTGATACGTTAACCGACGAAAAACACCCCATCATACTGGAATCCATTACTTTTCCCGATCCTGTTATCAGTGTGGCCATTGAGCCTAAAACACAGGGCGACATGGAGAAAATGGGTGCTGCTTTGGCAAAACTTGCTGAAGAAGACCCAACGTTCAAAGTTCGTTCTGATGAAAATTCTGGACAGACGATTATTTCCGGTATGGGCGAATTGCACCTGGACATCCTTATAGATCGTTTGAAACGTGAATTTAAGGTAGAATGTCAGGTGGGTAATCCACAGGTTGCTTATAAAGAGGCTATTACTACTTCTGTTTTGCACAAGGAAGTTTACAAGAAACAAACCGGTGGCCGGGGTAAATTCGCCGACATCCAGTTTGAACTTTCTCCTGCCCAGGGCGATGAGTTGGGCCTTGAATTTGTTGACGAAGTAAAAGGCGGTAACATTCCGAGAGAATTTATTCCTTCGGTGAAAAAAGGTTTTGAAGCAGCCATGCAAAATGGTGTTTTGGCCGGCTATCCTGTTGAAAGTATGCGTGTCCGGTTGATTGATGGTAGTTTCCATCCGGTCGATTCCGACCAGCTCTCTTTTGAGATGGCTGCCAAACGTGGATTTAAATCTGCTGCCCGCAAAGCCAAATCTGTGTTGCTTGAGCCCATTATGAAGTTGGAGGTGGTTACCCCTGATGAGTACGTGGGCGATGTTACTGGCGATTTGAACAGGCGCAGGGCTATTTTGGAAGACATAACGACCAAAACAGGTTTCCAGGTGGTGAAAGCCAAAGTTCCGTTATCGGAGATGTTTGGTTACGTTACTTCGTTACGTACACTCTCTTCGGGACGTGCTTCTTCCACCATGGAATTTGACAGTTATAAAGCAACTCCGGCTTCTATTGCCGAGGAGGTTATAAATAAGATAAAAGGTATTGTTAGTTAAATCTATATAAAGTGAGCCAAAGAATCAGAATAAAACTAAAATCTTACGATCACAACCTGGTTGACAAGTCAGCTGAGAAGATCGTGAAGACGGTAAAATCGACAGGTGCCGTGGTGAGTGGCCCTATCCCTTTACCCACACACAAAAAAATATACACGGTGAACCGTTCCACTTTTGTGAACAAAAAAGCACGCGAACAGTTCCAGCTTGACACTTACAAACGGTTGATGGATGTGTATAATTCCTCTTCAAAAACCATTGACGCGCTTATGAAACTTGAGCTGCCCAGTGGTGTTGAAGTAGAAATCAAAGTTTGATAAACAATAATAGGCTTAAAGAAATAAAGCAATGTCAGGAATAATTGGAAAAAAAATAGGTATGACCAGTGTCTATGACGAGAACGGGAAAAATATTCCCTGTACCGTCATCGAGGCCGGCCCGTGTGTGGTCTCGCAGGTGCGGACCATCGAAAAGGACGGGTATTCGGCCATTCAGCTGGCTTATGGAGATAAGAAAGAGAAGCATACCACGAAGGCCATGAAAGGCCATTTTGCTGCCGCCAAATCTACTCCTAAAAAGGTAGTTGCCGAATTTACACGTTTTCGTGATAAGAGGGCCCATGGCGAGATAGTAACAGTCGAAGTTTTTTCGGAAGGCGAATTTGTTGACGTGGTAGGTACCTCCAAAGGAAAAGGATTTCAGGGCGTTGTAAAACGTTATAACTTCAGGGGCGTTAATGATGCTACCCATGGTCAGCACAACCGCCTCAGGGCCCCTGGTTCATTGGGCGCATCCTCCTATCCTTCACGTGTTTTCAAAGGAATGCGCATGGCCGGCCGTACAGGTGGCAACCGCGTGAAAATGATTAACCTGAAAGTGATCAAAATTATTCCCGAGAAAAATTTATTAGTTGTTAAAGGTGCCGTTCCCGGTCCTAATAATTCATACGTAATTGTAGAAAGATGGAATTAGCAGTTGTAAAAATAAACGGAGAAGATACCGGTCGCAAAGTCGTGTTGGCAGATTCCATTTTCGGAATTGAGCCCAACGACCATGCCATTTACCTCGATGTAAAGCATATCATGGCCAACAAGCGTCAGGGTACTTCCGATTCGAGAGAGCGCAGCGATGTCAGGGGCAGTACCCGGAAAATTAAACGTCAGAAAGGTACCGGTACGGCACGTTCAGGCGATATCAAAAGTCCTATTTTCCGTGGTGGTGGCCGTGTTTTCGGACCTCATCCGCGCGACTATATTACGAAAGTAAACAAAAAGGTTAAAAAGCTTGCCAGAAAATCCGCGCTTACATATAAAGCAAAGGATAACGAGATTATGGTGGTGGAAGATTTCAAAATGGAAATTGCCAAAACCAAAGAGTATCTCGGCATACTCACCAACCTTAAGCTGAATGATCAGAAAACTTTGCTGGTTGTCAACGATGTCGATGAAAAACTTTATCGCGCTTCACGCAACCTTCCCAAGGCAAAAGTACTCCGCGCCTCCTCATTGAATACCTATGATATCCTTAACGGCGGGAAACTTATTTTTACCGAAGGTGCGGTAAAGGCAACTGAAGAATTGTTTTAAAAAGTATAAATCCGAATAAGATGGGTGTAATATTTAAACCGGTAATAACAGAGAAGATGACCGCCAAAGGCGAAAGTCTTAACCAATTTGGCTTTATTGTTGACAAACGCGCCAACAAATTGCAGATAAAAAGCGAAATTCAGGACTTGTACAACGTGGAAGTTGTTTCTGTTAATACCATGAATTATTCCGGCAAAAGTAAGTCAAGAAATACCAAGTCAGGAATTATTTTTGGCAGGAGCAACGCTTTTAAGAAAGCCGTTGTAACCCTCGCCGAAGGAGATACAATTGATTTTTTTAGCAACATCTAGACTAAAGACATGGCTCTAAAGAAATATAAACCGACAACACCAGGTCAGCGCTTTAAAATAATCAGCGCTTTCGATGACATTACTGCCAAAAAGCCTGAAAAGAGCTTGCTGGGCAAGAAAAGAAGTACTGGTGGACGTAACAACGAAGGTAGAATGACTATTCGCAATGTGGGCGGAGGTCATAAACAGAGATATAGAATCATCGACTTCAAACGTGATAAGGAAGGTGTTCAGGGTACCGTTAAGACCATCGAGTATGATCCAAACCGTACAGCACGTATCGCCCTTATCCATTATGCCGATGGCGAAAAACGGTATATCATTGCCCCCCAGGGTTTGACGGTTGGGCAAAAGATTAATTCCGGCAAAGGAGTTGCCCCTGAAGTGGGAAACACCATGTACCTGAGCGAAGTTCCTTTCGGGACCGTTATTCATAATATTGAATTACGTCCCGGACAAGGTGCAAAAATGGCCCGTAGTGCCGGCTCGTATGCTCAGCTTATGTCGCGTGATGGCAAATTTGCCATTATCAAAATGCCTTCCGGTGAGACGCGTATGATCCTTCAAACATGTAAGGCTACCATTGGCATGGTTTCTAATGGCGACCATCAACTGGAAAAATCGGGCAAAGCAGGCCGTAACCGCTGGTTAGGCCGTCGCCCGCGTGTTCGTGGCGTAGTTATGAACCCTGTGGATCACCCCATGGGTGGTGGCGAAGGCCGCGCCTCAGGTGGACATCCCCGTTCAAGAAAAGGCTTGCCGGCTAAAGGTTATAAAACCCGTGCCAAAAAGAAAGCTTCGAGCAGGTATATTATTGAAAAAAGAAAATAATCTTAGCTGAATTTAACTGATACTAATATGAGCCGTTCATTAAAAAAAGGACCCTACATTCATTATAAACTTGAAAAAAAGGTTTTGGCTAACGTTGAAGCAAAGAAGAAGACGATTATCAAAACATGGTCGCGCGCTTCAATGATTTCTCCTGATTTTGTTGGCCAGACTATTGCTGTGCATAACGGGAATAAATTTATCCCTGTTTACATTACAGAAAATATGGTAGGGCATAAACTGGGAGAATTTGCCCCCACACGGATCTTCCGTGGTCATGCAGGTAAAAAAGATAAAGGTAGAAAATAAAGCACAATAACAATGGGATCTAGAAAACATAACAGTGCTGAAAAGCGTAAAGAAGAGCGTAAGACTCAATATATTGCACGTTTGCGTAATGTGCCTACCTCACCCCGCAAGATGCGTTTGGTAGCTGATTTGGTGAGGGGCATGGATGCAGAAAGGGCTTTGCATGTGTTGGAACATACACAGAAAGAAGCTGCCGGACGTGTTTTTAAATTGCTTCGGTCGGCCATTGCCAACTGGGAAGTCAAAAACGAAGGCTCACGTATTGAAGATAACCAACTCTACATTAAACAAATTAGTGTTGACAGCGGGCGTATGTTGAAACGTATTCAACCTGCCCCCCAGGGACGTGCACATCGTATCCGTAAACGTTCAAACCATGTTACACTTGTTTTGGGCAACAGGGTGGAAGAAATGAAAGCAGCTGAAAATGTGGTTGCCGAAACAACGAATAAAGAATAATTAACATCTCTAACAATATAGATTAATGGGACAAAAAACTAATCCAATAGGACTCAGGTTAGGAATCATCAAAGGATGGGACTCATACTGGTATGGTGGAAAGAACTTCTCTGAAAAGCTCGTTGAAGATAATGCCATTCGCAAGTACCTGAGTGCCCGTCTTGCAAAAGCCGGAATCTCCAAAATAATGATTCAGCGTACCTTAAAAATGGTTACTGTTACCGTTTTTACTGCACGTCCTGGTATTATTATCGGAAAAGGCGGCTCTGAAGTGGACAAGTTGAAAGAGGAGTTGAAAAAACTCACCAACAAGGAAGTCCAAATCAATATCTCAGAAATCAGACGTCCCGAATTGGATGCCAAACTGGTGGCCAGCAACATTGCCCGGCAGATTGAAGGAAGGGTTTCTTTCCGTCGTGCCATTAAAACATCGATTGCTTCCAGTATGCGTTTGGGTGCCGGTGGTATTAAGGTAGTGATTTCCGGCCGTGTAGGCGGTGCCGAAATGGCCCGTAGCGAAATGTACAAAGAGGGACGTATCCCATTGCATACACTGCGTGCCGACATCGACTATTCGCTTGTTGAAGCCCATACCACTTATGGCCGTGTTGGTATCAAAGTATGGATTTTTAAAGGCGAAATTTACGGACGGCCCGACCTCGTTTCTATTGTTGAGAAAAGTGCAGGCCGGCAGAGAGGCCCTGTCCGTGGTGGTGGCAGCAGGCAGAGGAGAAGAAGATAATAGCATTGATAATATTTTAAAGGAAACAAAGAAATGTTACAACCGAAGAAAACTAAATATAGGAAACAGCAGAAAGGCCGCATGAAAGGCAATGCACATCGCGGTGCCCAGCTGGCTTTCGGCTCTTTTGGTATCAAAACCATGGACGAAGCGTGGCTGACTGGTCGTCAGATTGAAGCTGCCCGTCAGGCTGTTACCCGTTATATGAAACGTCAGGGACAAATTTGGATTCGTATTTTTCCGGACAAACCCGTTACCAAGAAACCTGCAGAGGTACGTATGGGTAAAGGAAAAGGTGCCCCCGAATTGTTCGTTGCACGTGTTACTCCCGGCAGAATTCTGTTTGAGGCCGAAGGTGTTCCTTTGGATATCGCCAAAGAGGCTATGCGCCTCGCCGCCCAGAAATTGCCTGTGAAAACAAAATTTGTTGTCAGACGTGATTACGTCGAAAATTAATAAACACTATGAAACAGGAAGTTGTTAAAGAAATGAGTACGGCTGATATCGTGGACAGGTTGGCTGAAGAAAAAAAACACCTGACCCGGATGAGATTAAATCATGCTGTTTCGCCTTTAGAAAATCCTCAGGTTATTGTTGAGAGCAAAAAAACAATTGCCCGCATGAAAACCGAACTGAGGAGAAGAGAATTAGAGGAAACAAACAATAAGTAAGCACTACAATGGAAAAGAGAAATCTTAGAAAAGAGAGAATTGGTCTCGTCGTCAGCAATAAAATGGATAAGTCGATTGTCGTTACAATTGAACGCCAGTTTAAACATCCCGTTTACGGAAAGTTTATTAAGAAGACCAATAAGTTTATTGCCCATGACGAAAAAAATGAATGCAATATCGGCGATACCGTGCGCATTATGGAAACACGTCCTCTGAGCAAGAATAAAAATTGGAGATTAGTAGAAATTATAGAAAGAGCTAAATAACCATGGTACAACAAGAATCAAGACTTGCGGTTGCTGACAATAGCGGAGCCAAAGAAGTACTGGTCATCAGGGTGCTTGGCGGTACAAAGAAAAGATATGCCTCTGTGGGCGATCAGATCGTTGTTACTGTAAAACACGCTATCCCGTCCGGTAATGTGAAAAAAGGTGCTGTAGCAAAAGCTGTAGTTGTCCGGACCAAAAAAGAAATCAGAAGAAATGATGGATCTTATATCCGGTTCGATGATAATGCCTGTGTTTTGCTGAATACTACCGGCGAGATGATGGGAACCCGTATCTTCGGCCCTGTGGCCAGAGAATTACGTGAGAAACAATACATGAAAATTGTATCACTTGCACCAGAGGTGCTTTAACATAGAAAGAAACTAGATATGGCAAAGTTGCATATTAAAAAAGGTGATAATGTGATGGTCATTGCCGGAAACGACAAAGGACGCTCAGGTAAGGTTCTTGCCGTTATTGCCGAAAAAAACAGGGCCATCGTCGAAGGTGTGAACATGATTTCAAAACACACCAAACCCAATGCGGATTACCCTAACGGCGGTATTATTAAAAAAGAGGCAGCTATCCACCTTTCCAACCTGAAAGTGATAGATGAATCCGGAACGCCTACCCGTGTTGGCCGTAAGATGGATGAAAAAACAGGAAAATCAGTTCGTTACTCTAAAAAATCAGGGGAGGTGATAAAATAATGGAATATCAACCTAGATTAAGAAAACAATATTTCGAGGAAATTGTTCCCGCATTGACCAAAAAATTTGGTTACAAATCAAAAATGCAGGTTCCCAAGTTGAATAAAATCGCTATTAATCAGGGAATTGGTGCTGCCCTTGCTGATAAAAAGCTTATTGATGCCGGAATAGCTGAAATGACTTCCATCACAGGACAAAAAGCGGTTCCCACCATCTCAAAACGCGATGTTTCCAACTTCAAATTGAGAAAAGGAAACGCTATTGGTGTACGGGTTACCCTCCGCGGCGACAAAATGTACGAATTCCTCGATAAGCTTGTTTCTGTTGCTTTGCCCCGTGTGCGCGACTTTAAGGGAATAAACGACAAGGGCTTTGACGGTCATGGAAACTATACGTTTGGTGTTCCCGAACAAATTATTTTTCCTGAGATTGATATTGACAAGGTGATGCGAATCAATGGTATGGACATAACTTTCGTTACAAGTTCCAATACTGATGAAGAAGCTTTTGCTTTGTTGAAAGAGTTTGGATTACCTTTTAAAAATCAAAAAAAATAAACAAACATGGCAAAAGAGTCGATGAAAGCGCGTGAGCGTAAAAGACAAAAAATGGTTGCAAAGTATGCCGATAAAAGGGCTGCTTTAAAAGCTGAAGGAGATTTTGTAGGTTTACAGAAACTGCCAAAAAATGCCTCTCCTGTCCGTTTACACAATCGTTGCCACCTTTCGGGAAGGCCCAAAGGTTATATGAGACAGTTTGGAATTTCACGTATTGAATTCAGGGAAATGGCCCTTAATGGCCTTATCCCCGGAATTAAAAAAGCCAGTTGGTAGTTAAAAAAATATTGAAAGATGAATACCGATCCGATAGCAGACTATTTGACAAGAATCAGGAACGCCGTAGCAGCAAACCACCGTATGGTGGAGATACCTGCTTCTAACCTGAAGAAAAATATTACAAAAATCCTTTACGAAAAAGGTTATATTTTAAACTATAAATTTGATGATTCCGGGAAATTCGAGACCATTAAAATTGCCTTGAAATACCATCCCGTTTCAAAAGCATCAGCCATTAACACTATTCAGCGTGCTTCTACCCCCGGTTTGAGGAAATATGTCGGGGCCAAAGATTTGCCCCGCGTTATGAATGGATTGGGAATCGCCGTTATGTCCACTTCGGCAGGCGTGATTACTGACAAAGAAGCCCGTAAACTGAATGTCGGTGGCGAAGTAATTTGTTACGTTAGTTAATACAGGAGATAGAACAATGTCAAGAATAGGAAAATTACCGATAGCTCTTCCGCAGGGTGTTGAATTAAAAGTCAGCGACAATAATGTTGTTACCGTTAAAGGGAAACTGGGCGAACTGACACAGGCAGTTGATCCTGCTATTAGCGTTAAAGTGGTTGATGGAAATGTTCAGCTTTCAAGAGCCAGCGAAAGTAAAGATCATAAATCTAAACATGGCCTTTACCGTTCTTTGTTAAACAACATGGTTGCCGGTGTGAGCCAGGGGTTTACAACCGTTCAGGAACTGGTAGGCGTGGGGTATAAAGCCGAAGCCAAAGGCCAGTTATTGGAACTTTCATTGGGGTATTCACACCATATTTACCTTCAGATTCCCGATGAAGTGAAAGTTGAAACAGTTACCGAAAGAGGTAAGAACCCGTTGATTAAACTTTCTTCTGTGGACAAACAGCTGTTGGGACAGGTTGCAGCCAAGATTCGTTCCCTGCGCAAACCCGAACCTTACAAAGGGAAAGGTGTTAAATTCCAGGGTGAAGAACTCAGACGGAAAGCCGGTAAATCAGCCGAGAAAAAATAATTGCATTCGCATTCATAAACTGAAAAAACCATTAAAGAGATGGGTATTAAAAATAAAAAAGTATTTCGCAGAAACCGAATTAAAATGCGGGTCAGAAAGGTTGTCAAAGGTACTGCCGATCGTCCTCGTATGACCGTTTTCAGAAGCAACAAACAGATTTATGTTCAGTTGATTGATGACCTGGCACAGCAAACCCTGGCTTCAGCTTCTTCTTCCGATAAAAGCTTGGGAGAAGAAAAAATGAACAAAATCGATCAGGCTAAGCAGGTTGGGAAACTTATGGCCGAACGTGCCAAAGCTGCCGGCATTACTACTGTTGTATTCGACAGAAACGGATATTTGTATCATGGTAGGGTAAAATCACTTGCTGACGCTGCCAGAGAAGGAGGACTTAAATTTTAAGAAATTATGTCAAACGCAAACGTAAAAAAGATTAAATCCAGCGATATCGAATTTAAAGACCGGCTGGTGAGTATCCAAAGAGTTACTAAAGTTACCAAAGGGGGAAGAACTTTCAGCTTCTCTGCCATTGTTGTCGTTGGAAACGAAAATGGTGTTGTCGGCTACGGCCTTGGTAAGGCAAAAGAGGTTACGGCTGCCATTGCCAAAGGTATCGATGATGCCAAAAAGCATTTGGTAAAAGTACCTGTCTTGAAAGGCACCATTCCGCACGAACAAACCGGTAAGTACAGCGGTGCCCGTGTTTACATTCAACCGGCATCTCCCGGTACCGGTGTTATCGCCGGTGGTGCTATGCGTGCCGTTCTTGAGAGTGTGGGTGTCAAAAATGTGTTGGCCAAATCAAAAGGTTCTTCCAACCCACATTCGGTGGTAAAAGCTACAATTGATGCCTTGTCGCAGTTGCGCGATCCTTTGACCGTGGCACAGGCACGTGGCGTTGAATTAGATACTGTTTTTAACGGATAGGAGCAAAGAGAGATGACAAAGTTGAGAATCACACAGGTTAGAAGTGCTATTAACAGGCCTTCCCGACAGAAAAAAACACTCGTTGCCCTCGGGATAACGAAAGTAAATCGTCCCAGAGAGATAGAATCCTCCCCGCAGGTTTTGGGAATGATTGAAAAGGTAAAACATTTATTGAAAGTTGAAGAAATTTAAAATAAAGGAAAAAGATGGATTTAAGTAATCTTAAACCGGCTAAAGGTTCCGTAAAGAACAAAAAAAGAATTGGCAGGGGCCAGGGATCCGGCCGTGGTGGTACTTCTACCCGTGGCCATAAAGGTGCCCAGTCAAGATCCGGTTATAAAAGAAAAAGTGGTTTTGAAGGGGGCCAGATGCCTTTGTTCAGACGTGTTCCGAAATTTGGCTTTAAAAATATAAACCGTAAAGAGTACCAGGGCATTAACCTTGACACACTTCAGCAACTTGTTGATGCTAAAAATATTACTGTTGTTGACCAGTCTGTTTTAATTGAAAATGGCCTGGTGTCAAAAAACGATTTAATTAAAATTTTGGGTCGCGGCGAACTGAAAGCCAAACTTGAAGTTTCGGCGCATGCTTTTACCAAAACAGCAAAAGCTGCCATCGAAGCCCAGGGAGGTCAGGCCAATCTAATTTAATATCGGATGAAAAAATTTATCGAGACCATAAGAAATATTTATAAGATTGAGGAGCTGCGTAAACGTATCCTTTATACATTGGGTATTATCCTGATCTACCGCCTCGGTTCGTACGTTGTACTTCCCGGGGTCGATCCGAATATGCTTACAAATCTTCAAAATCAGGGTAGTAAAGGACTCATGGGCCTGCTGAATATGTTTTCCGGTGGCGCATTTTCCCATGCTTCTATTTTTGCATTGGGGATTATGCCTTACATCTCTGCTTCTATTGTCATCCAGCTTCTTGGTATGGCAATTCCTTACTTCCAGCGTTTGCAGCGTGAAGGGGAAAGCGGGACAAGGAAAATCAACCAGATTACACGTTACCTGACAGTGGCTATTGTTGCTTTTCAGGCTCCTGCATATATCGCCAACCTGGTCTCTCAGGTACCGGCCAATGCCATTACCCCTTTTAGTATGGCGGTTACAAGGCCTCCTGTTTACTTCTGGGTTTCCTCTACCATTATTCTTATTTCGGGAACCCTGTTTGTGATGTGGCTCGGTGAAAAAATTACGGATAAAGGGGTCGGTAATGGTATCTCCCTCATCATTATGATTGGGATTATTGCCCGCCTGCCCGGTGCCCTGTTTCAGGAATTTGTATCCCGTATCGTTGAGACAAACGGCGGAATGGTCTATTTCCTGTTGGAGCTGCTCATGTTGGTACTTGTTATCCTGTTTACCATACTGCTGGTGCAGGGGACACGAAAAGTACCGGTTCAATATGCAAAACGAATTGTTGGAAATAAACAATATGGCGGTGTGCGTCAGTACCTGCCCCTGAAAGTGAATGCTGCCGGCGTAATGCCCATCATTTTTGCCCAGGCTATCATGTTCCTGCCCCTTACTTTGGTGGGCTTTGCCAAAAGCGATACACTGAGTGGCTTTGCTGCTGCTTTCACTGACTTTAACGGTATGTGGTATAACATTACATTTTTTGTGATGATTATCCTATTTACCTATTTTTATACGGCAATTACCATTAATCCTAACCAAATGGCGGAGGACCTCAAGAAAAACGGTGGCTTTATTCCCGGTGTTAAACCCGGACGTAAAACGGCTGACTATCTTGATAACATTTTGTCAAGGATTACACTCCCGGGATCTATTTTCCTGGGCTTGATTGCCATTTTGCCACTGTTTGCACGGTTGATTGGTGTTAATAGCGGATTTGCTGCCTTTTATGGAGGTACCTCTCTTTTGATTCTTGTGGGCGTTGTTTTAGATACCTTACAGCAAATTGAGAGTTATTTGTTAATGCGTCATTACGATGGACTGACCAAATCCGGCAGGATTAAAGGAAGGCCATCTGCATTTGGTGGTATGTAACTTTTTTCGGATGATTCAGATTAAGACAGACGAAGAAATAGAAATTCAAAGACACAGTTCTTTACTTGTTGGAAAAACACTTGCCGAAGTAGCAAAAATTATCCGGCCGGGAGTGAAGACCATAACCCTCGACAGGATTGCGGAAGAGTTTATCAGGGATAATGGTGCCGTACCCGGTTTTAAGGGATATGGCGGATTTCCTGCCACACTTTGTATCTCTGTGAACGATGCAGTGGTACATGGCATTCCCGATGAAACCGAGCTGAAAGAGGGCGATATTGTTTCTGTGGATTGTGGGACAATATGGGGCGGCTTTTATGGCGATTCTGCTTTTACATTTCCTGTAGGCGATGTGGAGGAAGAAGTGCTGCTGCTCCTTGAACGTACCAAACAATCCCTATATCTTGGGATTGAACAGGCAGTTGCAGGGAAAAGAGTGGGCGATATCGGCCATGCCGTTCAATCTTATGTGGAAGGCTTTGGCTATTCGGTGGTGAGAGATTTGGTAGGCCATGGCGTTGGGAAAAATTTACACGAAGAACCTGAAGTGCCCAACTATGGCAGACGTGGAACCGGCCCGAAACTTAAAGAGGGCATGTGTATTGCCATTGAGCCAATGATCAACCTGGGTGTAAAAAATGTTTTTCAGGAAGCTGATGGCTGGACTATCCGCACGGCTGATGGAAAACCTTCTGCCCACTTTGAGCATGATGTGGCCATCAGGCACGGTAAAGCGGATATTTTATCAAGTTTTGAAGAGATTGAAAAAGTTTTAAATAAAAATTAGTCATTTATGGCAAAACAACAGTCGATAGAACAAGATGGCACGGTAATTGAAAGCCTGGGCAACGCTATGTTTCGCGTAGAGTTGGAAAGCGGGCACAAAATTATCGCACATATTTCCGGCAAAATGCGGATGCATTATATTAAAATATTGCCGGGCGACAGGGTAAAACTTGAAATGTCTCCCTACGACTTAACAAAAGGAAGAATAACATTCAGATATAAATAATTGCATTATGAAAATACGCGCATCAATTAAAAAAAGAAGCCCCGAAGACAAATTAGTCCGTCGTAAAGGGAAACTGTACATTATTAATAAGAAGAATCCGAAGTATAAACAAAGACAGGGTTAATCCTTTTTATAACAATTAATAACAAGAATTATGGCAAGAATTGCTGGAGTTGATATTCCCCAAAATAAAAGAGGTGAAATAGGTTTGACCTACATTTATGGAATTGGAAGGAGCACTGCTCAAAAAATTTTAACAGAAGCCGGTATCGACTGGAACAAGAAAGTTCAGGACTGGGATGATGATGAACAAAACAGGGTCCGTACCATCATTGGTGATAATTTTAAGGTGGAAGGCGAACTGCGTTCTGAGACCCAAATGAACATCAAACGGCTGATGGATATCGGAACTTATCGGGGCATACGCCATCGTATCGGGCTTCCTTTGCGTGGACAGAAGACTAAAAATAACGCACGCACACGTAAAGGCCGTAAGAAAACCGTTGCCAATAAGAAAAAAGCCGTTAAATAATAATTAGGATTATACATTTTACGAAATAGAACGAAAATGGCAAAAAAGACCAGAAGTACAAAGAAAAGGGTAGTCAAAGTTGATCCTGTTGGCAGGGCTTATATCCAGGCTACTTTCAATAACATCATTATCTCGTTGACAAACGATGCCGGCCAGGTTATCTCATGGTCATCATCCGGAAAAATGGGTTTCAGGGGTTCCAAAAAAAATACGCCTTATGCTGCCCAGATGTCTGCCGAGGATTGTGCAAAAGTAGCTTACGGATTAGGATTGCGTAAAGTTAAAGTTTATGTTAAAGGACCTGGTGCAGGCCGCGAATCAGCTATCCGTACCATCAACTCTTCAGGAATAATGGTTACCGAAATTGTTGATGTTACACCCATGCCACACAATGGCTGTCGTCCGCCTAAAAGAAGAAGAGTTTAACTAATTAGTTTCGAAACAGACAAATTAATAGATTATGGCAAGATATATTGGCCCAAAATCAAAAATTGCACGTAAATTCAATGACCCCATCTTCGGTGCAGATAAATATCTCGAAAAAAAGAATTATGCACCGGGACAGCATGGCCAGACGAGAAGAAGGAAAAAACAATCCGAATACGGAATGCAGTTACAGGAAAAGCAAAAAGCCAAGTATACCTACGGTATCCTTGAAAAACAATTTAGTAACCTTTTCCAAAAAGCTTCCCGGAAAAAAGGCATTACAGGCGAAAACCTGCTGAAACTTTCTGAAGCCCGGTTGGACAATACGGTTTTCAGACTGGGAATTGCCCCCACACGTGCCGCTGCCCGTCAGCTTGTATCACACCGCCACATTACTGTAAACGGTAAAGTGGTCAACATTCCTTCCTACTCCCTGAAAGCAGGGGAAGTTGTGAGTGTTCGTGAGAAATCTAAAAACCTGGAAGTGATTACCGAATCGCTGGCTTCTAACCACAAATCATTTTCGTGGCTTGAATGGGACGATGCAAAAATGGAAGGTAAATTCCTGAATTATCCCGAACGCGATGAGATTCCCGAAAACATCAAGGAAAACCTCATTGTTGAGTTGTACTCAAAATAATATTTTACTTCAGTATTTATAAAAGTTAAACTGATACTATGGCGATATTAGCATTTCAAAAGCCTGACAAGGTTATAATGAATGAAACTGATGGCTTCAGAGGCGTATTTGAATTTCGCCCGCTGGAACCCGGTTTCGGAATTACTATCGGCAATGCCCTGCGGAGAATACTGCTTTCCTCGCTCGAAGGTTTTGCCATTACCAATATTAAAATTGCCGGCGTTGTGCACGAATTCTCTTCCATCGACGGAGTTATCGAGGATGTTACCCAGATTATTTTAAATCTGAAAAAAGTGCGCTTCAAACAGCAGATTCCTGATGAAAATACCGAGAAGGTAAATATCGTTATTGGTGATCAGAAAGTCTTTAAAGCCGGAGATATTAATAAGTTCCTGTCTGTTTTTCAGGTGCTCAATACCGAAGAAGTTATCTGTAACCTGGATCCCTCTGTAAAACTGAGTATGGAAATTACCATCGGTAAGGGGAGGGGATATGTCCCTGCCGAGGAAAACAAAGATCCCGAAGCTACGCTTGGTACTATTGCGATTGACTCAATACACACGCCCATTAAAAACGTGAAATACAGTATTGAAAATTACCGCGTTGAGCAAAAAACAGACTATGAGAAACTGGTTCTCGAAATTATTACCGATGGTTCTATTCATCCCAAAGATGCTTTGAAAGAATCGGCAAAAATTTTGATTCAGCACTTTATGCTTTTTTCCGACGAAAAAATTTCCATTGATTCTGAGACGAAAACAGTTTCCGAAGAATTTGACGAAGGGACATTGCATATCCGGCAGTTGCTTAAAACCAAACTTGTGGATATGGATCTTTCTGTCAGGGCCCTCAACTGCCTCAAGGCTGCGGATGTGGATACCCTCGGAGATTTGGTTTCTTACAATAAAAGTGACTTGCTGAAATTCAGGAACTTTGGAAAGAAATCTTTGACTGAACTTGAACAACTTGTTGATTCAAAGAATCTTGAGTTTGGGATGAACATTGCAAAATTTAAATTAGATAAGGATTAAGAACGATGAGACACAGAAAGAGTTTTAATCATCTGGGAAGAACCAGTGCACACCGGAAAGCCATGCTTTCCAATATGGCCACTTCCCTGATATTGCATAAGAGAATTACTACCACTGTTGCTAAAGCTAAAGCACTTCGCAGCTATGTGGAACCACTTATTACCAGATCAAAAGACGATACTACCCATTCGCGTCGTGTTGCCTTCAGCTACCTGCAAAGTAAAGAAGCAGTAACTGAATTGTTTCGTGAGATTGCCAAGAAAGTAGGCGACCGTCCCGGAGGCTATACACGAATCCTTAAGTTGGGAAACCGCCTTGGCGATAATGCCGACATGGCCATGATGGAACTTGTTGATTTTAACGAGACCATGCTTGCCGAGAAAGCCGGTGCCAAAGCAAAAACGACAAGACGTCGTCGTGGTGGTAAGAAAAAATCTACTGCTACAACGGCCAAAATTGAGGCTCCTGCTGCCAAAGAAACAGAAGTTGCTGCTGAGGGTGATACTAAAGCTGTAACCGGTGAAAAGGCAGTGGATGAGGTGAAGGTGAAGGAAGAAGCAAAAAAGGCTCCTGAGGCACAAGAGGTGAAAGATACCCCCAAGGCAGAAGTATCCAAGGATGCCCCTAAAAAAGCTGAAGCCAAAGAAGAAAAACCGGTTTCTGCTAAGAAAGCCGAAGCCAAACCTGTCAAGAAAAAAGCCGAAGCCAAAGAGAAAAAAAATGAGGATGAAAAGGAAGATACGAAGAAGTAAGATAATGTTCCTTATTGAAAAAACGGGTGTTGGCATTGCTGACACCCTTTTTTTATGCCTTCCGGGCCATGACCCTGCCGTCTCTATAAACCTAGGTTATAAAGGATTGTGATAACCGGCTTTTAGTTTCCCAGATTATTCTTTATCTTTGTGCAAATTATTAACTAAAAATAAGAAAAATGAAGAAATTAACAGCTCTTTTATTTGGCGCACTGTTTTTTGCTGCCTTTTTATCAGGATGTTCTACGTTGAAAGTTACCTATGATTACGATAAGAAGGTTGATTTCAATCAGTTCAAAACCTACCAGTTTTATGGATGGGCAAAGGGTTCGGAACAAAATATTAATTCTCTGGACAGGGAACGGGTTGAAGATGCATTTGTCAAGGAGTTAAAAAAACGGGGATTAACCTATACGAAGGAGAATGGAGATCTTGTTATTTCGCTGTTCTTTGTTACCAAAGAAAAAACGGAAACTACTGCCAATACAACCGGCGTCGGTGCCTATGGCGGAGCTTATGGCGGTTATTATGGCGGATACTATGGCTATGGCCCGCATTGGGGCTGGGGACCGGGTTTTACCTATTCTACGACCACTTATACCCAACACGAATATAAAGAGGGTACACTGATTGTAAATGTGTTTGATGCCAAAGCAAAAAAACTCATTTGGGAAGGAATTGCTACCGGTGCTTTGAAGGAAAAACCGGAAGGGCGTGAAGATCGGATTAGAAATGCCGTTTCTAAAATTATGGAGAACTATCCGGTCAAACCGATAGCAGAAAGCAAGAAGAAATAATAACCATCATTTATGATGGCTTAAATCCCCGAAGTTATTCGGGGATTTTTTTTTTTTGATGCCGCCTGGATATTGCGACAATATATCCGGAAAAATCACTTTTCGAGGCGGATAACAAAGTTCTTTTTTGAAAAAATATTCATCCTATAAGGCCTATTATCAACGAACTAAGAAATACTTTGAAAAAAGTTTGCATTTTTCCTTGCCCAAGGGAAAAATATGATTACTTTTGCCGCTCGTTTTTACGGAAACGTTCATAGAAAAAGCGGGTACTGCTAAGGAGAAGTGGGGACAGGGAAACACCGGGGGATTAGCCGGTGGTCATGTGAAGAAAAAAGAAAAAATATTTTCAAAAAAAGCTTGCATGAAAGGAAA
>WGCY01000045.1 GCA_015493525.1 Bacteroidales bacterium
GAAATGAAAGGAATATACAGCACGGTACGTTGGCACAATGCGTTTTCTGTATTCAAGCTTCCGGCCAGGGGTGTTTCAGACAAAGAAAAAAAAGCCCGCATTTCGCTGAAAGGCGAACTAACCTGGATGTTTGGCGAACTGAATAATTGGGATTGGTATTCCCTGAACCGTGTCAACCTGAAATTTACCTTTTACTATCATCCCAAATTTCTGGAAGATGTGGGGCTTTTCATCCAGTATTACCATGGGCTTGATTATTACAACATCTATTTCCATCATCAACTGGATGTTCTTCGCTTTGGCATCATGACGGAAAAGTTGCGTTTTTAACCTATTAGGCTTCCTGATGTATTCAAACCGGCAATAGTCTTTTCTCTTGCTTGTAACAGGCATGCAGAAAATAAATTTAGCGTAAAAAGATTTTATACTTTCGTGATGATTAAAAGGAGGATGTAAATTACATGGATAAACAAAAAAACAAGCCGGACACAGAACGGCAAATACTGGAAGCGGCACGGAAAGTCTTTATCAGAAAAGGACTGGATGGTGCCCGTATGCAGGAGATTGCTGACGAAGCCGGCATCAACAAAGCACTGCTGCATTACTATTTCCGGAGCAAAGAAAGATTATTTGATCACATATTTGAAAATGCTTTGGCCGGAACTTTTGATGTAATTAACGAAAGTATCCACGAAGAGGGGGAAGTTGTTGCTTTTATAGAAACTTTTGTCGACAATTACCTCAGCATTCTGCAAAGGAATCCTTTTATTCCAAATTTTATTTTTAACGAAATCAACAGCCACCCGGAAAGAATAGGTCGGTTTAGCGAAAAAATAAGGTTGAATGTTCCGGGATTTAAGCATATGGTGGAGAAAAATATCGCTCAGAAAAAAATATGTGCCATAACACCCGAACATCTCCTCATCGACATGCTGGGAATGTGTGTTTTTCCGTTTATCGGACGCCTGTTGTTGGAAAAAGTGTTTTTTGACAGCCACCCTGCCGGTATCGGCAATTTACTCTTCGAACGAAAACAACACATCATCTCATTCTTTAAAATAGCCTTGCAGCCATAAAAAATCATTGAAAATGAACAAAACTATTTTTTATATCGGATTTTTATTGTTGTTTCCCGTTGCCCTTTTGGCACAACAGAAGCAGCAAAAAATTTCCCTGCAGCAATGTTTGCAGGAGGCCGTAAAAAACTTTCCGGCGCAGCAGCAGTTTAAGCTAAACCAAAACAAACATACGCTGGAAGAAAACAACATTAAAAAAAGTTATTTGCCGCAGATGAACCTCAACGGTCTGGTTTCTTACCAGTCGGATGTAACCAAAGTTCCTGCACCTCCCATTCCCGGTTTTGATATGCCGGTTATCAGCAAAGACTGGTATAAAATCAATTTCGATTTGGACCAGCTTATCTGGGATGGCGGAATGACCAAAAACCGAAAAGCATTACAAACTGCCGATTATAAAATATCCGATCAGCAGGTAAGGATTAAAACATTTGAATTAAAAAAGCAGGTGAGCATTCTTTATTTCAACATACTGTTTTTACAGGCCAACCTGGATGCCATGCATTTGTTGGTAACCGACCTGGATTCACGTATTAAAGATGCACGGTCTGCTGTGATAAACGGCATGTTGCTTCCCTCTGATCTGGATGCCCTGAAGGTGAACAAAAAACTGGCCCAGCAGCAAATTATTGAAAAATACGGTAACCAGCAAGGACTTATTGCTTCCCTGAACCAGCTTACACACCTGAAGATTCATTCGGCCAAAGAGTTGTTGACACCACAGACGGCCATCACTTCCTATACTTTTGTCAACAACAGGCCCGAATATAAAATGCTCGACCTTCAAAAGTCGAAACTAACGGCCCTTGAAAGCATGACTTCGGTAAAACGTATGCCGGTTTTCAAACTTTTTGGCCAGGCTGGTTATGGCCGTCCGGGATACGACATGCTCAACAACGATTTTGATACATACTATAAAGTAGGTGTGGGGCTGCATTGGAATATTTTTGACTGGAACCACGTAAAGCATGAAAAACAAATCCTGAAAATCCAGTCTGACATTATCAATACCGAGCAAGAGACTTTTAACCAATCGTTGCGTGCCGAACTTGGTAAATTACAGGCCGGCATACACAAGTATGAAAAGTTAATCAAAACAGACAAGGCTATTTTGCAACTGCAGAAAAATGTGGTCGATGCTGCAAACAATAAACTGAAAAACGGAACCATTACGGCCACGGCTTATCTGATTGAGCTTAACAAAGAAGTTCACATACAATTGACCATGCAGGCACATAAACTGCAGCTGCTTTTTGCAAAGTATCAATATTTAACCGCCATAGGAAATTTATAAAAAAATGAAAGAAATGAAGATGATAAAAAGAATCAGTCTATTTGTATTGGCAGTTATTTTCGCTGCTTTTTTGTCCTCCTGTTCAAATCAGGGAACCCTCTCGGATGGTTATGGCAATTTTGATGCACACGCAGAAGTTATTGTATCGTCCCAGACCATGGGCGAACTGTTGCAGTTTAATGTGGAGGAAGGTTCAACGCTGAAAGCAGGGCAGGTTGTCGGGTTGGTAGATACCACACAGCTTCATTTAAAAAAGATTGTACTCAGAAATAAAATGAAGACGGTGGCTTCAAACAGGGATAACATCAACGCCACCATTGCTGTTCAGCAACAACAGTTGAAAATCAGTGAAATAAACCAGCGGCGGATTCAAAATCTTTATCGCAGCAAAGCTGCCACACAAAAACAGCTGGATGACATCAACGGTATGGTTGAGCTGAACAAGAAACAAATTAGTGCCACACAAACCCGCAAGAAAAATATTTATACTGAATTGCAAAGTATCAAAGCCCAAATTGCCCAGGTAGATGAAAGCATCAGGCAGAGCCTGGTTACCAACCCGGTGGACGGAACGGTTCTTGTAAAATATGCCGAAAAAGGAGAGTTGGCCGCGCCGGGAAAACCACTTTATAAAATTGCAAACCTGAAAACACTGGAGCTGAAAGCTTATATTAGCGGAAGCCAGCTGAGCCATATCAAAATAGGACAGAAAGTTAAAGTCTATTATGACAAGAACAAAAAAGCCGATAGCGAAGTAAACGGAACCATTTTGTGGATTTCGGCACAAGCGGAATTTACGCCCAAGACTATCCAAACAAAACAAGAACGTGTTGACCTTGTTTATGCCGTTAAGGTGAAAGTTCCCAATGCCGGCGGGGCCATCAAAATAGGCATGCCCGGAGAGTTTAGAATTATCTCACAACAAAGTAAATAAGGGATGTGCCGTTTTATTTCAAAAAATAACTACTTTTATGCAATGAATTAGGATGGTTCAAAAAATATTTATTCATTAAAAACTATTAAAAATGAAAATTTCAAATATTGCAATTGTGCTGTTGGGTTTATTAATGACCCCCTTTACAAATGTTCAGGCACAGGATGTAAAAGCCAATGATATTGTTGGCGTATGGCTTACCCAGGACAAAGACTCTCATGTGCAGATTTACAAAGTCGGGGATAAGTATTTTGGTAAAATCATCTGGTTGCAAACACCCATCGACAGCGTTACCGGAAAGCCAAAACTGGATGACAAAAACGAAGATCCCGCCTTGCAAAGCCGTCCGGTTATGGGAATGAAGTTGTTGGAAAATTTTGTTTTTGATGGCGATGACGAATGGGAAGATGGTACCATTTATGATCCCAAAAAAGGGAAGACATACAGCTGTTACATGAAATTCCCGGAAGAAAACAATAAAAACAGGTTGAAAATCCGTGGCTATATCGGGGTGAGCCTGTTGGGAAGAACGGTTTACTGGACCCGTGTTACCAAGTAACCTTTCGCTGGCTTTTCAGATGGGCCGCAAACACATCTGATAATTATTTATTCATAACTATTTTTATTCTCCGGACTTAAAAACAGAGAAAACAGGGAGCGTATGTCCGTAACCATAAACATAAAAAATCTGGTAAAAACCTACGAAAAGGTTGAGGCACTGAAAGGTACAAGCCTTCAGGTAAAGCCAAACGAACTTTTTGGTTTCATTGGCCCCGATGGTGCCGGCAAGACAACCCTTTTCAGGATTCTTACCAGTTTGCTTTTGGCCGATAGTGGTACGGTAACCATCGACCAATGGGATGTGGTAAAGGATTATAAAAAAATCAGGAAGATAACCGGCTACATGCCCGGACGTTTTTCTTTGTACATGGATTTGACCGTTGAAGAAAATTTGCAGTTTTATGCCCGGCTTTTCGGTACTTCCATAAAACAAAATTACGATCTCATAGAGGATGTTTACGAACAAATAGCTCCTTTTAAACATCGCAGGGCAGGAGCTTTATCCGGTGGGATGAAGCAAAAACTGGCCTTGTCGTGTGCATTGATACATAAACCCCGTTTATTGATTCTTGACGAGCCTACTACCGGCGTAGATGCTGTTTCACGAAAAGAGTTTTGGGAACTGCTCAAGAAAATGCAAAAGAAACAAATGACAATTCTGGTCTCCACGCCATACATGGACGAAGCGGCCTTGTGCGACAGGGTAGCCCTTATGCAATCAGGCAAAATACTTTCGCTGGATACACCGCAGCAAATTGTGGATGATTTTAAAGGGAATCTGCTTTCCGTGAAAACGCAAAATATGTATCCCCTTTTAAAGGATTTGTCTGCTTTTGAAGAAGGAATACAGGTTTATCGTTTTGGGGATACATTGCATCTGGTAAGCCACTATAGCCCTGAAAAAACAAAAAGCGACCTGACAGAATATATGACGGGAAAAGGTTATAAAGACATATCCATAGAGCCTGTAACACCGGTTATCGAAGACTGTTTTCTGGCATTGATGAATAACACAACAGATGCATGAACAAGCGCGAAAAAATAATTGAAGTACACGATCTGGTGAAAAGGTTTGGCAAATTTGAAGCCAACAAGCATCTTACTTTTGATGTTAACCGTGGTGAGATTTTTGGCTTTCTCGGTGCCAATGGTGCCGGAAAAACCACTGCCATCAGAATCCTTTGCGGCCTGTCGAAACCCACCTCAGGCAGTGTCCGGGTAGCCGGAATCGATGTCAACAAAAACCCCGAAGCAGTAAAAAAACGTATCGGTTACATGAGCCAGAGTTTCTCGTTGTACAACGATTTAACGGTAAAAGAAAATTTTCGTTTTTACGGAGGTGTCTACGGATTAAGTAACAAGGAAATCAGGGAACGGACCGCTTTTTTCCTTGATAAATTAAAAATGGCCAGTTTTGAAAACATGCTGTTGAGTAAGATTCCGTTGGGATGGAAACAGAAACTGGCATTCTCGGTGGCCGACATACACCGTCCGGACATTATTTTTCTCGATGAACCAACCGGAGGTGTCGATCCGATTACACGACGACAATTCTGGGAAATGATTTATGAGGCTTCTGACAATGGGACGACCGTATTTGTTACTACCCATTACATGGATGAGGCGGAATATTGCGAGCGTGTTTCTATTATGTCGGAAGGCGAAATTAAAGCACTGGGGACACCCCATGATTTAAAAGAAGATTATAAAGTGGACAACATGAACGACGTATTTCTGAGAATTGCCAGAAATGTAGAGTAAAACAAAAGATAAGATGAATACAGAAATGACAAATATTCAGTAAATTGAAATGAAGGAGTTCAAATAGATAGTTAAAGAAAGTTCACGCTAAAAGCGCAAAGTCTCCGCAAAGACCGCAAAACATTTTGCTATTTAAATTTTGCGTTTTCTGCGTTAACTTTTTGCGCACTTTGCGTGAAACCTGCTTTTTGAATAACCTAAAGACAAAAAAAACAGTAATTAAAATACAACAAACAGCCATGTGGGCCTTTATTAAAAAAGAGTTTCTTTATATTTTCCGCGATTATCGCACCATGATTATCCTGTTTGGGATGCCGCTGGCCCAGATTATACTTTTTGGCTTTGCCATTACCAACGACATCAACAATGCGCATATTGCTATTCTGGACAACTCGAAAGATGTGGTAACAAGAGAGATAACCCGTAAGCTGCTTTCTTCGCACTATTTTATTCTGGACCGTTACCTGAAAACGGACAAGGAAATCAAACCGGCTTTTCAAAAAGGAGAAATCAAAGAAGTGGTGGTTTTTCAAAAAGACTTTGCACAGAAAATAAAAACCGAAGGCATAGCCCATGTACAATTGATTTTGGATGCGTCCGATCCCAATACGGCCAATATTTTAAATTCTTACACCGAAGGCATTATCAACACGTATGTTTTGCACAAACTTGCCGGAGAAGGAGGAATCCCGTTGAAGGTAAACATCCAAAGTACCATGCTTTACAACAAAGAGCTAAAAAGTGTGTTCATGTTTGTCCCCGGCATTATCACGGTCATCCTTATGCTGGTCTCTGCCATGATGACCTCCATCACCATTGTAAGGGAAAAAGAGCTGGGCACCATGGAGGCTTTGTTGGTTTCACCGGTAAAGCCGAACATCATTATCCTTGGCAAGGTGGTGCCATACGTGGTTTTGTCGTTCGTCAACCTGGCCATTATTTTGTTATTGTCACAGTTTGTCTTTGGCATGCCCATTCGGGGCAGTGTCCTCCTGCTGCTGGCCGAAAGCCTTCTTTTTCTTATCATGTCGCTGTCGCTGGGAATCCTCATCTCTACCGTGAGCAAAACACAGCAGCAGGCCATGATGCTGTCCATGTTTGCCCTTATGTTACCGACTATTTTGTTGTCGGGTTTTATTTTCCCCATCGAAAATATGCCGGTGGTACTGCAACTTTTAAGCGATATTATGCCGGGAAAATGGTTTATCATTATCATTAAAAACATTATGCTGAAAGGGCTGGGCATAACCTATTTCTGGAAAGAAACCCTCATAATCTTCTTTATGACGCTACTGCTTGTGGTTATGAGCATTAAAAAATTCAAAATCCGTTTGGAATAATCATATAAAGACAAAACGTTGAGAACGATACGATTTATATTACAAAAAGAGTTTATCCAGATTTTTCGGGATAAATCGATGTTGCCCATCATTATTCTGATTCCCATTCTTCAGCTGTTGATTTTGTCCTATACCGCAACTTTTGAAATTAAAAATATCAGGTTGGTGGTGGTTGACCACGACCATTCTCCTGAATCGCGAAACCTGATAAACAAGTTTTCCGGTTCAAAATTTTACAAATACCTTGGCCAGAAAGATACTTACAAAGAAGCCGAAAACAGCATTGCAAAGGGAACAGCAGACCAGGTACTGGTCATCGAACCCGATTTTGAGAAAAACCTGCTTACCGAAAGAAAAGGCAATGTCCAGATTGTTACCGATGCCATTAACGGAAGTGCTGCCAGCCTCATGGCGGTCTATGCCATGTCTATCATTAATGATTTTAACGGAAACATCCTTGTTAAAAAGCTACCCCTGAAATTTAAGGGAATACCGGTAAAGACAGATTCTTCTTTCTGGTATAATCCCGATTTAAACTACATTACTTACATGGTTCCGGGTATTTTGGTGTTGCTTATTACCATTATTGCCCTTTTCTTATCGTCAATGAATATTGTTAAGGAAAAAGAGTTGGGTACCATTGAACAGCTGAATGTTACTCCCATTACCAGGTTCGAGTTTATTGCCGGAAAGCTCATCCCGTTTTGGATTATTGCCCTGGTTGACCTTTTTATCGGGCTGTTGATTGCCCGCTATTGGTTTGGGATTATTATGGCAGGAAGCCCGTTGTTACTTGTTTTTGTGGCTGCGGTCTATCTCATATTGGTTTTGTCCATAGGGCTGTTTGTTTCCTCGCTGACAGAAACCATGCAGCAGGCCATGTTTATTTCCTGGTTTGTGTTGGTTGTTTTTATTTTAATGAGCGGATTGTTTACCCCGGTGGAAAGTATGCCCCTGTGGGCACAAAAGCTCAACCTCATCAATCCGCTGGCCTATTTTATAAAAATAAACCGTATGATTATGCTGAAAGGCTCCACCTTTTCAGATTTTCATAACGATTTCTATATACTTGCCGGTTATGCGGCTGCCATGCTTACCTTTTCTGCAATAAAACACCGTAAAACAAGCTGACAAAAGCAAAAATGGGCAAACGGGCCTGTTTTCACAAAAGAGTTTAATTTTGCCCCATGGAAAGTAAACGACAAGAACGCATTCAGAAACTGCTGCAACGTGATATAGGAGAGATTTT
Source organism: Bacteroidales bacterium (assembly GCA_015493525.1). Taxonomy (GTDB): domain Bacteria; phylum Bacteroidota; class Bacteroidia; order Bacteroidales; family F082; genus Sulfidibacterium. The sequence continues at coordinate 8,216 of WGCY01000045.1, forward strand.
TCAACGGGAGATAAAGCATGTTACCCGTGAGGCCATGGTTACCGTTACCAAAGTTTATGTAACGCCTGATTTAAGCCTTGCCAAAGTCTACCTGAGCCTGTTTGCTTCAAAGGACAAAGCGGCCCTAATGCAACAAATCCTGAAACATACCAAAGAGATTCGCGGTAAACTCGGTACACGCATCCGGCATCAGCTGCGGGTGGTACCTGAATTGCAGTTTTTTGAAGACGATTCGCTGGACTACATCGACCGTATTGATGAGCTGTTGAAAGACGACCATTAATTTAACATCCGATTTTTATGCAATACGATCCCATAAAACGAAAACTCGGCGTAGTTTTTAACAAGACACCTTTTCTCCGGAAACTTTTTTACCGTTTGCTGGACCTGCTTTTGCTGCGATCGTGGCATATCCGGAAAGTGCTCCGGCAGGTTGAAAAAGGCACAAAAACCCCGCTGACGGTCCTCGATGCCGGCTCAGGCTTCGGACAATATGATTACTATATGGCCCGGCGGCATGGCGACTGGCATATAAAAGGGGTGGATGTAAAACCCGAACAAATTGCCGATTGTAATACGTTTTTCCACAGAATAGGCTTGAAAAATACCCGGTTTGCCGAAGCCGACCTTACGGCTTTTTCAGAACCGGAAACCTATGATTTGGTGTTGTGCGTGGATGTGATGGAACATATTGAAGAGGATAGAAAAGTTCTCCGGAATTTTTATCAATCGCTGAAAAAAGGCGGGATGCTTTTAATTTCCACGCCATCCGACCAGGGCGGTTCCGATGTGCATCATCACCATGACCATGAAGAAAGCGGAGAACACTCATTTATCGATGAACATGTCCGTGATGGATATGGAATTCAGGAGATTGCAGATAAAATGAAAGATGCCGGCTTTTCGAAAACGGAAGTCTATTATCAATATGGGCCCTCCGGAAACCTGGGCTGGAAGCTGAGCATGAAATACCCTGTTATCATGCTGAATGCGAGCTATTTGTTTTTCCTTGTTTTACCGTTTTATTACCTTCTCACATTTCCGTTTGTCCTGTTGCTGAATGCATCAGACTTAAGGGGAACCCACAAAACGGGTACGGGCCTGGTGGCCAAAGCCTGGAAATAACCCTAAAGAATCCCTTTCATCTCCATGGCATTCAATATAATATCGATGGTTGCTTTATGGGAAAAAATTGCCATGTTGATGACAAGGTCAAAATATAATTGAGAAGCATCTTTTCCTGAAAACTGTTGGAGAAAAAAGTTCCTTTTCTGGTCGGTTTCAAGAATCATTTGTTCCGCTTTTTTAAGGTTTACCTGTTTGTTTTGGCTAAGCTGTTTTATACGCCATTCCAAAGGGGCTACCAGCCGAATATTCAGTCCGTTGGGAATACCGGCGGTAGAGACTACTCCGGCACGCCCCACGATAATGGCATTCCCTTTCTGTGCTTCGTAACGGATAATTTCCGAAATGGTGTCCCGGATTTTTTTGTCGTTTTTAAAATAGCGCAACGAAAGGGCCTTGATCACATCATCCATGACATTGCTTTTGGAGATGAAAAACTCATGTTCCAGCCGGTGGCGGTCGAGATGTAATTTTTCAGCCGACTTGTCCAGGATCTCCTTGTTCACAAAATGCCAGTGTTGTCCCTTTTTCCGGAAAGTTTTGACCAGCTCCATGGCAAGCGTGGTGGCGTTGCATCCGGTTTCGCGCGATAAGGTGATAAACGGGCCCACTCCCGTTGGCTCCTTTTTCTGCCCGTAATATCGCTCTGACAAATACGCTATAAGATTGGTCGGCATGGCTGTGCTTTTCTATTTTTTACGAAACGGGCAGCCAATGGGTTTCCTTTTTTATGGAAAATTTTTAAAACAGTTTTAATTGTTCAGCACACGGGGTTTCACAAAATTACGCAGGTTGGAACGTAAGATATTAGTGATTTCAGGGGATTTTTCGTTGTCCGTTTCACAAAACAGTAGCCCAAACAGGGGATACTCTTTGAAATTGGCTTTGCGAATAGAGAGCGGTTTTCGGAAACCCGTCAGCAGCTTGTCGTAGTCGAAAGCAGCGATGTCCCTTCCATTCATGCCGGTGGAATTATCGAGGATAACAATGGCATATACTTTGTCATTTCTGTTTTTCAGGATATTTTCCCAGTCGGGAGTTTGCCGGTTAAAGAAATATTCGTATTCGTTAATCCCAAAGGCATACCAGGCCATGTCGGGCGAAGAGCACCAGCCCCCGAAACGCATGGGGTTTACCTCGATGGGGATAATGGTTCCCTCTTTTGTGATGCGCACTTCAATATGACTTGGGAAGTTTTTTACCTCCGTCCGCCGGCTTATCTCTGAAAGAAATTGCTCCATTTTTTTCAGGTTCTTCCTGATTACCTTTTGGGAAGTGAAATAAAGCCGGTCGCTCACATCTTTTCCTGAAGAGAAAATATGTTGCATGATATTTAGGATGACAGGCTTTCCCGATTTGTCAAAATAGCCATCGATGGCAAATTCATCGCCTTCAATCACCTCTTCAATGATAAAATCGGTTGTATTGATCACCTCTTTGGGATAGGCCTGCTGGTTTTCCAGAACTTCCTGCCGGATTTTTTTTAATGTTTCGGGCCACTCATCCCGATGGTCAACTTTGTAAACCCCCATGCTAAAAAATCCCACGGCCGGTTTAATGATAAACGGGACCGGTATTTCGGCAATGTTCAGGTTTCCCAGTTCTTCAAAGGGAACCCCCCTGAAAAAATAACCGGGGTACAAATCACGTATTTTTTCCCGAAAGGTAATTTTGTTTTTAAACAACCTGATTTTCTCCGGTAAAGCAGAGAAGGGAAGGTTCTTTTCTATCCAGGCAATGGAATTTTCCGAGTTGGAATAAATCAACAAATCTTCATCCTGCTGTTTCATGAGGATGGCTTCCTTTTCGGAAATGAGTTTTAATGCTTTGGTGGAAACCAGCTCTTTTGGCAAATGGGTGTCAATCACCGGGTAACTGTTTCTTTCCAGTGTTTTCTGTAAAAAGTCAGAGACGAAAGGTTTATCTAAAAGTACCATGATCTTGTTGTTTTATATTTTTGGCAAAATTACTTTATTCCTTATTTAAGTTTAGAAATATTTTGATATTTGGGAAATATTCCTTTATTTTGACAATTATAAGGAATCGATTATAGGACCGCATTCATTTTTGAATTAAAAAAGGAAAAATTCCCATGACCACCATTGACACAACCGACCGAAAGATTTTAAAACTGCTCCAGGAGAATGCCCGCGTGGGCATTAAAGCCGTTGCCGCAAAGCTAAACATGACCAAAACCCCCATTTACGAACGCATTAAGCGACTGGAATCAACCGGTGTCATCACACGGTATGTGGCACTGGTAAACAGAAAAAAACTCTCTCCTTCGATGGTGGTTTTTCTTTCGGGGGCACTGGAGGTAACGGCCTTTGAACAGATACAGGAATTTTACGAAGCGGTAGAGAAAATTCCGGAGATTATGGAATGTTATCTCATGGGGGGCGAAAACGATTTTCTTTTAAAAGTGATTGTCAAAGACCTGGATGCGTACAATACTTTTTATTCCCGGAAAATAGCGACGCTTCCCCGTGTGGGCCGTGTCCGCAGCTCTTTTGTGCTGAATGAAGTGAAACACTCCACCGTCTTGCCGTTTTTTGAATAATCTTTCAGCTTCTTTTCTTCCGGAAAAATTCTGTCAGCAGACGGCTGCACGGCCCGGCAAGAACGCCTTTCTCCAGCAGGGTGGAAGGGTGCAAAACCTGTGTGCCAACAAGCGAATAACCGCGTTTTTCATCGTCGGCACCATACACAATCCGGCCGATTTGTGTCCAGTAAGCCCCTCCGGCACACATGATGCAGGGTTCCAGTGTAACATACAGGGTACAATCGTGCAGGTATTTACTGTTCAGATAGTTGGATGCGGCAGTGAACGCCTGCATTTCGGCATGGGCCGTTACATCTTTCAGCGTTTCGGTAAGGTTGTGTGCACGGGCCACAATGCGGTCTTTGCACACGATAACCGCACCCACGGGAACTTCTCCCTCATCAAAAGCGGCCCGGGCCTCTTTCAATGCCTCGTTCATGAAATATTCGTCGGAAAAAACGGTCAGCCCCATGGTCTTTCTATTACCGCTCAAAAGTAGAAAAGATTGGAAGTTGCCGGACGGAATTTCAAATTTATTTAGATGTTTTTTCTTTGGCAGGAAGAAAAATATCTTATTTGCAGTTATTTCCTGATTTTTCTGTATCAAACACGGGAATTTCTGTACTTTTGGTTGTTAAACACAAAAATTTACCGGTATGATTACCTTTATTTTAAATCATCAGCTAATACAAACAGATGAGCCTGCAGGCATGGTTTTGCTCGACTTTATCCGTTATAAGATGCACCTTATGGGAACGAAGGCCGGCTGCCGTGAAGGCGATTGCGGTGCCTGTACCGTACTGGAAGGGCATTTGGAAAACGGGCAGGTCCGTTACAAAAGTATCGTCTCCTGCCTCACACCACTGGGAAATGTACAGGGGAAACACATTGTTACCATCGAGGGGTTGCAGAAAGACAAAATGTCGCCGATACAGCAATCCATAATTGACAATTCAGCCACACAATGTGGTTTCTGTACGCCGGGTTTTGTCATGTCGCTGACGGCACACAGCCTGGCACAGGAAGCCTCATCACCGCAAAAAGTGGTCAACGCCATCAGTGGCAATATTTGTCGCTGTACCGGCTACCGGTCCATTAAACATGCTGCCGCAGACATTTCCGCCGTGCTGGCCGGCAAAGACATGAAAAACCCGCTGGAATGGCTTATCAAAGAAGCTTTTCTCCCGGAATATTTCCGTGATGTGGCCGGTCGCCTTAAAAAAATAAAAGAGCAGGCAGTGAGTACGGAAAGCGGAAAGCCGGTGGCCGGTGGTACCGATCTTTATGTACAGCAACCCGATGTCCTTGCTGTGGCTGAAATTCAGTTTATGAACGAAGATGCCTCCCTGCAAAAAATAGAGATAGAAGATGGCTTTTGCCGGATAGGCGGTGCTGTTACAGCTTCTTCCATCGTGCAAAACGAAGCTTTGGAACGTTATTTTCCGAAAATCAAAGCACACTTTAAACTGATATCTTCCGAGCCCATCCGCAATATGGGGACCGTTGCCGGGAACATTGTAAATGCTTCTCCCATCGCCGACCTGACCATTTTCTTCCTTGCATTGGATGCCGTGGTGGAGATGCAGGCAAAAGATGGCCGGAAAAGGGATGTCCCGCTGCGGAAATTTTATACCGGTTACAAACAACTGGTATTGCAACCCGGAGAAACAATCAGGGCCATCCGTTTCCGGTTGCCCGAAACAGCGGTTTTTAATTTTGAAAAGGTAAGCAAACGAAAATATCTCGACATTGCCAGCGTTAACTCAGCCATGTTGTTACAGTTAAAGGGCGATGTGGTGGAAACGGTACATCTTTCTGCCGGCGGTGTATTTGCCTGGCCGTTTTATGCTGAAAAAACAGCAGCATTTATCCGGGGGAAAAAGCTTTCGCCGGAGCTGGTTTCTGAAGCAGCCGAAGTCCTTCTTTCCGAGATTGCCCCCATCAGCGATATCCGTGGAAGCAAAGAATATAAAAGTTTGTTGTTGCGCCAGCTTTTCCTGACACATTTCACCGAAATGTTCCCACAACAGTTTACCCCTGAAGTTTTATTCTCAAAAATAATGGCATTATGAAAAATATAGATTCCAAAGGACACGTTACCGGAAAATCCGTTTATCTCGACGACATCCCGATAAGGCAGAATACACTATATGCTGCCGTCTTTGATGCATCTGTTGCCCATGCAAAAATAAAATCGCTGGATCTGTCTCACGCAAAGGACTTTCAGGGTGTGGTACAAATTTTTACCTACAAAGATATTCCGGGCGAAAACCAGATTGGCGGTATCATTCCCGATGAATCGCTGTTTGCCGAAGACGAAGTACAGTTTCAGGGCGAACCTGTTGCTTTGGTTGTTGCCGAAAGTGAAGCCATAGCACGTGCTGCCCGCCGTAAGATAAAAGTGGAATACGAAGAACTGGAAGTTGTTACCGACCCGCGGGAAGCGGCTGCCAAAGGGTTGCTGTTGCTGCCCCCAACTACTTTTGCCATGGGCCATCCGGACAAACGCTGGGATGCCTGTAAATATGTTTTCAGCGGCAGCACGGAAATGGGCGGACAGGAGCATCTTTACCTTGAAACACAAGGTGCTTATTGCTTTCCGCAGGAAAACGGAAACTTGATGGTTTATACATCCACGCAAAGTCCGACGGCGGCACAAAGGTCCATTGCCAGGGTGCTGGGCACCGGCATGCACAACGTTCAGGTGGATGTTACCCGGCTGGGCGGTGCTTTTGGCGGCAAAGAAGACCAGGCCACGGCGTGGGCATGCCTTGCAGCTTTGGCATCTTCCAAATTGCAAAAACCGGTTAAGCTGGTACTTTCGCGTCACGACGACTTGCGTATGACAGGGAAAAGGCATCCCTACTCTTCTGATTTTAAAATCGGTTTGTCGGAAGATTTGAAGATTCTGGCTTACGAGGTTACCTATTATCAAAACGGAGGGGCTGTGAACGACCTTTCTCCGGCCATCTCCGAACGGACGTTGTTTCATACCACCAATTCTTATTTCATTCCGGACGTAAAAGCCACAATCTATAGCTGCAAAACCAACCTGCCACCTAACACGGCATTTCGTGGGTTTGGCGGCCCGCAGGGGATGTTTGTCATCGAATCGGCCATTGCCAAAGCTGCACAGGAGCTGAACATTCCAGCTTCTGTTATTCAGGAAAAAAACCTGTTGAAAGAGGGTGATATGTTTTATTATGGACAAAAGGCGGAACAGGTAAATATGAGAAAATCATGGGATAATGCTTTCCGCGATTTTAAAATTGAAGAAAAAAAGAAAGAGATTGAAGTGTTTAACAATGAACACCGCTTTTTGAAAAAAGGGTGGGCAATCATGCCCATTACCTTTGGTATTTCGTTTACGGCTACCTTTTTGAACCAGGCACGGGCATTGGTTCATGTTTACACCGACGGCAGCGTGGGCGTAAGTACGGGAGCTATAGAAATGGGACAGGCGGTAAACACCAAAATGGCACAGGTTGCTTCTTTTGCTTTCGGTATTGGGACATCCCGCATCAAATTGGAAAGCACCAACACAACCCGTGTGGCCAACACTTCGCCCACAGCAGCCAGTGCAACGGCCGACCTCAACGGGCAGGCCGTGCTCATAGCTTGTGATGCCATTGTGCAACGGATGAAAAATGTGGCTGCCGATATGGCCGGCACAAAACCCGAAGAAATTACCTTAAAAGGAGAACAGGTATTAGCAGGAGGGAAAGCTACCGGTATTTCCTGGGAACAGTTGGTTACAGAGGCTTATATGCGCCGTATCAAGCTTTCCGAAGCAGGGCATTATGCAACGCCTGAACTCTTTTTCGATAAGGAAAAAGGCAAAGGGCATCCTTTTGCTTACCATGTGTACGGAACCGCTTTCGTTACGGCCAAAGCAGACTGCCTGCGCGGCACTTACGAGGTGGAAGATGTACAGATAATTCACGATTTCGGAAACAGTATGAACCTCATCATTGATACCGGCCAGGTGGAAGGGGCCGTCATACAGGGAATAGGCTATGTAACCATGGAAGAACTGGCTTACGACAAGACTGGGCGGCTGCTCTCCAACAGCCTTTCCACTTACAAAGTGCCCGACATTTATTCGGCACCGGAAGTATTGGTGGTGAAGCCTTTAAAAGCAGAAGGGCCGAAACATGCCATCCTGAAATCGAAAGCTGTGGGCGAACCGCCGTTGATGTACGGGCTGGGGGCCTATTTTGCCATTCGCAATGCCGTGAGGGCTTTTAATACGGATTTTGACACTTTCGATTCTCCGATTACGCCTGAAAAGGTATTGATGGGACTGTACCGGCTGAAAAAATAGAATAATGATAAGAAAGTTTAACCAAAAGCACGTTTGAAAAAAGCTTTCAACTGTTCTTGGTTTTTAGGTAGGTATTTCCCCGTGGAACATTTGGAAACAACTTTTGGTAGTATGTCGAAAAGGTTTTCCAAAGCATTTTCTTCCCCTGTTGCCAGTTGATAAAAACTTGCACCGTCAATTTCCCTGATATGTTCATTGACCGGGCATTTTTCACCTTTTTCCTTGTCCGATGGGGCAAAAGGCCTATTGTACCTGATGGGTTTTTGGGGGATAATAGCAACATAATAGGCAGTGTAGCCTTTATAAATACTTGTTTTGGGGCTGATTAAATTGTCCAGCGAATAATATAGGCCCGATAACCTGCCGCCTGAAATTGTATTGTATTTGTTTTTAACCTCAGCGATTATTTTATTGTCATCAGATACGAGGTCAATTACATTGCCAACATTCATATTTTTCCACCCGTTCGGATATCCTAAAATATTTTGGTGAAATGTGCCAATGTGGTTTTGCAATGTTTTTTGTGCTTGCCGTGTTGTTTCACTTTTATGCCAGGGATCAAAATCAATTTCAAAACCTGACATTTCAAACAAGGCGGAAAAGGGATCAATAACATTCTTGCCGAATGAATTAAGGGCTTTATTTTGGGCTTCTTTTGCCACACGTAACAACAATGAAACTTCTTTTATCAGGTTGTCATCGCTTATCCAGTTTAACCAGGGCATAATTTATCGGGGGTTAAGAGTTAAAAAAGTACCCTAAAAGTATAAAAAATACTGGACACAGGTTAATTACTGACCAATGCCCGAAAAAATTATTAGGAATAAATATGGTTTAAAAATCTGATGATGGCATAACCTACCTCTTTGGCAAAATTAACCGGAACGGCATTCCCGATTTGCCTGTACTGTTGTGAGACTGAACCGGCAAACTGCCAATCATCGGGGAAGGTTTGGATGCGGGCATATTCCCTAACCGTAAAAGGCCGTGTTTTTTCCGGGTGGCAACGTTCTGTCTGTTTTTGTGCCGGGCTGCATGTAAGGGTAAGGCTTGGTTCATCCCAGCTCATACGCCTAGCCATTCCTGTTTTGCCCCCACCGAGGTAAAAGCTTCCGCCCATATACTCTTTTTGTGTTTCGACCGGGAGGTCTCGCCAATATCCACCGGCCGGGACCAAATCCAAAACTTTTTTCTTTTTTTCGGGGTATTTCGAACCGGGCGATTGGGGGACATCGCTATCATATAATTTTCCTTTTTTCAAAGCATCCCTAAGGGTAAATATTTTATTATAAGGCTTGGGGAATTCAAACAGCGCAGGGTCGATATCTTTACGGATGCCGACAATTAAAACACGTTCCCTCTTTTGTGGGACTTTATAAAAAATAGTTTTGAAGACCCTTGGCGTGATTACATTATAACCTATTTCATCGAGTACGGATACCATTCCCTGTATTGTCCTCCCATTGTCGTGGGTCAACAAGCCCCTGACATTTTCCCCAATACAAATTGGTGGTTTGGTTTCGTTGACCACACGGGCAAATTCATAAAACAAGGTTCCCCGTGCATCTTCCAGCCCGAGTTTTTTGCCTGCATAGCTAAATGCCTGGCAGGGAAACCCACCGGTTACAACATCTACCCGGCCTTCCAAGTTTTTAAAAGAAACGTTTTTTATGTCATCTTCTATAACATTCCATTGTGGCCTGTTTGACCTTAATGTTTCACAGGCCCAGTGATTATTTTCATTTAATGCCAGACATTTAATGCCAGATTCTTCCAATCCAAGTGCCAATCCCCCTGCACCGGCAAACAATTCTATTGCATGAAAGTCTTTTACGGCACGGACAAAGTTATTATTCCCATTCGGGTGAAAAAGGAAATCAAGGCTATCAAAAATTTTCAACTGATTTTTATGGTAAACCCGATAATTGCTCATAGGTTCCCTCACGGCAGGCAACTTTCCGTTCCTGTCCCACCTACGGAGGGTTTCTTTGCTTACAGATAACAAATCGGCTACTTCCGATATCGAATAATATTCTTTCATTTAATAACCATATTATACAACATTATACATGGTTACAAAGATACTTTTATTTCTCAATAAAAAAAGTTTATTTTGTAAAATTAACAACAACTTTCAGCACCGTGAAGAAATATCCCGAAAAAAAGATCATAGTTCCCAGATTTACAGAAGAAAACGGGTTTTATACAACGAAGAAAAGATCCATCTTGATGGGTAAAATAAAATCAAAAAACACAAAACCAGAGATTAGGTTGAGAAAAGCACTTTGGCATTTGGGATTTCGTTACAGAAAAAATATAAAATTCTTGCCCGGCCAACCGGATTTGGCCTTTTCCAAGTTCAAACTGGTTGTTTTTGTGGATGGCGAATTTTGGCATGGTTATAATTGGGAAGTAAAAAAACTGTCCATAAAAAGCAACCGTGAGTTCTGGATACCTAAAATAGAAAGGAATATGCAACGTGACAAAACCAATAATGAGCTCCTTGAAAAACAGGGATGGCATGTCATGAGATTTTGGGCAAACGATATTAAAAAAAACCTTGATTTCTGCGTTGGGGAAATTGTTTCATACCTTAAGCAGTTTCCTCAATAAACCGGGGGCATTAATTAGAAACCTCTGAACTTTGGCTTATTTTTGCGCAAAAGTATATTTATGCAACAACTATTTTCATTTATACAATCCGGCTTATTGCAGGGGAAGCGGATCATGCTATTAACTGTCATTGGCCGTGAGGGAAGCAGTCCCGGAAAACAGGGTTTTGAACTCGCCGTGGCTTCCGATGGCCATTTCATTGGCTCCATTGGCGGCGGTGTGATGGAACACCGGCTGGTAGAACAGGCCAAACGCCTTTTGAAACAAGCGGGGCCGCAACCTCCGTTTCTTGTCTTTCAGGACCACGACCCGGAGGCAAAAGCCAATCGCTCAGGTATGATCTGTTCAGGCGGACAGACCATTGCTTTTACCCCTTTGGAAGAAAAAGATTTGTCCACTGTCGATGCTCTGCTCGAAGCTGTCCGTCAGCAGCGCAAAGGCGTTTTCCGGCTCACGGAAAAAGGGCTCTCTTTTGTGGATGGGGAAGAGATAGGGATAGCCTCCAAAAGTAAAGTTGTTTCGGAGAAACAATGGGAATACAAAGAGCAAATCGGGATGCCCAATACGCTTTATATCTTTGGTGGAGGCCATGTTGGCCTTGCATTGTCAAAAGTGTTCCACAACCTGAATTTCAAAATATGCCTGTTCGACAACCGTTCGGAGTTAAATACTTATGAGAAAAACAGCTTTGCAGATGAGAAGTATATCGTCAATTACAACGATGTAGCTTCGCTGGTACCGGAAGGATTTAACGTTTATGTGGTTATCGTAACCTTTGCCCACAAAAGCGACGAGCAGGTTCTGGAACAAATGCTCGGCAAGGAGCTGAAGTACCTGGGCCTTATGGGCAGTGCCAAAAAAATAGAAACCATTTTCGGCCACCTGAAACAGAAAGGTTTTACCGATAAGCAGTTAGGGAAAGTACATGCCCCCATTGGCTTTCCCATCAACAGCGAAACCCCTGACGAAATTGCCGTAAGCATAGCCGCACAAATTGTTGCGGTGAAGAATGGGAAAAAAACGAGGTAAAAGACAGTCATTTTCCTTTGTGCCCCTTCGTGGTAAAAAACTCAGCGGAATGAACAGTTTTTAATAGAAGGTAATACGGTTATCCTGAATATCGGCAGCATCTTTGATGGCCACATAGGGATAATCCTGTTCAACACGCTGTTTGAAAGTGTTCAGGTATGAATTGATAAAAGCATTGTAGTTGGAGAGTTTCCCGGCTTTGTGCAAAGCATCCAGCCTGACCACAAATGCTGCTGCATTACCGGCCAAAGGTTGGGATGTACTACCACTTTTCATACCAAATACGGTTCCTATCACTTTGTCTTCCATTCCAAACCCGACGATGTTGCGGGTATTGAAAGTGAGGTTGTTCATGGATTGTTTTTGGCCTTTTAGTGAAGCGGCAATTTTATCAAGGTTACCGTGGAAAGCTTTCATCTTGTCAACAAGATATTTCCCTTTCACCTTGTTGATAACAAAAGGTTTAATTTGGTCTTTCACCTCTTTGAGCGAAGGAATTCCGGCATCAAATTTCTTGGTAACTACCGCTACGGCGTACTGGCCTTCCAGGTCAAAAACATTGGAAACTGTTCCCACATCGGTACCGCTTTTGAAAGCCCAGCGGACAATACTGCGGGCATTTTCCAGTCCGGGAATGTAGTAGGTGGTTTCTTCCATTTTGGGCATTATCCTCAATTGCAGGTGGTCTTTTTTGGCTACTGCTTCAAATGTCTTCTGGTCGTGCGCTTCGGAAGCGATTTTGCTGGCCTTGGCAAAGACATTCTGATAAGTGGCATTGCTGGCGATAATGTCCTGGGTAACCAGTGCTATTTTTACCTTACGGTTAAAATCTTTTTTACCGGTAACTTTAATTACATGGTAACCAAATTGAGAAGACGCGACGGTAAAATGACCGACTTTGGTTTTGACCACAGCTTCATTAAAGCCCGGGACCATTCGCCCATCCATAAACCATCCCAAATTACCATGGTTGGCCTTAACAGAGCCATCGTTAGAATATTTGTCGGCCAGTGTTTTAAAGTTTGAGGGATGGTGTGTAAGAACACGGTACAGGCTGTCGGCCAGTTTTTTAGCTTCTTCTTTGGTGCGGGTAACCTTGGGGTCTGCACGCAAAGCCCCTTTGTAAGCGATTAAAATATGCGAAGCTTTCATGGAATCGGGCCGGGTGGCCACATTTAGCAACCGGGCCATCATAAAAGTATGGTTACGCATAACCGGGTTGGAAACGGTTCCTATTTTGGAATGAAACATAATGGAATCGATGGGTGCCGGCAATACGCCCTGTTTAATCCATGAGGTGTCATAAGGATGGTCTGTATTGGCACGTGCAAACTGACTTGGGTTCTCGGTAGTTTCAAAATCAGCTTTTGTGGCAATGGCTTCTTTACGCGCCTTGGCAATGTCTTTTTTGGAAGGAAGGACGTTAAAAGAGACGTATTCTATGGCCCTGCCGCTTTTTTGTTTGAACTCATTTTTGTGGGCATCGTAATAGCTCTGGTAATCGGCCTCTGTTACGGTAACTTTGTTGTCGGGCAGGTTTGAATAGCGTGCAGCAACAAATTCAATATTAGCCCCCGTATTCTGTGCATTGTAAAGTTTTTGGGCCAGTACTTTGGGCACATAATAACCCGCTGCAATCAATGCGTTATACTTTTTATGCAACTGGTCGGCCCTGATATAATTTTCGAGCAGTACCCATTGCTGTTGTGCTGCTTCCGGCAGGCGGTTATAGTTTTGCAGGTATTGAATTACCAGGTTTCGGTCGTAACGCCCGGTTTTGGGATTCACAAAATAACGTTTAATCAGCGGATGCGGGTTAGGCCCCTGGATAAGGTTGAACATCTCATCGGCGGTAACGGTAATACCAAGGTCTTCGTATTGTTCATCCATGATGATTTTTCTGACCATTTGCTCCCATGTCTGTTCTCTGACACGAAATGTTTCATTGGTAGTCAGACTTTTTACATGTTGCTGTTGTTTGGTACTGGCAATATTTTCATCCAATTTTTTGTTAAATTCCATGATGGTAATTTCCACACCATTTATCTTACCGGCATTCACATCTCTTCTGTTGTTCTTTTTCATAAAGTCTCCGAGAATAAAAGCGGCCAATGCGCCTCCAATTACAATTACGAGAAGAGTGGAATGTTTCCTAATGCTACCTATAGCTGCCATCTTACTTTAGTGTTATTTATTTTTTATTTTGAGCTGCAAATGTACAAATTGAAATGATATATAAAAGTATTCTGTTGAATTTTGATTTTAGTATCAGCCAGTTAATTGAAAAAACCGGATAATTGGCCTTTGCGGGACTTTTTGGCGGACACAAAAGCCCCGAAAATAATGGTTCCCTGGCAGGGAAATGATTTTTTATCCTTTTCGGGAAACAAGTTCAGCTTATTTCTTTATGGTCATTCTTACTTCTTCCAGTCTGTTACCTGCGGCTTTTAGAATTTTAAACAGATAGGGTTGTACTTCAATTTCATCGTTTATGTGCGGGATACTTCCGTAATAGTGTAAAATAAGTCCGGCAATGGTTTCGTATTCTTCCGATTCGGGAAGGGCAAAGCCGTATTTCTCGTTCAGGTAATCAATTTCGATACGTGCCGAGAAGATAAATTCCGTTTCCGAGAGTTGTTTTTCTACAATTCCATCTGTATCGTATTCATCCTCAATCTCCCCAAAAATTTCTTCAATAATATCTTCCATGGTTACTATCCCCGAGGTACCGCCAAATTCGTCCACAACGATGGCGACGCTTTTGTGGTTTTTGATAAAAAGGCTCAGCACTTCACTGGCGGCTATGGTTTCGGGAAAAATCTCTGCCGGACGTATTACCTGCCGAATATTTTGCGGATGCTTAAACATGTCGTAGGCATGCACATATCCCTGCAGGTTGTCGATGGAGCCCTCATAAATCATTATCTTGGAATGGCCTGTTTGGGTAAAGAGCTTTCGCAGAACGGTTATTTCTTCACTTTTATCAATAGCGACAATTTCCGTTCGCGGGACCATGCAATCACGTAACTTGATGTTTTTAAAATCAAGGGCGTTTTGCATCATCTGAATTTCCTGAACAAATGGTTCATCTTTCTGGTTTTCATTGTGCAGCTCCTGAACGTACTCATTCAAATCAATGCTGCTGAAAGTATAGCTGTCGCGTGTTACATCCACGCGGAGAAAAACCCGGATAATCCATTCGGATATACCGATATAAAATAAAATTAAGGGATAAAACAGGTAATAAAACAACCAAACGGGAAGGGAGAATGATTTTAATATGGTATTGGGGTTGATGCGAAAAAGCATTTTGGGGATAAACTCCGATACGATAAGAATTAACAGTGTGGCAAGAATGGTTTGAAACAGTAAAAGATAGAATTCCGAATGCATGGATGCCGGAAGCCATTTGGCAATGGCAGGTTCAAGAACCAGTGCCATGGCTATGCCGTAAACCACCAATGCAATGTTGTTTCCCAGCAATAGGGCCCCGATAAATTTAGAGGGATGTGCGTAAAATCGGGAAAGTATTTTGGCCGGGAAAATGTTTCTTTTTAAATCAAGCTCCTGTTTTAACCGGCTGGAGCTGACAAAAGCAATTTCCATTCCTGAAAAGAAAGCAGATAAAAGCAGGGAAAGAATAATAATAATCCAGACAGTATTCACGGTTTTTTTTCTTGTTGAATGAGCTAAATCGGCCGCAAAGTTAGTGATTATCTTGTTTGGGTGGTATCTTCGGTTACGTCAAGAACGCCGCGAATGCCATAAATTGTCCGTTTGGTAAAATTTTCGTTAGAGGTCATGCTGTCGCCAAAGATAACCCTGTCGGGACTGGTTATTTTTACAAAACTCGGAGAATAAATAATATGTTTTCTTTCGTTCCACAGAAGGTTTTCGGTATTGAGCTGTTCTCCTGTTTTCAGGTTTTTTACCACCACGTTGTTTCGCGAAATAAGCATTCCTTTCTTTTCCCACCGGATACCATAATTGGCTTTAATTGTGGATATAACCTTTCCGGTTGTGTCGTAAAAAGCAACCGAAAATCCTTTTGGGAAAACAGTATAGGGTTTGTCCCCTCCATATTTTAGTATTTTCGGGCTGTTGAGTATCAGCTGTACACGGCCGGAATCGGTGCGGATATAATGGATGCCGGTAGCCGTTAATGCGGCAAGGGTATCCTCGGCATTAATTTCCTGGACTACCTTTATATTGTTTTCGCACGAAAAAAGCGTCCCCATTGCCAAAACAACGAAGACGCTTTTTATCAGATTCCGTATCATATTTTTTTCATGCAGTAAGCCTTAATTAGAGGCCCTTGCAATGGTTGTTTCATTAATCCAGCAACCCACTTTGTATTTGTCGCCGGGTTTGATATTATAAAAGAACATGGTTTCCCTTGTGGGGAAATGTGCTTTGTAGATGGCGATTTTTTTGTTCATGGCGGCTGCCATTTCGGGGTCAACATGTTTGGCTTTCACATATTTGTCAACAGCTGCCCAATAGGCCACCTTGGAAGTCAGGGCGTTGTTGCCGCATTTTTGGGCACTTTGGGCATACAAATCTCCAATTAAGTCGTAAGCCATTCCGTTATGCGGGTCCAGTTTAATGACTTTATAAGCCATTTCGCGGGCTTTACTCAGATTATTCAGCGTCTGGTAGGTTTGGGCCATGAGAAGGTAAGCCTCCTTGAGGTTAGCGGTATCTTTCATCATGGTACATTTTCCCATATACCCCAATGCTTCGGTGTACTTTTTGCGTTGCAGCAACATTTTCCCGATAAGGAAGGCCGACTGTGGTGATGGCTCTACCTTGTAAAGGTTAACGACGGCATCAAAATACAATGGTTCGTTATAACACTGTTTGTCTTCCAGTAAACCAATAATCTTTTTCAGCATAATTGAATCATTGGGTGTGGCATCAAACTTTTTGCGAAATACCCTTGAAAGGTCTTTACAATTTGCAAAAGGTTCAAAAGTCATTTCAACATAGCCTTTAACATTCTTATATTCAGTAACTTTGCGGTTATTATTCAGTGCTTTGTATTTTTCTATATTGGCATCGAGGTAACCGGTAATGGTATCGTAAGCATTGATAATGGCAAGGGTGTCCAGCTTATTGGTACGTACCATTTTAGCCACATCCCTGAAATAGTAGGCAATGGCGGCAGCAGTACTTCCCTGTTTTTGCTGCTCAATAGATTCTTTCAAAAGATAGTAAGCTTTGTCGTAAGATTCGGGGGAAATAGTATAAAGTGCAGCACCCTGACGGCCCCTTATGTAACCTTCCTGGGGAAGATGGGTCCTGTAATTGTTGGGGAAATATTTTATGCGTTGGTCAAAAATCATCATTAGCGTGTCAACCAGGCTTTTTTTCTGCTGTTCGGTGGTGGCATGACGGTACTTGTATTTCAAAATTTTTACACCATCAATATAGATATTTTCGGTGGCACGCGGACAGTTTTTAAAAACCCAGTTCCACGGGCCAATGGCATCTTTCACAGCATCATTTCTGTAATGGCTTTGTTTCCATTGACGGAATGCTTCTGTATAAAGCGACAAGTTCATAAGGCATTGTACACTGTCTTTGCCATATTTAGGGCCGTTGTTATTTTGAGGCACAAAATTTTTAACAGGCGTTCCGGCCAATACCGAAAGGCTAAGCCCCATACCGAGTAAAAAGATGAAAAGTTTTGTTTTCATTTTCTTAAAGTGTTTAGTTTGATTATCTGTATTTACGTTTATAGAACCATCGTTCTACAATATTTATTCCTAAAGAGAAATTAAAAAAACTTTTTTTAATCAGGTTGTCTTTTAAAGCACCCCGGCTACCCAATTCCATGGCAAAGGTAATATTGTTTCTGGAACGTTTAAAAGGGAAAGTAAAACCTGTTGTAATGGCGTATTCGTTGATAGAATAGCCGTATAATTTGACATATGTCCTGTTGTATCGTGCCCCGATACGGTAAGTCATTCTTTTGCGCAAAGGAGAGATGGTAGAGTGTTTGGGCGTATAAGCCCCTCCGGCAGCTACCCTCCAGGCATTCTCCAGTGAATCGGCCATCCCGAATTTTCGGAATTTTGACCAGGGCTGCCATTCTCCCTCCAGGCCTACCAGCCATCGCTCACCTTGCGAAAAGGAAAAACCGAATCCATATGTTTCGGGAATAAAAATACTCCCCCTTTCATCGGGCGTGTAAGAGATGGTGTCTCTCGGATTCCCTACAACATTCTCGTATCCACCGGTTAATGTATAGGTTATGGAAGACCGGGTAGCATTCACATGGACGGCATTCCGGTAAATGGCCCCCAGGGTGAATTTTTTGTTTCCGGCAAAATGAAGGTCGTATTGAATTCCCCAGTCAAACAAAAAATCGCTGACATGAACATAGGCCTCCTGTTTTGTTCCAAAAATATAAACGGAATCAGGGAAATAAACAATATTGTATCCCCGGGCATTACCGAAAAGATAGTTTATGTTGACCCCGAGACGGAGGTCTTTTGTAACATTGAATGCACTTCCGAAAAACAAACGGGTAGTCCCTCCTTTTCCAAACCGGTCGTTAAATACTTTCCCGAAAGGGGGAACAACTGCGGATACCCTTGTATCGTAACCAACTTTACTATAGGGTGTAATACCCAAAGCCACATGCCACCATTTTAATATTTGAAAGCCCATACTTATGTTGCTCAGGGTGGCGTAATTGGAGCTTTGTTTAAGTTCGGTGTTTTGCAGCGTACTTACGTTGCCGATAATGCCGGTCTGAAAAATATAGGTAAGCGAATCGAAAACCCCGTAGCTGGCGGGATTGGCCATATTCAGTATGTTTTTTTCCGTAACACCAAAAGAAATCCCTCCCATAGCCTGTAATTGTGAGCTGATATTCTCACCATATAACTGTCCTATGCCATAAGCTGAAAACGGAGAATTTATATCCTGTGCATTCAGGCCCAAAGTCAACAACAAAAAACCAACAATAAAACTAAGTCTTCTTCTCTTCATTCTTTCTTTTTCTGTTCATTAAAATCCAGAATATTTTTCAGCCCGGTTAACACAAAATTTGGGAGTGCAAAGATGTTATTTTTTAACCGTTTATCAAAATATTTTTCATCGCCGCCGCTAAGTACAACTTTAAGCTGTGAATGATCCTTGCGGTAAGCCGATATAATTCCATCTACTTCGGCAACCACACCGTTCAGAACGCCCGAAAGGATAGCACGCTGCGTATCGTTGCCAATGAGCCCGGGATGGGAAACAAGGGCATCAATTAGCGGTAATTTTCCGGTATATGCATGTAAAGCTTTCAGGCGCATCCGGATACCGGGGCTGATGCTGCCACCTTTAAATTCACCTTTTTTGTTGACAAAATCATAGGTTATGGTGGTGCCGGCATCGATGGCCAGAACATTTTCGCGGGGGAAAAGCGTACACGAAGCGGCAGCGATGGCCATCCGGTCTTTGCCCAGCGTTTCCGGATTTTTATAATCTATTTTTACGGGCAATGGCGTTTGGCTGTCCAGTTTGAGAAAAAATAATTTGTTCCGAAGAAAAATATCCACTTCCGGGGGATAATCCTTTACTGCCGATAAAATGGCGGCACTGACTACCGGATATTTATTCATTATTTTTGTTAGCCCTGATACCGAAATATTCTCGGTAACAAAGACTTCTGTTATTTCCTCTTTCGAAAAAACAGCCAGCTTGGTTCGTGTATTACCAATGTCAATGACGAGTTTCAAAAATGTTTATTTAAAAAAATATCAGATGACAAAAGTACGTTTTAACCTGACGGCCTGCAAAGAAAAATCTCCGGATGTGGTTTTTTTAACTTTTTTAAAGAATATTTTTTGGGAAAATAAAAAAAAGCTTATTTTTGCCGCTCCAATCCCAAGAGGTACCATAGCTCAGTTGGTAGAGCAACGGACTGAAAATCCGTGTGTCCCTGGTTCAATTCCAGGTGGTACCACTTCAGTAGGAAGATAAAGTCCTGAAAGTCATAAGCTTTCAGGACTTTTTGTTTTGTGCCGGTTGTTTTTTCTAACTTTTTAAAGTGAAGAACGGCTGGCGGTTATCTGACCCCCACTTTTTTCTTTTTGTTTCGGGAGGAGAACAACATGACAATAATCAAAATTCCCAGTGTGGTGGCCAGGCTGTTGACAAAGACATGTGAAAGCGTTCGGAGAAAGTCGTGCAGGCTGAAAATTTCAAGAAAAGTCAGCAGGAGCTGGTACAGAAAGACCAATGTAAATGTGTATTTCAGAAAGCCGGTTAAGCCCAGTTTGGCAAGCCCCGGTTCTTCCCCTTTGACATGTTCCAATGTCGGGAAATAAAACTTTATCACACCCGGCCGTGCAAACGCCATTAGGACAACGGCAGCAGCGTGCAGCCCGAGCGAATTTTCAAAAAAATCAATACTCAGCCCCGTAAGAAATGCCAGCAGCAACAGCAGGCTTTTGTTTGTGTCAAAAGGAAGCAAAAGAATGAACAACAGGTAAATGTAAGGGATAACATATCCGCCAAATTGTACAGTGTCAAGTACAAGTACCTGAAACAATACCAGTATCAGGAAACGGACAATATTTTTCACATACGTATTATTCATTATTAACGTCTTCGAGTAATTTTAACTTTTCTTTCTTTTTCAGGTCTTGAATGATATAAACAAAATGCAGGCTGTTGAAGTCGGTACAAAACTGTAAACCGGCCTTGTTGAGTTCGTGGTTTTTGGTCTTTTGAAACTTATAGATTGTGCCAATATTAAGCCCTGCCGGAAAAATAAACGAATTACCGCTGGTAACAATGGTGTCGCCACGGTCAAGCATAATGTGAGCGGAAATATCAATGACTTTTCCCAATTGTCCCTGGTTTTCGTTCCATACCACATTAACAAGCTGGTCGTTTTTTTTAATACGGGCACTGATGTGGGCATGTGTGTTTAGCAGCGACATGGCGAGGGAATAATTTTCTGAAACGCCAATGATGATTCCGGCGATTCCGTTGTCCGACATAACGCCCATCTCTGTTTGAATTCCCTGTTTTTTCCCTTTGTTCAGCACCATATAATTGTTGGCGTGGTTTACCGTGTTACGAATAACCGTAGCCGGAATGTATTGGAAAGAAGAGTCTTCTTTTTCTTTGTAGTTACTGTCGGGGGCGAGTGTATTTGCCAAAAGCATGTTGAACAGCCGTCCGTTTTCTTCGAGAAGTTGTCTGTTTTTTTCTTTCAGGTTAAAATAACTTGTAACTCCGTGGAAGGTATTGAAAACAGCACCGCTGACATCGCTTGCCGTATTGAAACTGAGCATACGCTGATAGGAGAAGCTGTTGATTACCAGCACAAAAGAGATAATTTCCAGCAGGATAAACAGACTGAAAAACTGATGCTTCAGAAAAAAGGTCAGCAGGTTACGCATGCAACAACTTCCAATTAGCTTACTTTATGAGGAAAGTAAATTTCTCAAAATTCTTCAATGCAATACCTGTTCCGCGGGCTACGGCACGCAACGGATCTTCGGCCACATGAATAGGTAAATGTGTTTTTTCATGGATCCTTTTGTCTAATCCGCGCAACAACGAACCACCACCGGCAAGGTAAATACCGGTACGGAAAATATCGGCTGACAGCTCGGGAGGGGTATTTTCCAAAGCATGCAATACGGCTGCCTCCACTTTTGAAATGGACTTGTCGAGACAGGTAGCTATTTCTTTGTAGTTTATGGTAATCTCTTTAGGGATACCGGTAAGCATATCGCGTCCGTGTACCGCATAATCATCCGGTGGGTTTTCGAGTTCGGTAAGGGCGGCACCGACTTCTATTTTAATTCGTTCGGAAGTACGTTCGCCGATATTGATGTTATGTTGTTTGCGCATGTACTCTTCAATATCGGCATTAAAGTCATCTCCGGCAATCCGGATGGAGGTGTTGTTCACAATGCCACCGAGGGCGATTACGGCAATTTCGCTGGTCCCGCCACCGATGTCGATAATCATATTTCCGGTAGGCTCCAGCACATCAATGCCGATACCAATGGCAGCGGCCATGGGCTCGTGAATCAGTTTTATCTCTTTGGCACCCGCTTGTTCTGCCGAATCTTTCACGGCGCGTTCTTCCACTTCGGTAATTCCCGATGGGATACAAATAACCATTTTCAATGCCGGAGGAAATAAAGAACTCTTGATACCAATCATTTTTATCATTTCCCGGATCATGTATTCGGCAGACTGGAAATCGGCAATAACGCCATCTCGCAAAGGCCTGATGGTTTTGATGTTGTCATGTGTTTTCCCATGCATCATCATGGCTTTTTTGCCTACGGCAATAATTTTTCCGGTATTTCGCTCCAGTGCTACAATGGAGGGTTCGTCCACAACGACTTTGTCGTTAAAAATGATGACCGTGTTGGCTGTTCCCAAATCAATGGCAATCTCTTTGGTCAAAAATGAAAATAGGCCCATATTTATTTCTCCTTATATACTCATGTTTTATAAATTTCTCCTGCAAAGATACTCAATGTTTAAAATGTCTGACACCTGTAAAAACCATACTTATTTTATGCTGGTTACAATAGGCTATCGAGTCTTTGTCGCGGATGGACCCACCGGGTTGTATCACAGCGTTGATACCCGCTTTGTCAGCAATTTCCACCGAATCGGCAAAAGGAAAAAAGGCATCGGAAGCCATAACGGCACCTTTCAGTGAGAGGTTAAAGGCGTTTGCTTTTTCTATGGCATGGCGTAGGGCATCTACCCGCGATGTCTGGCCGGTCCCCGATCCGAGCAACTGCTTGTTTTTGGCCAGTACGATGGCGTTGCTTTTGGTATGCTTTACAATTTTATTGGCAAAGAGCAGGTCTTCTGTTTCTGTTTTTGTCGGTTTTGTAATTGTTTTTACTTCAAGGTTGTCGGCTGTTTCTGTAAGAATATCGCGTTGTTGCCATAAAACACCATTCAAAACAGAACGGAATTGTTCTTCCGGGAAAGCATATGTTTTCTTTTTCAGGATAATTCGGTTCTTTTTGGTCTTGAGGATTTCCAGTGCTTCCGGTTCATAACCGGGGGCCAGGATTATCTCAAAGAAAATCTTGTTTATCTCCGCAGCAGTGGTGGCATCAACCGTACGGTTTGTAACAAGCACGCCCCCGAAAGCGGAAACAGGATCACCGGCCAGGGCATCTTTCCATGCTTCGGTCAGATTATCGCGGCAAGCCAGCCCACAGGCATTGTTGTGTTTTATGACGGCAAAAGCCGTTTCTTGAAAATCGTCGATGAGATGAATGGCCGCCTCCATGTCCTGAAGGTTGTTGTAGGAAATGGCCCTGCCGTGAAGCTGTTCAAAAATAGCTTCCGGGTGACCGTAAAAAACACCCTGTTGATGCGGGTTTTCGCCATAACGCAACACGTGGGCTTCCTGCTCACTTTTCTTAAAACTTTGGATATTGCCGGGATTCATCCAGTTGAAAATGGCCGTGTCGTAATGTGAACTCACATCGAAAGCTTTGGCCGCAAAGTAACGTCGGTCGCCAAGCCCGGTTTCGCCACCTTTCTGCTCCAGCAGCCTAAGCAAATCGCCATACATTTCCATGGAAGGTACCACCAGCACATCGCGGTAATTTTTGGCTGCTGCCCGGATGAGCGAAATGCCTCCGATGTCAATTTTCTCAATTATCTTTTGTTCTTCCCGGGTTTGTGCCACTGTTTTTTCAAAAGGGTACAAATCCACAATGACCAGGTCGAAAACAGGTATGTCATATTGTTGCAACTCCCTGTTGTCATTTTTGTTTTCGCTACGGACAAGAATGCCGCCGAAGATTTTGGGGTGCAAAGTTTTGACCCTTCCACCCAGAATAGCGGGAAAGCCGGTGAGCGACTCTACCGTTTGCGCATGGAAACCGTTTTGGACAATAAAATCATACGTTCCGCCGGTAGAATAAAAATCAATCCCCAATCCGGACAACTTTTTCAAAACAGGAAGCAGTCCATCCTTGTTGAAAACCGAAACCAGTGCTGTTTTTATCTTTTTCACAATATGTTGAAATTTAGTTATTTAATTAAGGCTCCATGCTTTTTATTTTCTTTTTGCAAAATACGGGTAAAAGATGAAAAATTCCTTTAATTTTGAAAATATATTTTTTGCACCGAACCGGTGGGGATATTTATAAAAAAAAGTAAGCATGGCTCTTTTGAAACTAATATACGAAAGTCTTGTTTTTGCATATAATTCGTTGGTTATAAATAAAATAAGAACTTTTCTTTCGTTGCTTGGTATTACGATTGGCATCTTTTCCATTATTTCCGTATTTACCGTCTTTGATAGTTTGCAATCGAACATTGAGAGCCAGATAAATTCGTTGGGGAGCAATGTGCTGTTTATTCAAAAATGGCCCTGGATTATGGGTGGCGGTATGCCGTGGTGGAAATATTTTCAACGTCCACAACCTACGGTAAAGGAGATGCGCGAGATTTTGAAAAGAAGCAACACCGTGGCTGATGCCACTTTTATGTTCGGCGTTCAGCGGAATGCCTATAACGGGGACAACACGGTTGATGATGTTACCATTCTGTCAGTCTCCTATGAATACAACAAAGTCATGCCGTTTGATCTGCAGGAAGGGCGTTATTTTACGCAAAACGAAAGCCATGCCGGCCGAAATATTGCCATTATCGGGGCCAACATAGCCAAAAATCTTTTTCCGCATGAAGACCCGTTGGCGCGCAGCTTTAAGATTTTCGGCCGCAGGTTGCAGGTTATCGGTGTCATTAAGAAAAAAGGAGAGGATATGTTTGGCAATTCCTCCGATGACAGAATTATTGTCCCAGTAAATTTTACGCGGGGTTTGGTTAACGCGCAAAAGATTAATTCTTCCATAATTGTTGTGTCAAAGCCCTATGTGAGTGTGGATGCCATGAGGGATGAGCTGACGGGCATTATGCGTTCTATTCGCAAGTTAAAGCCCAGGGCCGATGATAATTTTGCGATTAACCAGACCGATATTATTAATAAGAGCTTTGACAAGCTTTTTGGCGTGTTGGCCATGGTGGGATGGATTATCGGAGGCTTCTCCCTGCTGGTGGGCGGATTTGGTATTGCCAATATTATGTTTGTCTCCGTGAAAGAGAGAACAAACCAGATTGGTATTCAAAAAGCCCTTGGTGCGAAGAAATATTTTATCTTGTTACAGTTTCTTTTTGAAGCATTTTTCCTGGCTGTAATGGGAGGGATCGTGGGGCTTTTTATCGTTTATATTTTGACACTCATTTCCTCGTCGTTGGTTGGCTTTAACCTGACACTTACCTTGTACAATATAATGTTGGGTATCGGTGTTTCCGGGCTTATTGGTATCATATCCGGATTTATTCCGGCCTGGAGTGCTGCCCGTCTGGATCCGGTAGAAGCCATGCGGTCAACCTTTTAACCCATGTTTTTGGGCCTTGACAAATTATTGAAAAGTCAGTGTTTTTACTCTCTGCCTTTCATGTCGATAAGATAATCCACGTAAAGTTCTCCGTTCAGCGTATAGTCCTCCGGAATCAGGTTGAGGTTGATGAAGCAATAATAAACCGGTTTGACCCCGGCCCAGTCCATAATTTGGGCAGCGGCCTTAAAAGTGCCCCCGGTAGCAAGAATGTCATCCACCACAAGAACATGCGTTCCTTCGACCAGGGCATCTTTTTTCATTTCCAGAATATCTTCGCCATATTCCTTTTTAAATGAGGCGGTATAAACTTCTCCGGGTAGCTTTCCCTTTTTACGCATAGGGACAAAACCCACGCCCAGCTGGTTGGCAATAGCGGTTCCCAAAATGAATCCGCGGGCTTCGATTCCAACAACCATGGTTACTTTGTCGCGGAAAAAGTCTGCAACGCTGTTGACCACAATCTCCATGGCAAGCTTGCTCATAAAAAGCGGGGTAATGTCCACAAAACGAATCCCTTTGATGGGATAGTCATCATAAAAGCGCACCATTCCCGGAAAATGATCTTTTCTGTGATTGTCAAGATAAATCATAATAATTTTTGTTTACTACATAAATATTTCTCAGAAAACCGAACCCTACAAAAATAATTTAAAAAGTGTAGCTTTTTTTAAAAAATCAGGAAAAATATATTTTTTAGAATGATATAAGATAAGTCTTTTTTACTCATCGGAAAACTCCCGGAGCAATTTGCGGTACTGGGAAAAGACACGTGCCCTGGAGACAAAGCCAAGATATTTTCCATCCTTGATAACCGGCAGGTTATAGTTTCCGGTATCCTGAAATTTCTTCGCTACCTCTTCCATGGTTTCGTTGGGATGTACAAATGGTTCAGGCATATACATCAGCTCATCAACGCGAACGGTTTTATAAAGTTCCGGTTTGAAGATGATGTTCCGGATATCGTTCATAAAGATAATTCCCTGAAAATTATTGTCATCATCCACCACCGCAACGATATTTCTCTCCGAATTAGAAAGCACCTGTACCAATTCGCCAAGGTTTGCATTTTTGTTGATGGTCCTGAAATTATCTTCAATGAGGCTTGACACCCTCATCATTTGCAAGACGGCCTTGTCTTTGTGATGGGTCATAAGCTCGCCCTTTTCGGCCAGGCGTTTGGTGTAGATAGAGTGCGTTTCAAACAAGCTGATGGTGAGGTAGGAAAAAATAGCGGTAAAAATCAGGGGCGCAAACAGTTGATAGCTGCCCGTAAACTCAGCCACAAGGAAAATTCCTGTCAGGGGTGCATGCATGACCCCGGCCATAACCCCTGCCATTCCCACAAGGCCCATGTTTTTTTCGGGAATGGTGGCAAACGGGAGCAGGTTCACAATTTTGGCAAAAAACACACCGGAAACACCGCCCATAAACAGGGATGGGGCAAAAATACCGCCCACGCCACCACTGGCACCGGTAGTGGCCATGGCGATTACCTTAAATATAATGATGAGCAACAAAAGAATTAACACATGGGAAATTCTCCCTGAAGAAATAAGGAAATTCTGGTTTATCAAATTACCACCCTGGCCTGAAATAAGCTGACGCAGAAATTCGTAACCCTCTCCGTATATGGATGGAAAAACGAAAATAATAATGCCAATGACAATTCCACCGACCAAAACTTTTTCACCGGTTTTTTTGAATTTCCCCATCAATTCCTCTATCATAAAAGTTGTCCGGTTAAAATAGAGCGAGACAAAACCTGTGAAGATGCCGAGGAGGGCATAAAAGGGCAGGTTGCTGACTTTGTACATCTGATCGAGATGTATGGAAAACAGCACGCCGTTTCCCATAAGAAAATAGGCCATGGTGGCTCCCGTAACGGCTGAAATAAGGATGGGGATAAGGCTGGTCATCGTCAGGTCAATCATAAGAATCTCCAGCGAAAAAACGGTGGCTGCAATAGGGGCTTTAAAAATACCGGCCAGGGCACCGCTGGCACCGGCCCCCACAAGGATTATGATTGTTTTCCGGTTCATATGAAACTTACGTCCCAAAAAGGAACCAATGGCCCCACCGGTAAGTACAATTGGTGCTTCAAAGCCCATGGACCCTCCAAAAGTAATGGTGAAAACACTCGCTATCATGGAAGAATACAGGTTGTGCGACCGTAGCCTGCCAAAACGTTTGGAGATGGCACTAAGCACAATACTCACTCCGTGCGAAAGCTTGGCTTTTACCACATAAGTTGTGAACAAAACAGTCAGTGTGAGGCCGATAAGTGGCAGTCCGAGATAAACATAGTAGCCGGTTCCAAAATCAAAGCCGCGCGTTACCCATTGGTGGGTATAGTAGGCTATGTTTTTTAACAAAACTGCAGAGAGTCCGCCCCAGGCACCAATGATTACGCTTAGCAGGAGGACCTCTACCCTAAGCTGCCGGTTATGGATGCTCGTAATGGGCTTTTTTAGTATTTTATGATATAGATCCAAAGCAGTTTTTTATTGCCGCAAAAATAAACATATTCCCCTGTTTAACATGAAAAAATATTCCGAACTATTTCCATCCTGTGCGGCTCAGAATTAAACGGATGGTGGATTTTTATTATCGTTTAGCCCTGAGACAATTGGAGAAGGCCTTGCGGGCAGAAATTATCGTGATGGCCTTCGCGGTTGGAAACGGAAAACTACAAAGGAACACCAAGGGATTTACCACGAAGGAACACGAATGATATTCACAATGGAACACAAAGGTTTTATTGCCAACGAATTGCACGAATTGTCCCGCCTGCGAATAAATTCACAGGCTACGGTTTGGGCCGTCCCGCCCCTGGCGGACTGTGGGGGTGGTAGCTCCGGCTGTGTTCCGGTGTCTCTCCGTCCCCTCGTCTCTTTGTGGTAAAAAAATCCGTCCCACACCTTAAATGGAAAAGATGCCCTTAGAATTCCAGGTTTTGTGGTGTCCTGGGAAAGGGGATAACGTCGCGAATGTTGGTCATGCCGGTGAGGAAAAGTATCAGCCTTTCAAAACCAAGCCCAAAGCCTGAATGGGGGACCGAGCCGAATTTCCGTGTCTCAAGGTACCACCACATGGAAGATTCGGGAATACCCAGTTCTTTGATGCGTGCATACAGCTTGTCATAGCTTTCCTCGCGTTGCGAACCACCTATGATTTCGCCAATCTGCGGAAACAAAACATCCATGGCGCGGACTGTCTTGCCATCCTCGTTTTGTTTCATGTAAAAGGCTTTAATACCGGCGGGGTAATCGGTCAGGATTACCGGACGTTTGAAAT
Source organism: Bacteroidales bacterium (assembly GCA_015493525.1). Lineage (GTDB taxonomy): Bacteria > Bacteroidota > Bacteroidia > Bacteroidales > F082 > Sulfidibacterium. The sequence continues at coordinate 36,555 of WGCY01000045.1, forward strand.
GTTTCTCCACGAGATAACGTTCGTGCTCCGATTGCAAATCAGCACCCCAGCCCTCAATAACGTATTGAAAACGTTTCTTTTTATTGGGTTTGGAGTTCATTAGGATACGGATGGCTTCCGAATAGGTAAGCCGTACAAAGGGTTCTGTAAGAACAGCTTGCAGCTTTTCAACCAATTCGGGGGAGCGTTCATCGGCCTTTTTGTTTTTGTCCTCCTCCTGCTGGCGTTTGCTGAGGAATTGCAGGTCGTCCATGCAGTTGTCCAGTGCATAGCGAATGACATATTTCAACATCTCTTCTGCCAGGTCCATGTTGTCGTTTAGATCATAAAAAGCCATTTCGGGTTCAATCATCCAAAACTCGGCAAGGTGCCGTGTGGTGTTGGAATTTTCTGCCCGGAAAGTAGGGCCAAACGTATAAATTTTCGACAAGGCCAATGCTGCCAGCTCGCCTTCAAGTTGTCCGGAAACGGTGAGGTTAGCCGGTTTTCCAAAGAAATCGTTTTTGAAATCCACTTTTCCCGTTTCGGTTTTCGGAATATTTTCCAGGTTAAGTGTGGTTACCTGAAACATTTCGCCGGCCCCTTCAGCATCCGAACCGGTGATAATCGGCGTGTGGATATTGTAAAAGTTGCGGTCGTTAAAAAACTTATGAACGGCAAAAATCATGGCATGCCGAACGCGGGCAATGGCACTGAAAGTATTGGTACGGTAACGTAAATGGGCCTTTTCGCGAAGAAATTCCAGGCTGTGTTTTTTAGGCTGCAACGGATACTCTTCCGGGTTGGCTTCGCCCAGCACCTCGATGTTTTTGGCATGGACTTCCACTTTTTGTCCGCTGCCGAGCGACTCGTTCAAAACGCCATCTACAGAAAGGGCCGCCCCTGTGTGGATGTGTTCCAATATTTTCTCCGTTTCGGGGTTCATCTCCACCACAAGCTGCATATTCTTGATGGTTGAGCCATCATTCAATGCAATAAATGCCACATTCTTGCTGGCACGTTTGGTACGTACCCAGCCCTTCACGTTGACATCTTTCCCAAAATCAGTCTGTTCCAATAAATATTTTATCTCCGTCCTCTTCACAATACAACTTTTTAAATGAATTGCAAAAGAACTAAATTTCAGTGAAATGGCGTACAAAATACCGGATTTTTTTGCCATCCGTAGTTTCAACCCAAAAATGTGCTAGGATTTTATCAGGCCAATAAAAACTTAGGTTACTTTTACATTAAATATTTTGTCCCTAACTGGACATCCAAATAATAACCTGCTCCTTGAAATCCTGGTGCATTAAAATAAGAATTAGCCTTACCGGCCGTTTTGTCCACAACACGCCCTGAAATAATCTTTTTCCGACAAAACATATTTTACCGGGCCGAAAACCAATGTCGCTGTGATCTATTTCGGTGGGTGGCACCGAGGGTCAGAAATGCAGTTTATGATAGTTAAAGGTCTTGTTGTTCCGGTAGTCCCGGATTTTTTTTGCTAACGAAAGAAAGATAGTAACATCATGCTCGCGTAACCATTTTTCTGCTTCAGGACGCTCATGGACAGCATCTGAGAAGATTACCAGAAAATCAAAATTGAATTTCCGCAGCCAGGCATAAGCTTTAGGTTGTTTGTCGATGGCACCATCCAGAGCGGCAAACTGTGGAAATTTATTTTTCATAAGCCAGTCTGCCGCTTCATAACTTCCGCGAATGGCACTACTCAGTGCTGCCAGTTCCGGATAACCATTTTGTAACAGCCATTTGTGAAAAGCACCCTTTTTCTCGGTGAAAGTTTCGCCGAAAGCCATCAATATTTTGGGTGGATAGTGCAGCATAAAGCATAAAAAGAAAATATCTAAAGAGTAACCTGCTCCGTCATTGCGAAGAGCATGGGGCGGTTACGCGAGAAGGGCGAAGAAGCAATCTGTTTGTAATAAATACTTCATAATTAGGGGGATTGCTTCGTCAGCCTTCACGCATTGCCCTCTTAATTTCCTCGCAATGACGTTCTGATTTTTAGTGTTAGTACATTATTTTTTGCTCTTTGGACACTCTCATTCATTTTCAATTGATTAATATCTGTTGAGGCAGTTCAGGTCGGTAAAAGCCCTCACCAGTCTGTCTCTCATGGATTCTTCCCCGGCACGCAACCATTTACGCGGGTCGTAATATTTTTTGTTGGGGACATCATCGCCATCGGGATTTCCAATCTGGCTTTGCAGATAATCATGATGTTTGGCCTCATAACCGCGAACGCCATCCCAGAAAGCCCATTGCGTATCCGTATCAATATTCATTTTTACCACGCCGTAGGAAACGGCCTCCTTGATTTTTTCAGGCTCTGAGCCGGAACCACCGTGAAAAACAAAGTTGACCGGATTCTTGTCAAGGTTGTGTTTTTTTCGGATATATTCCTGTGAGTTGTGCAGGATAATCGGTTCCAATTTCACATTTCCGGGTTTGTAAACGCCGTGGACATTTCCAAAAGCGGCGGCAATGGTAAAACGCGGACTTACCGAGAGCAGCTCCTCATAGGCATGGTCAACTTCCTCGGGCTGTGTGTAAAGCCTGGAATTTTCGATGTCCGAGTTGTCCACCCCATCTTCTTCGCCGCCGGTGATGCCCAATTCAATTTCGAGGGTCATGCCCATTTTCGACATTCTTTTCAGAAAGCGTTTGGAGGTGGCAATATTTTCTTCCAATGGTTCTACAGACAGATCCAGCATGTGTGAGCTGAAAAGTGGTTTGCCGTGTTTTTCAAAATATTTTTCTCCGGCATCCAGAAGCCCTTCCACCCACGGAAGTAATTTTTTTGCACAATGGTCAGTGTGCAGGATTACCGGAATACCGTACATTTCAGCCAGTTGATGCACCTGTTGTGCGCCGGCAATACTTCCGGCTACGGCTGCTTTTTCGTTTTCGTTGGAAATGGCCTTTCCGGCAAAAAAAGCACCTCCGCCATTGGAAAACTGGATAATGATGGGCGAATTCACCTCTTTTGCCGCTTCCATAGCCGCGTTAATGGAGTCGGAACCCACCACATTCACAGCCGGAATGGCAAATTTTTCCTGTTTGGCAATTTTAAAAATATATTGCACATCGTCGCCGGTTACTACGCCGGGTTTAATTTTGTCTGAGATTTTTGCTGACATGATTTTTTCTGTTTTATAGATTATTTTCTGTGTACAAAATTAATAAAATAAACCTCCTTAAAACCGGTATTCCATGAATTCGGAATGGAAATGCAGGGAAATTAAGGAAACTTGCTTCCAATGCTTTACGCAAACGATTGAGTTACTTAACCACTTTGTATTTTTTTGATTTTTTGTAAACCTGCCGTATCCAAATGGGCAGAATAATGACGCCGGCAAACAGGTAAGGATAGTACGAAATAAGCCGCCAGAATATGGCGAGTGTGGTAATCCAGGCTTTGTTGGGGATGAGGTCGCCAAGGAAATCGGTAAAAATGTATTCGGCAATACCGCTGCCTCCCGGGGTGGGGCTTACCAGCAGGATAATCCACATACTCAGTTGCCGGCCATAAATAAGGAATTGGTCATAGAGATTTTTAGACTGTTCAAAAAAAGCAAGAAACAGAAAATTAACTACCCAATATCTTCCCGTCCAGGAGATAATGGTTGCCAAACTACTTTTGAACCAATAAACAAACGGTTTCTTTTTAATAATTTTTGAGGTCTGGATAAGCTGGTTGGCCCATTTGCGTGCACCCAGCCGCCATTTTTTTAACAATGGGAAAAGAAAAATCCAGGAGATAAAAGATTTGAAAAGATAGGGATTTACAAAAAGTGCATAAGCCAGAAAAAGGGTGTAAACGAGAATAATCCCAAAACCGATATAAAATCCATAAATAATCTCCGAATAATGTGCTGCCCCCGGCGGAAAAATATTGTTCCCGTAAAAGATGTAAACAACCGGTACGGAAACTATAAAGAAAAGCTCATCAAGAAAAATGGCCGTAAGTACCACGGCCGTACTTTGTCCGCCGCTGAGGCCTTCTTTGTATAGGAAAAAGATTGTCGGGGCGGTACCTCCCACTACCGAAGGGGACACGGCAGAACTAAACTCCCACAATATGATGATGTTAAAAGCCTGTTTCCAGTTCAGTCGGTTTTCGGTGAGGACGATAAGTCGGTACATATAGGCCACATCCCGGACAAACATCATGGAAAAAGCAATGATGATAAACAGCAAAGTGTGCCAGGTAAAATCCACAAAGGAAAAGGCCTCTGCATTAAAATTGTGGTATAGCAACCAGCCGCTTACCCCCACTCCGATAAGAATAGGGATAATAATACGCGAGGGGCGAAGGCTGGTTATGACATTATCCAATTTCCTGCAATTTTACACTACAAAGATAGGTAATCTATCCCGCCCGTGTTACGGACATATTGACAGTTGGTATTGGAAAAATACCGACATATTGGCATGAAACCATCCTGGTTGTAACTTGTTTTGTGAAATGGTACAAGGTTTGAACGGGTCGAATTGAAACAAGTTAACAAGTTAAACTAAAAATTAATGGAGGGTTATATCATGAGCTTAGTAAAATTTAATCAGTATCCGACATTTACCGACCTGATTGAAAATCTTGAAAGAAATTTTCTGGGTCGTGTTGACGAAAACAGTGGCGACATTCCTGCTGTAAACATTAAAGAAGAAAAAGACAAATTCGTTTTGGAAATGGCTGCTCCCGGTATGAAAAAAGATGATTTCAAAATTGATTTGGACAATTATCAATTGACGATTTCTGCCGAAACCAAGGACGAAAAGAAAGAAAAAGCAGACAACTATACCAGGAGGGAATTTGTCTATAACAGCTTCAGCCGTTCGTTTACTTTGCCTAAGACCATTGATATCGAAAAGATTAAAGGGGATTACAAGAATGGTGTTTTAAGTCTGGTACTTCCCAAAAAAGAAGAAGAAACCAAACTTACCAAACAAATCAAGCTTTCGTAAGGGTAAACGAATGGAAATAAAAAAAGTCCGGCTTTTGCCGGACTTTTTTTATTATGGGGCCATCCCTTTAATGAGGATGTTGAGCAGGTCATCAAAATGTGGTTGCAGGTCATCATATTTATCCTGAAGGAAAAAGGGAATTTCGAGGCCCTTTAATACCATAATAAAAACATCAAGTAAAACGCCGGTACTTTTCTCCCTGTTTTCAAAAGTTCCTTCTCCTATCCCCTGGTTAATGATAAACCGCAACTGCACTTTCTCCCAATGGTCCATTTCGCTGCGAAGCCTGTCGATAAATTGGAAATGTTCAAAGAAGTCGGCTTTCAGCGTTTCGTGATAGTTGGCAGCCTGTTTCAAAACAGCCATACGGGTAAGAAGGTATTTTTTTAGTTTTTCTTTCGCATTCAGCCGGGTATCGGTAACGATGACCGAAAGTTCTTTTTTCATGTGCTCTATTTCGCGGGAAACCACTTCCGTGAACAGCTCTTCCTTGCTGGCAAAATGATAATAAAGGGAGCCTTTGGCCTTGTGTGAGATACGTGCAATCTCGTCCATGGAAGTTTTGTAAAACCCGTAGCGGCTGAAAATTTTAGTGGCTACCGTGAGAATTTTTTCTTTTGTGTTTTGCATTGATACAGTGCTTTAAGCAATACTTAACTGACTATTTTCGTTTCAAAGTGTAAAGATACAATGGATATCTGTAAATTCACAAAAATACATTGAAACATGTCTGTAAAATAACGAAAAACAGCTAAAAGAACCCTGTATTTTCGCGAAAAAGTGATAAAATACGTTTGTCTTTTCACAAAAAGGGAGGGAAAACTACAGGCTTTTTGTTATCCCGCCACCACATTCACAATACGTCCGGGGACCACAATGACTTTCCGTACGGTTTTGCCATCCAGCCAGCGTTGGGCTTCTTCGGCGGACAATACGGCTTTTTCAACCTCTTCTTTGGGCATATTCACCGGCAGTTCCAGTTTGAAGCGCATTTTCCCGTTAAACGACACCGGATAGGCAAAACTGTCTTCTTTCAGGTATTTTTCCTCATATTCGGGAAAATCCACCCGGCTGATGCTGCCGGCATGTCCGAGCAACTGCCATAATTCTTCGGCGAGGTGCGGGGCATAAGGCTCCAGCAATACCGCCAGCGGCTCCAGTATTTCACGTTTATGACATTTCAGGTCAGACAATTCGTTCACACAAATCATAAATGCACTGACACCCGTGTTGAAAGAAAACCGCTCAATATCGCCCCGGATTTTTTTGATGGTTTTGTGCAGTACTTTCCGTTCGGCTTCGGTGGCCCTGTCCGCTGTTACCTGCCATTTATCCTCATCGGAAAAATAGAGCCGCCACAGTTTTTTCAGAAAACGAAAAACCCCTTCAATCCCTTTAATATCCCATGGTTTGTCCTGCTCAATGGGTCCCAGGAACATTTCGTACAAACGCAAGGTGTCGGCACCATATTTTTCAATCAGTTCATCCGGGTTTTGTACGTTGTGTTTCGATTTGGACATCTTTTCCACCTCATGGCCACAAATGTATTTTCCATCTTCCAGGATAAATTCGGCATTGGCAAATTCGGGCAGCCACTTTTTAAACGCTTCCGTATCCAGCACATCATTGTCCACCATATTGATATCCACATACAGGGCCTGCGTTTTGTGCTGTTTGCGCAGGTTGTACGACACAAACCGGTTGGTTCCCTGAATGCGGTAAACAAAGCTGGAACGGCCCTGGATTTTCCCCTGGTTTATCAGTTTCTGGAATGGTTCATCTTCACAGGCCAGGCCCAGGTCAAACAAAAATTTATTCCAAAAACGCGAATAGATCAAATGGCCGGCGGCATGTTCGTCGCCACCGATATACAAATCCACGTTGCGCCAGTAACGGTTGGCTTCTTTTGAGAAATATTCCTTGTCGTTGTGCGGGTCCATGTAACGCAGATAATAGGCACTGGAGCCGGCAAAACCAGGCATAGTGTTGGTTTCCAGTGGGTAACCATCTTTTGTTTTCCAGTTTTTGGCACGTGCCAGCGGCGGCTCACCGGTTTCGGTAGGCAGGTATTTATCCACTTCGGGAAGTTTCAGCGGCAGTTCTTCCTCGGGCAACGGGTAGGGCAAACCCTCTTTGTAATAGATGGGAAAAGGCTCACCCCAGTAACGCTGGCGGCTAAAGATGGCATCGCGCAGGCGGTAATTGATTTTTCCTGTTCCTATCTTCAGCTCTTCCAGTTTGTCGATGGCTGCACGGATAGCCTTTTTCACGGAAAGCCCGTTTAAGAAACCGGAGTTTATCAGAATGCCCTCTTTGGCATCGTAGGATTCGTCCCATTGTTCCGTATCGGTAACGGCCTCGTTTTCTGCGGCAACAACCTGAATTATTGGAAGTTTAAAATGGCGGGCAAAGGCAAAGTCGCGGCTGTCATGTGCCGGAACGGCCATGATTGCCCCTGTTCCGTATCCGGACAATACGTAATCGGCTACCCAAACCGGAACGTTTTTCCCCGTCAGCGGGTTGACGGCATAAGCACCGGTAAATTTACCGGTAACCTTTTTTACTTCGGTCATGCGCTCACGTTCGGAGCGGTTTTTGGCCCATTGCACATAAGCATCAACCTCTTTTTTATATTCCGGGGTGGTAATTTTTTCTATGAGTGCATGTTCGGGGGCCAGCACCATAAAAGTAGCACCAAACAACGTGTCCGGACGGGTGGTAAAGACTTCTATACCTCCCAAAGCAGCGGATGCTCCGGCCAACTGAAATGATAAAGAAGCCCCTTCGCTGCGGCCAATCCAGTTGCGTTGCATCTCTTTCATGGAATCGGGCCAATCCACCTTTTCCAGGCCATCCAGCAGCCGCTGGGCATAGGCTGTAATGCGGAGCGACCATTGTTTCATAAGTTTACGTTCTACCGGATGCCCTCCGCGTTCCGACAGCCCTTCTTTCACCTCGTCATTGGCCAAAACGGTTCCCAAAGCCGGGCACCAGTTCACCATGGTTTCCGAAAGATAGGCCAGCCTGTAATGCATCAGTATTTCCTGCTGTTGCTTTTCCTCCATCTGGTTCCATTGGCCGGCAGTGAAAGTTTCCACTTCATCACAGGCCGCTTCCACACCGGCATTGCCGGCAGTTTCAAATTGCTTTACCAACTCTGTCAGTGGTTCGGCCTTGTCGGTTTTCTTGTTATACCACGATTTAAAAAGCTGAATAAACGTCCATTGTGTCCATTTGTAATACGCAGGGTCCGACGTGCGCACTTCACGGTCCCAGTCAAAGGAGAAACCGATTTGATCCAGCTGCTGGCGGTAGCGTTTAATATTTTTTTCGGTGGTAATTTCCGGGTGGGTCCCCGTCTGGATGGCATACTGTTCAGCCGGCAGCCCGTAAGCATCGTAGCCCATGGGATGCAGCACGTTAAAGCCCTGGTGCCTCTTGTAACGCGCGTAGATATCCGAGGCAATGTATCCCAGCGGATGTCCAACGTGCAGGCCGGCACCCGACGGGTAAGGAAACATGTCGAGTACATAGTATTTGGGCAAATCAAATTTATTCTCCGCTTTAAAAGTTTTGTGTTCGCGCCAGTACTGCTGCCACTTTTTCTCTATTTCCTGATGATTGTAGGCCATTTTTCTAAAATATTACGTCTTTTATTGTTTTGAAAATCAAGAGAAACCCCGTTGTGTTTTTCGCTATTTTTCAGGTTGCGAAATTAGTAAAAGAAAGCGATTATTTTTCTATTGATAGATTATGATAATTTTCCCTCAAACGGGAAGCATGCAGGATGGCATTGTTGTCTGTATCCTACTGTTTATGTTTTCCTTATTTTTGCAGCCCAAAATAGTTTATATGACAGCGAAAGATGTGGAAATAATGGCTCCGGTAGGCTCGTATGAGTCATTGATGGCTGCCGTTCAGGGAGGTGCTGATGCTGTTTATTTTGGTATCGGAAGTTTGAACATGCGTTCCCGCTCTTCCAGGAATTTTACGCTGGATGACATGGGGAGAATTTCAGCCATCTGCAAAGAAAAGGGTATCCGATCCTACATTACCCTGAACACGGAAATTTATGATGAAGATCTTTCGCTTATGCGGAAAATTGTGGATGCTGCCAAAGAAAATGATATTACTGCCATTATCGCCTCCGATCAGTCGGTAATCCAATATGCTTTTCAGAAAGGTGTTGAGGTTCATATTTCAACCCAAAGCAACGTCTGCAACATAGAGGCGGTAAAATTTTATGCCCGTTTTGCCGATGTGATGGTAACAGCCCGTGAATTGCGAATTGATCAGGTAAAAGCAATTACCACGGCTATTCGCGAGCAGGATATTCGTGGCCCCAAAGGAGAGCTGATACAAATTGAAATTTTTGCGCACGGTGCTTTGTGCATGGCTGTTTCCGGCAAATGTTACCTGAGCCTTGACAACCTCAACTCATCGGCCAACCGTGGTGCTTGCCTGCAACCCTGCCGCAGGAAATATACGGTGAAAGATACCGAATCGGACCTTGAACTGGAGGTAGACGGCAAATACATCATGTCGCCCAAAGATTTAAACACACTCTCTTTTCTGGATAAAATCCTGGATGCGGGTGTACGGGTCCTTAAACTTGAAGGCCGTGGCCGTTCCCCCGAATATGTAAAAATCGTTTCAAAAACTTACCGGGAAGCTGTCAATGCCTGGTTTGAAGGAAACTATACACAGGAAAATATTGACCGTTGGAATGCAGAACTAGCGCGGGTTTATAACCGTGGGTTTTGGGACGGATATTACCTCGGCCGAAAAACCGGTGAATGGACAGAAGATTACGGTAACCAGGCCGGTGAGCGAAAAATATATGTTGGGAAAATTACCAACTATTACAGTAAAATCGGGGTGGCAGAGCTAAAAGTGGAAGCCCGGCCTTTAAAAATTGGTGAGAAAATTATGGTCATTGGGGCTACTACCGGTGTTTACGAAGATACACTCAGCGAGATACGCCTTGACCTGAAACCGGTGGGGCACGTCAATAAAGGGGATATCTGTTCCATTCCGGTAACCACGCTGCTACGGCGTGGCGACAAGCTGTACAAAGTGGTAAAAGCAGACCGGTCGGTGCCCAATCTGGTTCAAAAATAGCGGAAACCGGAATTCCTTTGGGCCGGAGAGTGGCAACAACCCGAATATTTCATATTCTTGTAACCGGAATGGATAAAAAGAAAAACCTTTGCCGATTTTCATCAACAAAGGTTTGAAAAAGTACCCGGAGTCGGGGTCGAACCGACACGAGTGTTACCTCACTGGTTTTTGAGACCAGCGCGTCTACCAATTCCGCCATCCGGGCATAAAAACAAGAACTTATTGCGGGCGGCAAAGGTATAAAAATTTCTTTATTCCGGATTTGCTTTCCAACATTAATTTTTGCTCGTAGTTTCAACCCACAAATGCGACAAATCAGGTTACTAAACTAAAGAAAATATCTTTAGGGGATTTGAACCCCAGTTTTTCTCTTGGTCTTCGGTTTATTTTATGTTGAACATCAGCAATATATCTATCGTCAAAGTTTTCAAATTCAGA
>WGCY01000046.1 GCA_015493525.1 Bacteroidales bacterium
AACGCTTTAAAACCTATCCCAATAAAAAAACACGGAAGAAAAGCTTACAGTTTCTTTAAATATGGACTTAACAGATTAGCTAAAATTATTAATATCAATGATTTAGAAACGTTTAAAGACTACTGTGAATTTTTGTCATGTACTTAGATTTATCCGTTTAATTCTGGGCCGCATAGGGAGGAAATTGTACGAAAGTCGCAGTCCGGTTTGGACCGGGACGGACTGCGAAAACCTGCACTGATGGCAGCCCATGAGCTACCTCCTTGTTGCCCTTTGTGGTGAAAAAGTCGGCGTTCTCTTCCTTTTTTCTTCATTAAAAAGCAGATAAAATTGGCGTAACAATTATATTTATATCTTTGCATTTGTCAACTGAAAAGTAAAGATACATGGAAGTAGAATACGTAATACTTGTTACTAAGGATGATAAGCCTCTCGGTACCATGGAAAAGATGGAGGCGCATGAAAAGGCAGTTCTGCACAGAGCGTTTTCCGTTTTTATTTTTAATTCCGAAGGCAAACTAATGTTACAACAGCGTGCACTGCACAAATATCATTCACCCGGCTTGTGGACCAACACCGTTTGCAGCCATCCCCATGCCGGAGAAGAAACACTCGCTGCTGCGCATCGCCGTATGATGGAAGAGATGGGCTTCGACTGCGACATTGAAGAAGCTTTTTCCTTCGTTTACAAAGCCGATGTGGGGCAGGGACTGAAAGAACATGAGTACGACCATGTATTTATGGGTACTTCTGACGAAAAGCCCATTCCTAATCCGGATGAAGTGGCCGACTGGAAATATGCTGATCTTGATTATGTGGCCAAAGATGTAAAAGAGCACCCCGAAGAATATACCGAGTGGTTTAAGATTGCTTTGAATCAGGTAATCAGGCATTTTAAAAATGGTAAAGCCTTCTAGCCGGTGAATTGTGTTTTGTTAACCTGGCATAACTTTGGGTTAACAAAATGATTATGATTGAGTTATATATTCTTAAAATGAAATAAGCAGATTGTCAGGCTTACCCCTATTTGTGAAGGACCTATTTTAGTTTCTCATTCTCTCCCTGTCCAGCTTTTTCATAGCATCAAAATAGCTGTTGGTTTCTTTTACAATCACGCCCGAAAGTAGCAGCAGGGCAATCAGGTTCGGGATGGTCATAAACGTAATGACCATATCCACAAAATGCCACACCACATCGATGCCCCACACCGAGCCGAAAAAGACGAACAGGCCATACAGGTAACGGTAAGGTTTAATGGCCTTTTCGCCCAGCAGGTAGTTGGCAGCGCGTGTGCCATAGTACGACCAGCTGATGACGGTGGAGAAAGCGAACATCAGCAATCCGAAAGTGATGATGTGTTTGCCAAAATGGGCCAGTCCCACAGCTGCCAGACCTTCGTCCATGCCCATAATGGTCATGCCCACGCCTTTTATGCCCGAGTGCCAGGCATCGGTGCTGATAAGCATCAGGGCGGTCATGGTGCAGATAATGAGGGTATCCACCAGCGGCTCCAGCGAAGCTACCAGCCCTTCACGGGCCGAATATTCCGTTTTGGCTGCCGCATGGGCAATAGGTGCCGAACCCTGGCCTGCTTCGTTGGAAAAAAGCCCGCGCCGGATTCCCCAAATCATGGTCATAATTACGGCACTTCCTGCAAATCCCCCCACGGCTGCCGTTCCTGTAAACGCCCCTTCAAAAATCATCCCGAAAGCGTGCGGCAGGTAAGCAGCGCGGTCGATGAGCACCAGCAAGGTGGCCCCCACGTACGTTACGGCCATAAACGGCACCAGCTTGGCCGTTACTTCGGCAATACGTTTCAGCCCGCCCACAATAATCAGCAGTACCAGTGCCGTAATGACCAGCCCCGAAGCCCAGGTGGAGAAACCGTAAGTGGTTTTCAATGCGTCGGTCATGCCGTTGGCCTGGGCCATATTGCCCGTTCCCAGCGAAGCCAGAATGGTGGCCACGGCAAAAATACCGGCCATAATCTTTGCTGTTTTAGGCATGTTGTACAGCTTGCCGATGCCATCGCGGATGTAATACATGGGGCCGCCCGAAACGGTGCCATCCGAATTAAAAACCCGGAACTTATGGGCCAGCGTACATTCCGAATATTTCAGGATCATGCCCAGGAAGCCGGTAACCCACATCCAGAAAACGGCTCCCGGCCCGCCGAGGTAAATGGCCAGTGCCACACCCACAATGTTTCCCGTGCCCACCGTGGCCGACAGTGCCGTTGTGAGGGCTTTAAAATGGTTCACATCGCCTTCGTCCTCCGGGTCGTCGTATTTCCCGGCCACCACACGGATGGAATGCCACAATTTGGTAACATTTAAAAACTTTAGCCGGATGATAAAATACAATCCGGTGGGAACCAGCAAAAAGAGAATGGCATAGCCGCCGATATAGTTGTTATACCAGACAATGCCTTTGTCAAAAAATTGTAGAAATTCATTCATGTGCGCAGGGTGAAAAATTAGTTGAAGCAAATATGGGAAAAATATGGTTACCCTGCCCACCTGTTTTTGAACCATCGGTTGAAAATTCAAAAAAGGGACAACAGGGCATTGAAATCAAATTCCAAAATTCAAATTCCAAAAAACAAACCCGGAGGGTATCCTAAAAGATAGTTTTTGAAGGTTCACGCTAAAAGCGCAAAGTATCCGCAAAGACCGCAAATCATTTTGCTATAGTAATTTAAATTTTGCGTCCTCTGCGTTAAAGTTTTGCGCACTTTGCGTGAAACCCACTTTTAGGTCGGTATCATAGCAGGCCAATTGTATCTCTTATGATTGAGGTCTCCTGGAAATCAGCTCCGTGCGCCGAATATTTTGGATCCCACACGCACCAGCGTGGCTCCTTCTTCAATGGCAATGGGATAATCGCCCGACATGCCCATGCTGATTTCTTTGAAATGCGGCGCGCCGGAAAAATATTTTTCTTTCAACTCCTGAAAAATACCCTTCAACTGCCGGAACTCGCTGCGGATTTGTTCCGTGTCGTCTGTGTAAGTGGCCATACCCATCACGCCGCAAAGGCGAATATTCTTCAATTGGCCGTACTCCTCCGAATACATAATCTTTTCGGCTGCCTCCATGGTCAACCCGAATTTAGATTCTTCCCTGGCAATGTGAAATTCCAACAGAAAATCAATGATGCGATGGTTTTTCACCGCCTGTTTGTTGATTTCTTTAAGAATCTTTAAGCTGTCCGCTGCGTGGATCAGTGCCACAAAAGGGGCAATGTATTTCACCTTGTTGGTTTGCAGGTGGCCGATAAAATGCCACCGGATATCCTGCGGCAGTTGCGGGTACTTGGCCGCCAGGTCCTGCGCCTTGTTTTCGCCGAAATCACGCTGGCCTGCCTCGTAGGCTGCCTGAATCATTTCCACCGGTTTGGTCTTCGACACCGCCACCAGCCTGACGTGTGCCGGAATATCCGCTAACACCTTTTTCAAATTTGCCTGAACGTTCATGGTTATTATTTTTTTCTAGGTTCAATTTTTTTAATGGCTTTGTCAAAATCCCGGTTTGCCTGGGTCAATGATTTTTGCTGCTTTTGTTTGTATTTTTCGTATTCTAATCCGGCATTTTGACTGGCTAGTTCGTGCGAAATTTTGCCTGTATTTTTCAAAATTTCACGGTCGTTTAAATTTAAGAATGCATCTAGTTTATTTAACCAATCTTTCATATACATTGGAATACGGCGTATTGCCTGGCCTTCCGCAAAAACAAGATATTGTTCAACTAAGTTATTTAAAGCCCGAAGTTCCTCTTCGTTTAAATAGTTTTTGGCTATACCAATATCTGTTTTTCGAATTTTTTCTCCCCGCCAATTAGTTAATCCCATGTTGGGTTTATTACTGTCTGCCCGGTCATTGATAATTTCAGCCGCAGTTTTACCTGTTATGGCCCAGTGTAACTTATTTTGTACGGTTTGAAAAAACTGAATGCTCATTTCATTCGTTGGGTCATAATCCACACTTGTTGCATAAATGTCAGTAATTTTCCTGTAAAATCTTTTTTCAGATGTGCGTATATCCTGAATACGCTGTAAAAGTTCTTCAAAATAATCAAAAGGCAAATCGGGGCTTTTCAGTCGCTCATCATCCAAAACAAAACCTTTGACTATGTATTCCCGAATGCGTTGTGTGGCCCATTGCCTGAACTTTGTAGCAATGTGTGATTTTATGCGATAACCTACGGAAATAATAGTGTCGAGGTTGTAAAACTTTTGTTTTCGTTTTACTTCCCTTTTTCCTTCAGTTTGAACTTGTAAGAATTCCTTACAAGTTGTATCTTCCGTCAACTCCCCTTCTGCAAAGATATTTTTCAGGTGCATTGTGATGTTCTGCGGTTTTACCTGAAATAATTCAGCCATAGTTTTTTGGGTAAGCCAAACTGTTTCATCCTGAAACCTAACATCTATTTTTGTTTCACCATTTTCAGTCTGGTAAATCAGGAATTGTGAGTTGTTAGCCGACAGACTTTTTTTATCTCCACTCATTTCATCTAAAAAATTTGTGCTTCAAGTTGAAACTTTTGTTTTTTGCAAAGATAAGCAGGCTGCCTGAATAATGGTTACGGAAATTATGGGGAAAAAGGGAGCGTAGTTTCACGCAAAGGCCGCAAAGAAGACGCCAAAACCGCACAGGGTTCTTTTCCCGGAATTGATTTTGCGTTTTTAGCGGGGAAATTTAGCGGCCTATGTGTGCAACAAATCTTTCCTACTGTACCGTTTTCTTCACCAAAATATAATTCCTTCTTTCCGAAGGGGGATACGGCAGGGGAGGCATCAGCCTTTGACCAACCGGTTTTTGAGTAGTCACCGACAAGGTAAGTGGTTTTTCCTGCCGGATGTTGTAAACCCACAATTCGCTTTCGCCGTGCCATCCGGCAGGCAGGGTGAAAACGATTTCGCCTGCCCCCCGCTTTTCCGGTTTTACGGCGTACCAGGCCCATTTTCCTTTGATATGCTGTTTTTTAACTGTCAGTGTTTTGCCGTTCTGCCGCACCGTTACCTCCGGAAAATTTTCTGCGGTGGGATGCTGCAATAGCAGTGCCACCTCTCCGGGATAGTTGCCGGTTGTGTCTTTGGGCGAGATGTGGTAAACGAAATGTTTTTTTGTTTTTTGCGTGCTCACCCGGTAAGTTGCTTTTATTTTTGCTGGCAGGTTTGCAGCACCAAAGTCTTCCTGTTTTTTGTTTTCGCCGCCTGTTCGTTCAATAGATTGGATATTTTGCGGAACCAGGAACCGGGAACGGGCTCCTGTTTCATACACTTTGTAGTCCAGTTGGTTGCCGTGCTGGTGGAGTGTAAACACCGCATCAGCAAGCAGGGGACGGCGACAGCCTTCCAAAGGATAGATATTGAATAAGGCGGTTTCAAATCCGTCCAGCGGAATGGCAAGCAGACCGCCGGCAGAATAGAGGTCGGGCAGAATGCGACGGTAAGGATAAATCTGTTCTACCACAAGTCCGGCGGCCCCTTCCTCCAGACCGTAAGCCGGATTCAGGTGAAACCGCAGCGTATCGGCTTCCACTTTGGGGTTACGGACGGCAAACAGCCCTTTTTTGCCTTTGAAATGGGCATAACCGTAAGGGGCACCCTGTGCCGGGTTGCCGCCGACCATAGCCGTGTTGGCCATTACGTCCTGTTCCGATTCGGCCCAGTGGATGGCCTGCGAAAGCACGTTCCATTCGGCCGGGGTAAGAATGTCGGGCGAAATGTAGAGCTCCCACATGGTGATACCGCGGGCAAAGTAAAGCACGGCATTGTTGGTGAAACGGTCCATCGGTTCTCCCCCTTTGGAAATATTTTCCAGCCGGCCTTTTATAATGCCGTGGGTCATCAGATTGGCAATAGGAATCCACATATTTCTCACCTTGAAATCATCGTACAGGGCATAATCGCGGTAGGTCATGGCATTGTCGCGCCGGCTTATGGAAGGTACATCCGAAAAAGCATAATCGGCGGCATCCATCCAGATTTGGTTGGCGTACTGCAACCACCACGGACTGAGCCAGGTGCCGGTGGTAATGTTGAGGTAAATGTCCGGGTCGATGGCCCGCACGGCGTTGCATTTGTCGATGACCGACTGCATCACGGCGTTTCCCGAATAAATGCCTACGGGGTGACCGTGTGCCGGGTTGGAACAACTGAACTGAATGCCGTCCCATTTAAAATAACCCATCCGGTCATTTTTTACAAAATCGGTAATGCGTTTGCGGAAAAGATTGCTGTAATTTTTCCCGGCCAGGCAAAGTTTGGCTGAGCCGTACACATATTTGTGCCCGGTTACTTCGTAGCCGTGTTCGCCCATCCATTTTACGCGGCGCATGGCAAAAGAGTAGCCGCCCATGGGCCCGAACCAGATGCCCAGCCGGGTTCCGGTTTTGGCCAGCGTATCGGCAATAGGCCGCAATCCGTTGGGAAACTCATGTTTGTTTAGAGCCCAGGCACTTTCATAGTTGTCCCAGCCATCGTCCAGTACGAAGGCATCCAAGTGAATGTGATGTTCTTCCATCATATTTTTTCGCAGCAGCTTGATGATACGCAGCGTGTTGGTGTCGTTCATAACGGCATCTTTCGGAATGTTTTTGTCCACTTTGGCATAAGCTTCCGAGCGCAGGTCGTACCAGCTATTGTACAGGATATACGGTTTTGCCGGTGCTACCCGAATATCGTTTACATAGTCGAAAAACCATTTTTTTACATACGGTTGTGGCGTAACGGCAGTAACTTCCCAATTGCTCACTATGGGCTTGTTTTCTATTCGTTCACCGAAATACTGAAAGCTGTTAAGGGAAAAAATGTTCTTGTTGAAGGTCTTGATTTGTGTTGTGCCGGTGGGGTATTCCAGCCCGAAAAACCCGCCGCTGTTTTTATTGGCAAAGGCTACCGGCTGTCCGAAGCCCCCGTTTTTCAAAATGTGGAAACTTTCATCGTTGCCACCGGCTACCTTAATTTTCTCGGTATAAGCAAAATGCATGCCCTCGATGCTAATGCCGGCCGTTTGGTTGCCCGCAGTTTTTTTTTCTTTAAAAACGGCTTTTCCGTCCATCACATCCAACCGGTCCAAAAAATGGCCGTGCAGGTTGGGGTCGCTGATGGCTATCTGCCGCCGGACGATGAAAACGCGAAGTCCATATTTTTTCGGTTTGCAGTGTGTCCGAGAACAAAAGGCTGTCTTTAATGACAATGCTCTGGCGGACTTTTCCGTTTGCTAAAACAAAGTTGAGCGTATTTCCTTTTTGCGTTTCTGAAAACCGGACATTTTGGGCAAACATCCCGGCAGGAAAGGCCATGAGAAGGATGAGCAGGGCGGTGTCGATTTTTTTCATGGCAACAGGTTTTTAAATTTGTTTTATAATGGATTGAAGTTTTTCCTCTTGCTGCAAAATGGCTTTAAGTAATTTGATTTGTGTGCGTGTACGGACCAGGTTATGCTCCGGATAACTTATTTTGTAATAGATGTTTCCCAAAAGAAAATCGTTGAGAAACCGAATAGCTTGTTCGTAGATAATGGCTTTGGCACCGGTGAGCAAATGTGCTTTCTCAAAAGGGGTGAGCCTCTGTTTTTGTGCAATGAGATAACCTTTTGTGAGTGCTTCAAAATGGCTTATCCGCAGGGCGGTTTTGGCGGTGTCGGCTTCATCTTCTTTTGCCGGACTGCTGAACGTGCGCACCATGTCGCCGTAATCAAACATTACATAGCCGGGCATGATGGTGTCGAGGTCGATGATAAGTACCTGCCCGTCTGCCGTAAACAAAATATTGTCCAGTTTGGTGTCGTTGTGCGTTACCCTGACCGGCAATTTGCGGCTGACAAGTAATTGCTGTACTGTCTGGGCGATGTTGCCGTTTTTCAGGATAAAATCCATCTCGGGCGTTGCTTTGTCTTTTCGCCGGGCATCTGTACTTTGCAGGGTTTTAAGGAAGTTTTCATACCTGCCCGGGGTGTTGTGAAAGTTCGGTATGGTTTCCCCGAATTTTTCCGGCAGCAGGGTATTCAGAAACAGTTGAAATTTTCCCATGGCTTCGGCTGCCCGGTACGAGATTTCTTCGGAAGGGGAAATGGCATAGGCACGACTATCCGAAAAGAATTCCATCAGTCTCCAGGGGGCACCACCGGCATCCAAAGTGTGGTAATCTCCCGCTTTGTTTTTTAAAATGGCCGGTGTAAGCTTTTCGCCGTGTTCTTTTTCATAGCCGGATAGTGTCCCGAAAAGAAAAGAGAGGTTTTGTGTTAACACCTGCGTGTCGAAAATCTTGTTGTTGACCCGCTGTAAAATAAATTTTCCACGGGATGATGTTACAAGATACGTGTCATTAATGTGCCCGTCCCCAAAGGGTTCCGGGGTGTGGCAGTGAACCAGCTGTTCATAATTTTGCAGTATCTCTTTCATAAAAGGGTTACTTCCAAATGTTTTCCGGATAAGCTCCCGCTTTCACCAACTTTTTCACGTTGGCGATGGTAACGGGTTTGTCCTCCTGGTAAGTAACGCCAAACCATTGGTCGTGACTTTCAAGTACACGGACATCGGCATCACCGCGCGTGATGAGTTTGTTTACCACATAGGGAATGTAAAATTCAGCTTTGAGTTGTTGGGCATTCTCACGAATAAAATCAACAAAGAAAGCTTCCGATTGTTCAAAATATTTCGGGGTGAACCCCCAGAAATTCATGGAAACCAGGCTGTTTCCACTTATGGGATGCTTTTTGCCATCTTCTTCGTAAACAATCTTTTCTTTCTCCTCTTTGTAGATTTTGGTACGTTCCACCACATCGGTCAAAAGGCCGTTATGCGTGCTGCAAACACCGCGCGACACGCTGCCGTTTTCCGAAAGGGTATTTTTCAGCTGGTACCCGACCATGGCGTAATGTGTTTCCTCGTTGTTGCGGTTCGATAAAAAGCCTCCCAGTACCTGAAAAGCCTCCTGCCCGTAAAAGTCATCGGCATTAATCACGGCAAACGGTGTGTCGATTTCGTCTTTGGCCACCAGTACGGCATGTCCGGTTCCCCAAGGTTTTACTCTTTCAGGATTGAAAGTAACCCCTTCGGGGATGTTGTTAAGTTCCTGCAGCACGTAGGCTGTTTCTATTTTTCCCGAGAGGCGGGGTTCGTAAATGGCTTTGAAGTCTTTTTCGATGTTGGGGTTCAGGACAAAAACCACTTTGCCAAAGCCGGCACGTATGGCATCAAATACCGAATAATCGATGATGCTTTCGCCGGAAGGGCCGATTTTGTCCATTTGTTTTACGCCACCATAGCGGCTGCCGATACCGGCTGCAAGAATTAAAAGTGTGGGTTTCATTGATTTAAATAAATTAATTACTGGTTGCAAGATAGAAAAAATCCTGAGGCAAGTAGCTGGGAAATGCGGTAAATAATCCCGGGATACTGAAAAGGTTGACAAAAAAGCAGTCCGGTATCTCGAACTTAGGTTTTTAGTGCATTCGGTTTTTCAGCTTTCTGCTGATTTTTTTGAAGGCACTTTGAATAGATGTTTCCGGCTCGATGACGTTGGAGGCACCCCAGAAATCGGGGTCGGTGAAACTACTTACCTTTTCGGAAAACACATCGGTAGATTTGAACCGCTGACTGAATTTTGGCTTTTCCACGTGCTTCGTGTTGATGTTGGTAATGGCCGTCTCAGCTGTGATGGTGTAATCGGAACTAAAAAGTTTCTTTTTCCATTTAAACTTCAAATCGGTTTCGTTGCGCAGGTAATTGAGGTACCATTTACTGCCTATTTTTCTGTATTTCACAAGGATATGAACCCCGAGCAGTTGCGCTTTCAGCCCGGCCGGTTTTTTACGAATGACATAATTCAATGCTTTTTCAATCTGTTTGGGGCTTATTTCAATTTCCATTCCGGCAACGGCAAGGTTCTGGGCATCAAGATAAATTTTCCCTTTAAACAGGGGAAGTTGCACCGTGGCTTTCTGGTCGAAGCTTATGACATACGTTTCACGGTTGTTCATCATGATAACACCATCGATATGGTAGTTGTAATAGGGATACATGTCTTTTGACAGGATATCGCCGTTATTTTTTACAATATCGAGATAGGAAAGGCTCAATGGCCCGCCTTCAAACTTAACGGCAAGCGTGTCTTTGGCTTTGGCATATTGGGCTTTACGGCCTTTGAAAATGGCCACCCTGTCATTACCGTAACTATTTTTTGTGTAGGCATTTTTGTAGATATTCAGCACGGCTTCCGCCACAGAGAGATATTTTTTGTTCTTCCTGATGGATTCCCTGTAAAATCCGGTCATCATGACCGGCTGGTCCGAATAGTTCTCAGGAATCCTGTCCACGGCAGTGCCCAGCAGATGAACCGGGTCAAGATGGCGGACGACTACTTCTTTCAATGGAATTATGGCTGGGGCAAGGTAAACTTTGTTGCTGATTTTATTTAAACTTTCAGCCGGAACAAAATGGGTCCTGTATCCGATACTGCTGAACCCCAGCTTTTTATTGATGTATTTTAACGGGATTTTTATCAGGAATTTGCCATTGGAGTTGGAAACGGTGCCTATGTGCGTACCTTCAATAAAAACGGAAGCAAAGACTACCGGCTGGTGTGTTTCGCTGTTGATAACCATGCCGCGGACAGCAGTGTATTGCAGGCTGTCTGCCGGGATGTCGGCTTTCACATTTATCGAAACAAGAAGCAAAAATGTGAAGAAGCCGGCAAAAATACTTTTATGGAAATTTGTTGTCTTCATGGTATTTAATTTTTATTTTAGAGAAAATCCCATTGTCTGTTCTCATTTCCCCAAAAGTAATCAAATTGCCGATGAAAAGAAAGTTTTTTAATAAAAATTATGTGCAGAAAAAGGAGCCACAAAAAAAAAGCCGCCTTTTTCAGACAGCCTTTTTTGTTTCAGAATGTATTATCAGCTTACTTGATTTCGCTGAAATATTTCATAAACTGCATGCGTTCGTAAGCATTGGGATTTTCGGTCGCTTCCTGGCTGAGTTTGCCACGGACCTGATCGATGTAATTAAATCCTTTGCTTTCCATCCAGTCGTTTACAAATTTAACCACATCCAGAATGTAAGACGGGCCGTGTTTGTAAATGGCAGAGGTGAGTTGCGTTACGGTAGCACCGGCAAGCAGCTGTTTTACAACGGCTTCGCCATCGTGGATACCGGTGGAAGCGGCAAGGCTCAGGTTTACCCTTTTGGCCAGAATGGCAATCCAGCGCAGTGAATTGGCAATATCTGAAGCGTGGCTTAATATATCGCCATGGGTTACCTTTATGTTGTTGATATCGATATCCGGTGTGGAGAAACGGTTGAACAGCACCACACCATCAGCACCATTGGCTTCGAGATTTTTCACTACCCTGCCAAGATTGGAAAAATAGGGGCTGATTTTTACCGAAACGGGGATATTGACCTGGCTTTTCACCTTCTTCAGGATATCATAATAGGCCTTTTCGTTTTCTTCGCAACTTTTGTCGAGGTTGAAAGGCATGATGAAAATATTCAGTTCGAGGGCATCGGCACCGGCACTTTCGATACGTTTGGCAAACGATGTCCATTCTGCTCCTGAAACTGCGTTAATGCTGGCAATAACGGGCATCTCGACTTTGCTTTTTACGTCGTGGATAAGGGCAAGGTAATTTCCCAGCTCTTTTTCTTTGATGTGTGAGTCGATATAATCCAGGTTTTCCGAATATTCGGCATACATCATGTCGTGGGCTACTGCCTCGCGCATGCTGTGTTCGGCTTGCAGGATAATTTGTTCTTCAAAAATGGATTTCAGGACAACAGCCCCCGCACCGTTTTTGTCAAGTTCTACAATTTCTTTCACGGAATTAGTCAAACCGGAGCTTCCGATAACGACAGGATTTCTGAGGGTAAGTCCGAGATATTTTGTGCTTAAATCTGCCATAATATTTTTAGTTTATTTTTTTCGAAAATAAGAAAATTTATTGAATAGGAGGGAATCGCCGCACGGCGATTCCCTCCAAATACATTGTTAATTGGCTTTAACTTTTTCCTGGATATACTGGTGCATGCCAACAGCTGCTTTACGGCCATCGCCCATGGCCAGAATAACTGTTGCGCCGCCACGGACAATATCACCGCCGGCAAAAATATCAGGAATAGAACTTTGCATGGTGTCTTTGTTTACGACAATGGTTCCCCAGTCGGTCATTTTCAGGTCTTTCAGACTGCTTGGAACGATGGGGTTGGGAGAAACACCAACGGCAACCACCACAGTATCTACGTCAATGTCAAATTCGGAACCCTCGATGGGGATAGGCCTTCTGCGCCCGGAAGCATCCGGTTCGCCCAGCTCCATTTTCTGTACGCGCATTTTGTTGACACGGCCGTTTTCGTCGGCAAAATATTCCACCGGATTGTGCAGGTTCATAAATTCAATATCTTCTGCCATGGCATGGTGTACTTCTTCCAAACGGGCAGGCATCTCTTCAAGGGAACGACGGTAAATGATCATGGAACGTTTGGCCCCCAACCGTTTGGATGTACGGACGGAGTCCATGGCCGTGTTTCCGCCACCGACAACGGCAACGTTTTTACCGGCCAAAACAGGGGTGTCGTAGTCCTCATGGGCTGCTTTCATCAGGTTTACGCGGGTCAGGTATTCGTTGGAAGAGAAGATGCCGTTGTAGTTTTCGCCCGGGATGTTCATAAAACGGGGCAGGCCGGCACCACTTCCCACAAAGAAAGCCTTAAATCCCCGTGCACGCAACTCTTCAAAAGATGCGGTTTTTCCGACGATAAAGTCTGTACGGAATTTGATGCCCATTTTACGCATGTTTTCAATTTCAACGTCCACGATGTCGTTGGGAAGACGAAATTCGGGAATACCATATTTCAGCACACCGCCAATCTCGTGCAGTGCTTCAAAAACGGTAACATCATAACCAAATTTGGCCAAATCTCCGGCAGCGGCCAGTCCTGAAGGGCCGGAACCGACAACGGCTACTTTGATACCATTGGGTTCGGCAATATCGGGAATATTCATTTTGCCACTGTTGCGTTCATAATCGGCGGCAAAGCGTTCCAGGTGGCCAATGGCAATGGGCGTTGCATGTAACTTATCCGTGTAAAAGCAATTCAGCTCGCACTGTTTTTCCTGGGGACAAACGCGGCCGCAAACTGCCGGCAGGGCATTGGTTTCTTTAATGGTGGCAGCAGCGCCCAGAAAGTCTTTGGATTCAATTTTCTTAATGAATTTCGGGATATTGATACCCACGGGACAGCCAATGGTACAGGTAGGCTGGGGGCAATCGAGGCAGCGGTGTGCTTCGGCAACAGCCATTTGCTCTGTAATACCGAGGTTCACTTCTACAATGTTTTTATTCCTGACAAGGGGTTCCTGCTCAGGCATTTGTACGCGTTCAAGGCTTGTACGCTCTTTGGCTTTCATGGATTTGCGCAGTTCGGCGCGCCATGCCTCTGATCTGCCTTCTTTAATATATTCAGCGATTATATTTTCCATTATGCAACAGTTTCAACGGTTTTTAAATATTTTTCGTAAGCTTCGTGTTCCTGTGTTTTGTATGCTCCCATACGCATCATCATTTCATCCCAGTTTACCTGGAAGGCGTCGAATTCAGGGCCATCCACACAAACGAACTTGGTTTTTCCTCCGACGGAAACACGGCAGGCACCACACATCCCGGTACCATCTACCATAATGGTGTTCAGGCTGACATCGGTAGGGATATTGTATTTCTTGGTGGTCAGGCTTCCGAATTTCATCATAATGGCAGGGCCGATAACAAAGGCCTTGTTTACTTTTTCGCGTTGGATAACATCTTCCATGCCCGCTGTTACCAATCCTTTTTTTCCGTAAGAACCGTCATCGGTCATAATGATGACTTCGTCCGAATGTTTTTTTACTTCGTCTTCGAGGATAATCAGTTCTTTGGTACGTCCTGCCAAAACGGAAATGACTTTGTTCCCGGCTTCTTTCAATGCCTTGATAATGGGGAGCATGGGGGCAACACCCACGCCGCCGCCTGCACAAAGAACGGTACCGAATTTCTCAATATGGGTGGCATGGCCCAGTGGGCCTACTACGTCAAGAATCTCTTCTCCGGCTTTCATGGCGAGCAGTTTGGCCGAAGTAACCCCCACTTTTTGTACAACCAGTGTTATGGTGCCTTTTTCGGGATCGCCATCGGCAATGGTCAGCGGTATTCTCTCTCCTTTTTCGTCCAGCCTGATAATGACAAAGTGGCCGGCTTTGCGGGAGTTGGCAATGTCAGGAGCTTCCAGAACAATTTTTGCAACATTTTCCGAGAAGAACTCCATTTCAACTATTTTGTTCATAATATCTATTTTAGTTCATTAGTATTCTGATTATGAGGCGCAAATTTAAAAAAATTGCCTGCATAGAATGATTTTATATTGTTTGCTTATAACAAGTTGCAGAAAATCTGTATTTTACAAAATCAATTTATATTCAATCTAATCCAATATATTGGTTAGGTGAATAGAAAGAAATTGCCGGCTGATAATTTTCCCCTGCTACTTCCTCAATTTGCGTCGTTTACGGAAAAATGATCTATTGCCGTAAACTTATTTTATCCTGAACTCAGGTTATTAGTTAAACATTTGAATTACATTATTATACGGTTTTATCGATGGATAACGTAGTTCCTGTTTTTTCCATCCATTTTTACTTTTACCGGTTGGGGAAACCGTACATGCCGGAAAAAACGGCCTTCTTTTATCACGGGTTGTTTATTGAGCAGGGCATAGTTTAACAAAGTATCTTTTTTGTCGTGCTGGATGGTAAAATAGCCCACGTTCATACTGGTAACATTATGGAAAAAGTGAGAGGCTGAAGAGGCATCCATCGGGAAGTTATGCAGGCTTGTTTCCACCATGACCTTTGCCTGTGATATTTGAGACCACCGCACAGGGATGCCAATCCATTTGTCGCGTGTGCCCCAACGGCCGGGCCCAATCAGGATATACTGTCTGTTTTCTTTTGCCATTTGGATGTTAAACTGTTCTGCTTCAAGCCCCATCTCTTCGGTTTTTGATTTGTCAAATTTTTCGGGGTCCACGTAAATGATGTCCCGGATGTTTTCGATGAGTCCGTTTCCCATCCCCGTTTTTGTGTAGAGCAGAATATCTTCCGGATGGATTTCGTCCATGTTCACCTCGCAGTCAGCCGATTGGGAGATAAGTGGTTTTATCTGAAGGATATAGAAAGTGGCTTTTCCTTCTTTGTCAAGGTTCAAATCTACCGCATACTCCATTTCCACGGCTGCCCCCATGGCCTCTTTTCCCAGTTCCAACAATACGCTTAATGTTTTGGCAAGAGGTATATAATTGTATTTAAGTATGTTGGCAAAATTTACAATGCGTGGCCCCGGTTTTGTCAGTCCGGGGTAGATGGTGTCGTTGTCAGGATTGTAAACCGAAGCACAATGTTTGATTGTCCCCTGTTTTTCGGCTGTGTCAATGTCTTCAAGTGTCAGTCCTGCCTCTTCCCCTTCCATGAGATCCAAATCTTTTTTGTTTAAATCGACAGCATAAAACTGTACCTGGGAATTTCTGAACTGGTCTTTGGGCGTATTGATTTCTATTCCCGGATATTTGGGCGAAAACCGGTAAGCGCGGTTGCCATCCACCACATAATTTCCCAGGCCCACAGCGGCTATGGCAAAACCTTCTTCGGGCTTCATGTGGGCAAAGGGATAATAATTGTATGACTGTGCCACGCCGCTGAGATGCGGATAATAGAGATGATCGTAACGGTTGCCCACCACTTCTTCTATGACAACGGCCATCCGCTCATCTTCGAGTTTGTAATTAATGGCTTTTACATAATCTTTCGATAGCGTGGAGTAGAGCGAAGCATAGACCAGTTTTACGGCATCGCAGAGCTGCTTGTGCCGGACAATAAATTCCTCATGGCTGTTGGGCAGTATGTATGTTTCAAAAATTCCGGCAAAAGGAAGTGTGAGCGAATCTTCAAAAAGACTGGAAGAACGCACGGCAATGGGATTTTTTATGTGCCGGAGAATAGCTGCCAGTTTTTCCGAAAGTGCTTCGGAAAGTTCTGTGTCCAGAAAAGCCCGTTTGATTTTTTCGGTATTTTTTTCAAAAAGTGCCAGTTTGTTCAGCTTTCCTTTGGTAATAAAATCTTCAAATTCTTTGGTCCCAATGATAAAAGTAATGGGTGTCTTTATGTTGATATCAGGTACATACCGCGAGAAATCAAAGTTGTGGATCAATGCGTTGATAAAGGCCAGGCCGCGCCCTTTGCCGCCAAGAGAGCCGTCGGTGAGTGTGTACAGGTTATCGGGATTGAGTACTATGTCGGGTTCAAAAGGAATAAGGTTTCCGCTTACGGCCTCGTCACGATGCTCTTTTATCATGGCTATGAGGGCTTCCCTCAGCTCGGTAACATTCTTGTAATCACTTACCTGCTTGGGGTTGATAAAATTGGCCGCTTTGATTTCCTGCCGGGCCATAAGCCACATGGAGAAGTGGTTGCGGCTGGCATGGAACAACAGCGAATCATCGGGAATGTTGTGCAACTGTTGTTCGAACTCACGAATGTTGGCAGCCTGTGCAATGACATTCCCGGTACTGTCTTTGAAAACAAAATTGCCAAACCCGAGGTAGCTTGTGATAAAATCCTGGAAATCTTCGTAAAGGGTTTCGGAATTTTTGTCAATAAACAAGGAATGGTATTTTTTGGCTACTTTGGCGTAGGAGGGATCGGCTGATTGCATGATAACCGGCAGGTTTTTCAGCTCTTTGCGTGCATAATCCAGTAATTCAACCCCTGCATTGTCGTTTACTTTCCCATGGCGTTCATATTTTACATCGGTTATCAGGCAAAGCAGGTAGTCTTTGTATTTATCGATGATGTTCACGGCTTTTTCGAACGATGGGGCAAACAGTATTTTGGGACGGGCACGCATGCGCAGCACCTTATACAGCTCGTCGGTACTTACATCGTCGATGATGCGCTTGGTTTGTTCCATCAGCACGCGATACAAAAACGAGAGATAACGCGAAGAGTAAACGGGCGAATCCTCGGCAAGCAAGATAACCCTGACTTTTCCCCGGCGGGTATCGTTTTCCACATTCATCTTGTCTTCAAGCAACTTAATCATGGAGAAGAAGATGTTGCTGTCGCCGTTCCAGGAAAAAATGTGGTCTATAAAACGCAATTTCATCTGTTCGCTTTTGAAATATTCCACATCGGAGTTGTTGTTCAGGAGAAGAAAAATCGGGATATACGGGTATTTTTCTTTGATGCGCTGGCTGGCCAGTATCGGTGTTTTCTTATCAACGCCCACCATATAAATTATCTGGTCGAAGTGTCGTCTTTTAAGTACGTCAAAAGCCTGTTCAACGGACGAAGTACCGGTAATGCGGGGGATGGAGGTGAGGTTCAGCTGGCCGTATTGTCCCAGCATGTGTTCCGAAAAACGGCCCTCCCGTTCAATGGCGTAAGCATCATACAGGCTTGAGATCAGAAGTATTTCCCTGACTTTAAAAGGCATTAAATCGTGGTAAACGTCGCGGGTATGTGTGTTTTTGTTCAAAAAGCGTTGCAAAAACCGGCTGCTGATAATCCCCTTTTTCAGCTCGCTGTGGCTCGGAATGACTTTTTCCTGTTCCAGTGGCTGGTTTAAGCGTTCTTTTTTATTCAAATACCGCTGGATGATATTTACCAGGCTTTTTAAAAAATACTCCTGGTTTTTGTCGTCGTATTCGCTTTCAGTATCCTGTTTATGTGTACAGAAGTGCAGTGAACCTTTTTTCCCTGAGTGCGTGGCAAAATAAATTTCGTCGCAAAAAACTGATTTTTCCCCTCCGTTGCCTTCCTCGCGGTACTCACGGCCATCATAAGTGATCCTGAAAAAATCAAAATGAAACAGTTGCTCCTGTTTTGCCATTAATTCAACAATCAGTTTCAGGGTGCTCTCCTCATTTCTGTTTTGCCGGATGATGTGGTTGATTTTGTTCATGGCCTCCAGCAGGTTCATGTTACGACGGGACTTGTTCACAGGCATCTTGTAATATTTTTGAACAAATATAACCTAAAAAATGTTGTGCATAAAATAAACCGTCAATGGTCGTATCTTCGTTTTGAACAGCCGGTTTCTATTCGTCCCGTGGATCCGGTTGCAGCGGCATTTTGGCCATCTTTTCCACTTCGAGGCCGGCATGGCCGAATTCTTCCGTAACCTTTCCTTTCAGCAGGTAAATGCCGTTTCCGCGAAAGGGATACTGCTTTGAAATGCCGGGGAAATGGGTGGTGTCGAACATTTCGCCACGGTCATCTAGGAATGTGGCGAAATGCATTGTCTCTTTGCGCTTGGTGCGGACATATTTGATGTTGACAAGCAGGCCGAGCATCCGTACTTCGTGGCCTACGTGTTTTAACATTTCCATTGCCCGTACTTCGCCGCGAAATTTCGTTTGCAACATGTCGAACAGGGAGAGGGTAACCGGAAATCCCAATAGTTCCGTTTCGTCGTAGGCATCTTCCAGTTTGTCTGTTTTCAATAATGGCATCACAAATTTTTGCCTTTCAGTCAGGAACAGTGTTTCGTCAGGCAAGCGTTTTTTCTCTGTTTTTGTCAGTAGATGGGCTTCCCACAACAATTCCGGCTTGTTTTTCCCGGTAAACCGGAAAGCACCCGCACGGATTAACAGGATCAACTGCTCAATACCCGGTTTCGCTCGCCGGACAAAACCTTCAAAGCTTTCATACCGGCCGTTTTTCTCTCTTTCGGAAAGTAATTTATTTACTGTTTTCTTTTCCAGTCCCGACAAATGGATAAATCCGATAAAAATATCTTTTCCCCGGATATTTGTTTTGAAATCACTTCTGTTAATGCATGGCAGGTGGACGGTACCTCCCTGTCGGCGTGCTTCGTTGAAATAGATCTGTGTGGAATAAAATCCACCGAAATTGTTGATGACAGCTACCTGGAATTCCAACGGGAAATGTGCTTTCAGGTACAGGCTCTGGAAACTCTCCACGGCGTAGCTTGCCGAATGGGCTTTGGAGAAACTGTACCCTGCAAAACTCTCTATCTGCCGCCATACTTCCCGGATGATATTTTCCGCATGGCCCTGTTTCCTGCTGCTGTGGAAAAACTTGTCTTTGATGTGCTGGAACTCCTCTTTTCCGCGAAATTTACCACTCATGGCACGTCGCAGCACATCGGCATCCGCCAGGTCGAGGCCGGCAAAATGATGACAGACTTTGAGTACATCTTCCTGATAGACCATCACGCCATAGGTTTCGCTAAGTTGCTCTTTCAGAATGGGATGCAGGTATTTAAATCCATCCGGATGATGAAAACGCCGGATGTACTCGCGCATCATGCCGGAACGGGCCACGCCGGGACGGATAATGGAACTGGCAGCGACGAGTGTGCGGTAATCGCTGCATTGCAGCTTTTTCAGCAGGCTGCGCATGGCCGGGCTTTCTATGTAAAAGCAACCGTTGGTTTCCCCGTTTTTCAACATGGATTTTATCTTCCCGTCCTTTTTGAAACGTTCTGTTTGATGGATGTCAATTTCTGTTCCGGTATTTTTCCGGATTAGTTCCACCGCTTCCTGAATATGCCCGATTCCCCGCTGGCTGAGGATGTCCAGTTTCTCAAAGCCCAGCGTTTCGGCCACATACATATCCCATTGCGTGGTGGGGAAACCTTTTGGGGGCAGGTCGAGGGCGGTATAATTGCTGAGCGGTTTTTCCGAAACCAATATTCCGCCGGCATGGATGCTCCGCTGGTGGGGAAAACCCATTAACTTTTGTGCCAGTGCGTGAAGGTGGCCGTACAGTGAGCTGCCGGCAGCTTCGGCTTCGGGATTGGCCACCAGCTTGTCTGTTTCGGCTTTCGACAGTCCGTGTATTTTTGCCAGCTCACGGTATGCCGAACGCTTTTTAAAAGTAACAATTGACCCCAGCAGTGCCACATGTTCGCTGCCATAACGCTTGAAAATATAATGCTGGATTTTTCCCCGCTCTTTCCAGGAGAAGTCCAGGTCAAAATCGGGTGGCGAGCTGCGTTTGGCGTTGATAAAACGTTCAAAATAAAGGTCCAGTTCCATGGGGTCCACATCGGTGATGCGCAGGCAATAGGCTGTGATGCTGTTGGCACCGCTGCCGCGCCCCACATGATAAATGCCTTGCTGCATGGCATACCGGACAATGTCGTGCGTGATGAGAAAATAAGCGGAGAACCCCAGCTTTTGGATGATGTTCAGTTCATTTTGTAACCGTTTTCCGGCTTCGCTGTTTTCGTTTCCATAGCGATATTGTAACCCTTCAAATGCCAGCTTTTCCAATAATTTTTTGTCCCCGGAAACACTTCCCGTAAAGGTTTTTTTGTTTTTTGGCTGTGAGAAATTAAAATCTATTGTGCAGTTGGCCAGCAGCTTATGACTGTTACCGATGACTTCCGGAAATGCTTCAAAAGCCTGTTCTATTTCGGCGGGGGAGAGGAACTTTTCGTCAGCGGGAGCGTACATGCCGGGTTTCAGGTGGCTGAGCAGCAGGTTGTGGCCCATGGCCCGCAGGTTTTTGTGAAGATATTCATGGACCTTGTCTTCAAAAGTTACCGGCTGAAGGACAACCTGCTTATGCGGTGGCAGCTTTGTACGGAGTAACTTTCCTGCCTGTGAAGGGCGGATGCCGGCAAATTCATTTTCCTGCAATATTTCCGGCATGTTTTCCAACGGGTAAATCACAAAGACATTCTTAAAAGCCGGCGCAGTTTCCTGCATTTTCGTTTTGCCGAGGTTGATTTGCGTCATGTAATGGTTCAACTCACTGAAGCCATGGATGTTTTGTGCCAACCCGACGAAAAGCAGCTTGTCATTTTGCCGGAATTCCATGCCCGCTACCGGTTTTATCCCGTTTTTACGGCAACTGGTTACAAAATCGACCATGCCGCTGCTGTTGTTGATATCGGTGAGTGCCAGAGTTTTTATATTTCTGGCAGAAGCTTCTCCCACCAGCTTTTCGATGGAGAAAGTTCCGTAGAGCAGGCTGTAATACGAATGGCAGTTGAGGTACATGAAACCGGCTGTTTTTTGCATTTCAAAATTAGGAAATTTCAGGTTGCCCGGTGAAAGCCCCGGCGGTTTTCCGGTGTTGGGGAATATGTGTAAATTTGCAGAGAGGCTGGAAGGTTTATTTTGAAGTTGGGGCTTAATTGGATTGTCAAATAGGGCCCGTTTTTGACAAGCACTGTTTTAACCGATTAAGATTTGACAAGAAAATGGCTTATCTGTCAATTTTAGCTTATTTTTGGCAGAAATTAAATATAGATTTATATAACTTGTTATCAGAAACTTAACCGGCCCAATACTTGTAGTGTCTTGTTGAAGTATTCAATGAAAACGATTAAAAATCCCCCGGAATATGTATCCAAAAATCAGTGATTTGATCAATGCGCTCTTCGGGACGCACATAAATTTGCCCATTATGAGCTATGGCTTTTTTGTGGCCATGGCTTTTCTCGTAGGGGCTTACCTGCTCTATCTGGAGTTTATCCGCAAGGAAAAAGACGGGCTGATGAAAACGACCGTCAGGAAAGTTACAGAAGGAAAACCGGCATCGGCAGGCGAATTGCTTGTCAGCTTCATCGTCAGTTTTTTCCTTGCTTTCAAGGCTTATGCCGCCATTACCGATTATCAGCATTTTGCCAACGACCCGCAGGCATTTTTGTTTTCTGGTGAGGGCTCTGCCTGGATAGGCCTGCTGGTGGGGGTACTTTACACGGCTTTTGTGTGGTACGACAAAGACAAACGCAAGCTGAAAAAGCCTTTGGTAAAAGAGGTTGTGGTACATGTCCATGAGCAAACCTGGATGATTGTGCTGGTAGCTGCGGTTTTTGGAATTATCGGTGCCAAGATATTTGACCAGCTCGAAAACTGGCAGGCATTTGTTGCCGATCCCTGGGGCGAATTATTTTCGTTCAGCGGCCTGACTTTTTATGGCGGGTTGATTATAGCGGCCATTGCCGTTATCTGGTATGGTGAAAAACACGGTATTCCGTGGAAGCCCATGGCGGATAGTTTTGCCCCCGGGCTGGCCCTTGCGTACGGGATTGGCCGTATCGGATGCCAGGTGGCGGGCGATGGCGACTGGGGCATTGTGAACCATTGGGCAAAACCACATTGGCTGGGCTTTCTCCCCGACTGGCTGTGGAGCTATAACTATCCACACAATATTGTTAACGAGGGCATTCCTATCCCGGGATGTTCCGGCCCGCATTGTATGCAGTTGCCACAGGGCGTTTTCCCCACACCGGTTTACGAAACTTTGATGATGATAATTATTTTTATTGTCCTTTGGTCTATTCGTAAAAAGATAAAGACACCCGGTGTTTTGTTTTCTATATATTTGATATTTAATGGTATAGAACGGTTTCTTATTGAGCATATCCGTGTAAACAATACCTATGATGTATTCGGGCATCACATGACACAGGCAGAGATAATTTCTCCCATCCTTGTGGCTATTGGTATTGCGGGCTGGATAATTCTTGAAAAAAGGGCTAAAAAAGGGGCGGCGGCATGAGAAAGGCTTTTATTGTGATGGTTGGTTTGCTTTTATTTGCCATAACAGGCTGTGTCAACCGTGCAAAAATAAATTCACGGGAACAGAAAGAAGGCGTTGCCTTAAAAATTAAATATGCCGGAGATTTTGCCGTTTTTAACCGGAAAGGAAAGCAGGAGGTAGTGGTTTACAACCCGTGGCAGAAAGGAAAAGTGCTGGCGCGTTTTGTCCTGGTGAAAAGCCATCCCGGCAAAGGGGAAATAAAAGTGCCCCTGGACAGTGTGGCGGTCTTTTCGTCCACACAACTGAATGCTTTGCGGATGTTGGGCGTGCTCAACAGGGTAACCGGTATCTCGGAGGCACGGTTTATCTCCAATCCACAGGTAAAAAAGGCACTGGCAGCAGGTAAAATGACCGAGCTGGCAGCGGGAGGCCATTATTTTATTGAACGTATCCTGAAACAAAAGCCGCAGGCCATTTTCTATTCGCCTTTTCAGGGAAACCTCAATCTGCCCCGGACTTTGTCGTCGCTGACGGCCATTCCCTATCTTGATTATACGGAAAACAGTCCGCTGGGCAGGGCGGAATGGATAAAGTTCAGTGCGCTGTTTTTTGGAAAGGAGAAGATGGCAGACAGTATTTTCCGGCACATTGAAAAGCAATACCTCGCCCTGAAAAAGCTGACGGACACTTTGCCCGGACGTCCCACTGTTTTTTCAGATAAATTTTTCAGCGGCCAGTGGTTTGTGGCCGGGGGCAGGAGCTATATTGCCCGGATTTTTCATGATGCCGGAGCCGATTATCTGTGGCGCAACGATACACACATAGCCAGTTTTCCACTCAACTTTGAAGCTGTTTTTAAAAAAGCTC
Organism: Bacteroidales bacterium; assembly: GCA_015493525.1. Lineage (GTDB taxonomy): Bacteria > Bacteroidota > Bacteroidia > Bacteroidales > F082 > Sulfidibacterium. The sequence goes on from WGCY01000046.1 coordinate 23,422, forward strand.
AGGATGCTGATTACTGGCGGATTATTGGTACTTTCGGAAGCCAGCCTTCGTATCGGGAAATTGCTGGTGAGAATGAACTTTATGCCCATTTCAAAGCATTTAAAGAGCATCATATTATCTATTGCGACCCGAAGAAAACTGCCTATTTCGAACGCAGTGCCATGGAGCCGCAATGGGTACTGGCCGATTTTATCAAAGCGTTTCATCCGAAGTTGCTGCCTGGTTATCACCCGGTTTTTTACAGGGTGTTGAAGTGAGGGAAGAAGCAATGATGGGTTCGATTATTTCCTGTAGGAAAAAAGCTTTAATTTTATCCCCGAAAAGAAAAAGATGCATTCGACGTTCCGAAATAATTTGTGGTTTTTGCTGCTGGGCCTGCTGAGCTTGTTGCTTTTTGTGGCCAATCTGGGCTTCGGCTCGGTGATGTTGCCGTGGGCTGAAGTGTTGAAGGCGTTGTTTCATGCCCCCCACACGGAGGCTACAGCCCTGGTTATTGTGAACCAATACCGGATGCCACAAGCTATTACAGCACTCGCCACAGGAATCTTGCTGAGCATGTCCGGACTGGTATTGCAGACACTTTTTCGCAATCCGCTGGCCGGTCCGTCGGTACTGGGCATTAGCTCCGGTGCCAGTCTTGGTGTGGCCGTGGTGCTGCTTTCCGGGAGTGTTGCGGGTATTGATTTGTCATCGATGGCCATGGTGGGAAACCTTACGGTAGTGCTGGCTGCGCTGGCGGGTGCCCTGTTGGTGCTGGGCATTATCCTTTTTGTCTCTGCACGGGTGGCCAACGTCATCACCGTGCTGATTATCGGCATTATGCTGGGCTATGCTGTCTCCGCTGTGGTGAGTGTCCTGCAGTTTTTCAGTGGTTCGGAAGACCTGCATGCCTATGTGCTGTGGGGATTGGGAAGCTTCTCGAAAGCGACCATTCAGCAGTCGTTTTTGCTGCTTTTTACGGCTTTGGCCGGTGTGGCCATCCTGTTTTTTTATGTGAAACCGCTGAATGCCCTGCTTCTGGGAGAGGAATATGCCCGCAGCATTGGTTTTCGTCCCATGCGTATCCAGCGGGTTTTGATTTTAGTTACCGGTATTTTGGTGGCGGTGGGAACGGCTTTTACAGGGCCTATTGCCTTTCTCGGGCTGGCAGTGCCACATCTGGCACGCGGGCTTTTTAAGACTTCGCAGCAGGGCGTTCTGCTGCCGGCAACCATTCTTACAGGTGCTGCCCTGGCACTGTTTTGTAATTTGGCGGCCAAGCTTCCGGGATATGATATCTCATTGCCTATCAACGCGGTAACCTCTTTGGTGGGAGCTCCGGTAATTATCTGGGTAATCATGAAAAGCCGTCATGTAAAATGGGGATAAACATGGAAATGACACTAAAAATAGAGGACCTGGCCACCGGCTATCGTTCGGGGAAAAATGCCGGAGTGGTTTTGCAGCAGGGGATATGCACCACCCTGAAAACAGGCCAGATGGTTTGCGTGTTGGGGCCCAATGGGGCCGGAAAATCCACTCTTCTGAAAACACTTGCCGGATTTTTGCAGCCGTTGTCCGGAGAGGTTTATTTTGATGGTAAACCTTTGAAGATGTTGGATTTGAAGAAATTATCCCGGTTGGTATCGGTGGTACTCACCGACCGTTTTTCAGATTTGTACCTCACTGCTTTTGATGTGGTGCGCATGGGACGTTTTCCACATGCTTCCTTTTTTGGCCGGATGAAAGCAGGGGACTTGTCGCTGATAAACCAGACCATGGACAAGCTCGGTGTGGGCAGCCTAAAAGAAAAATTATTTTATAACCTGAGTGATGGCGAAAGGCAGAAGGTGCTTATTGCTAGGGCTTTGGTGCAGGATACACCTTTTTTGTTCCTGGATGAGCCGGTGGCGTTTATCGATTCTCCCGGACGTATTGAAATCATGGAAATCTTGTCGGGGCTGGCACATCGGCAGGGGAAGGCCATTCTGATGACGACCCACGACATGGAAACGGGCCTGCGTTATGCCGATGTGCTGTGGTTGATGCATCGTGGAAAGCCATTGCTGGACGGAATTCCGGAAGATATGGTTTTACAGGGGAAAGTAGGCGAATATTTTCAACGGCCGGGATTGCACTTTGATGTGGAAAAAGGCCGTTTCAGGGCAAACAGTAAATCGTTGCAGGGGCCGGAAACTGTTTTTGTTAAAAACGGGGGCCATGAAAGTATCTGGCTGGCCAATGCGCTGGAACGCAAAGGGTTCACTGTTGTACAGACAGACGGCCCTCCCGGGCAAGGGGTTTTTGTGGAATATAAAAACGAAAGCTTCCGGTTGTACCGGGATGCCAAACCGGTGGGCGAGGTGCAAGGGATTGCCGGTGTGCTGGGAAAGTTAAAAAGTTAATCCTGCGAACACAGGTTGCTATTCTCTACTGATGCCGCTTGAATTTAACAGAAAGCCCTACTTTTCATAGAAATGCATCTCCAGAATATAGTTGTACACCTTTTCGGGCATCCAGAAAGCCATGTTTTTCTTTGCGTGGATACCTTTTCTGATAAAGCTGGAAGAAATCTCCAGTAACGGTGCCGGGAAGCGTTTTATTTTGGGGTTTTCCGCATATTTGCCCAGAGAAGAACCAGGCCTGGGATAAACATACAATGTGTACTGGCGAAGTATTTCCAGGTAATTTTTCCATTTGTGGAAATGACTGAAAATATCTGTACCACAAATCATTACAAACTCACGTTCCGGATATTTGTCCGAAAGCCATGTGAGGGTATCGATGGTATAGGATGGCCTCGGCATGTGGTATTCTATATTGGTAACTTTCAGTTTAGGCTGGTCTTCTACCGCCAGGCGTACCAAGGCAAGGCGATGAACCTCTGAAAGCAGCGAAGCTTTCTGCTTTAGCGGGTTTTGCGGAGAAACAACAAACCACACCTCCTCCAAATCAGTAAACTCGGCCATGAAGTTGGCCAGTATCAAATGCCCCGAATGAATGGGGTTAAACGAGCCAAACAATAAACCGGTTTTTTTTCTTTGATTCAAAATAATATTTTTTGGTTGCCAAAAGAGAGAATGACTTCTGTTAAACTTTTGCTTTCAACAGCATTTTCCCCTTGCTCAGGTTTCGCAAATACTGAATCAGTCCGTTGCCTATATCATCAAAACCGATGCTCCCCTGAATTTTTGTCCGGTAAACCCCTGAAATAAACAACTGCTGCATTTCCAGGGATATTTGTTCAAAAAAGTCATCGTCCATCTGCTCGCGCCATTCGGGAAGGTTAAAGCCGGAGATAACCTTGTCATGAAAAATCAGGTCCATGGGATTAATTCCCGAAATATCTTTTGTGGAAAGGCCTCCATACGAAACCAGCTCGGCATCTTCCGGCATGGCATTAAAAATCTCCCCTGACAAAGGGCCGCCTACCGCATCAAAAGCGAGGCGTGCATCCAATTGCCGGACAAGTTTCCCTAACTTTTGTTTAAACTGTGGGCCGTTTTCCAGCAAGACATGCTTTGCGCCTTCTTTTTTCAAACGTTCCATTGTCTCCTGCTTCCTGACAATATCTATCACCTCAACCCCCATATCGGCAGCCATTTGGCGTACAAAGGCAGCCACCTGGCCACCAGCAGCATTTTGAATGACCGCACGGTTTTCACGCAACAAGGCGATATCCAGCAACCCGCGGGCGGTAAACGGGTTAATGGCAAAACAGGCTGCCTGGTCCATGTCCATCTCCTCATCCAGCACCACCAGTTTGTTGCGGCTGGTCAGGACAAATTCAGACCAGCTGCCACAACTCTCTTCCTGAATAAAAAAACTTACTTTTCGGCCAATAATATCTTCGGCACCTTCGCCTGCCTCCACCACAACCCCCGAACCTTCAAATCCGGGTACTGCCGGTACCTCTTTCACAATATTGTAACCGCCCATCAGGAAGGCAATGTCCGAAGGGTTACAGGGTGCGGCATGGACTTTTATGAGCACTTCATTGTTTTCGGGCCGGGGCAAAGCGCACTGCTCTGTACGCAGGCTCCGAATGGCCCTGATAATGTTTTTGTTGTAAGCGGGAAGAACGACTTTTTTCATGTTAATTAGTTCAGGATTAAAAGTTTCAGGCCTTATCATTCTCAATAAAATCACGAACCATCGCCAGGGCTTCTTTACGGGCAGTTTCAAGATTGTCGTTTACCAGCACTTTGTCGAAATATTTCTCAAAAGTAAGTTCATACCTGGCCCTGCCAATACGCTGACGAATACTCTCTTCGCTTTCCGTTGACCGGTGACGAAGCCGTGTTTCGAGCACAGCGATGGAAGGCGGCCTGACAAAAACGGCAAGGGCCTCATCACCATACATTTTTTTAATGTTCAGCCCGCCTTTTACATCCACATCAAAGGCCACCGAATCACCCCGTTGCCTGATCTTCTCCACCTCCGAACGCAACGAGCCGTAAAACTGGTTTTCATAAACTTCTTCCCATTCAACAAAGGCATTTTCTGCTATCTTTTTTTTAAATTCCCCCACACTGATGAAGAAATAATCATGGCCGTTCCTTTCTCCCGGCCTTGGCGGACGGCTGGTGGCAGAAACCGAAAAAGAGAGATGGGGCAACTGCTCCATGACATAATGCAAAAGGGTTGTTTTTCCCGAACCCGAAGGTGCGGAAAAAATAATCAGTTTTCCTTTTTTATGTTTCCCGGAACGCCCCATTACAAAACATTCAGCATTTGTTCTTTAATCTTTTCCAATTCATCTTTCATAAGAACTACAATTTTTTGCATACCGGCATCGTTGGATTTGGAGCCGAGCGTATTAATTTCCCGTCCGATTTCCTGAAGGACAAAAGCCAGTTTCTTCCCCACGATTTCTTCCGAATCCAACACCTCAAGAAAATACTCGCAGTGCTTCTTCAAGCGAATCTTTTCCTCGGTAACATCCAGTTTTTCAATATAATAAATAAGTTCCTGCTCAAGCCGGTTTTCATCGTACTGCCGGTTGGAAATGTTCTCTTCCAGACTTTTCGAGATACGGTCCCTGATTCGTTCCACCCTGGCTTTCTCGAAAGGCTCAACCTGGCCGAGAAGCTGTAAAATGATGGCAATACGCTCTCGAAAATCATTTTCAAGCACGCTGCCCTCCTGTTCCCTGAACCGTGAAACTTTATCAACAGCTTCATCAACTGCTTTCAGCAAAACAGGCCAGTCATCCCCAGCAAGCACCACTTCCTCAGCGGAAAACACATCAGGGAGCCGGGTAATTAATGCCAGATAATCTTCCCTTTCATCGTCGCCTATTTCTTTGGCAAACGACTTCATCTGTTCGTAATATTTACGTGCCAGGGCCTTGTTGAGAACAGGGGCATCTGTTTTCCCCTGCTGTTCCCTGTAAACAGAAAAATCAATTTTTCCCCGTTGTAGGCCATCCCGCAGGACAGTCCTGAGCTTAATTTCGTTTTCGCGGAACGATGACGGTATGCGCACACTAATGTCCAGCTGTTTGCTGTTTAATGTCCTGATTTCCACAATCATTTTTTGATGTTGGATGACGGCCACAGCTTTTCCATAGCCGGTCATAGATTTAATCATAACCTTTTATTTTACCTGCAAAGATAAGCGATTATTCTCATACCTGATGGCGGCCTTTAAAGTATGGGAGGACATCACTTTACCGGATTTCAGAAAATAACCGGCAGGGAATGGCGCATCTTACGAAAAAAAACTAATTTTGCTTCAAAGAATGAAAAAGATTCGCTTTATCGGCTTGCTTCTTTTGGCACCTGTCCTGCTACAGGCATCAAACATTCCCACTTCGGATAGTTTACAGCAAATATTGGATACGGTTCAGGGCAAGGCAAAGGTCCTGCTGCTTATCAAACTATCCGAGCAAAATCGCAACACGTCTGTTTACGACTGCAAACAATACTATGAGGAGGCATTTCAGTATGCAAAGAAAAACAATTATATACGCCTCATGGGCCGTTCTGATAAATCAATGGGGGTTAGCTGTTTTTATTGGGGCGAAATGCGGGATGCTTTCCGGTATTTTAAAGCGGGCCTGTATTATTTCCGCCGGGGGGGCGACAAAAAAGGGCAGTCCGACTGTTTAAACGACATGGGCCTCATATACGAAAACTGGGCAAAATTTGATAGTGCCGCTTTTTACTATCAGGCATCTTACAATATTGAAAAGGCGTTGGGAAATGAGGTAGGTGAAGCCACTTCCCTTATCAATCTGGGAAATATTTATTTCTACCACAAAGATTATCACAACGCTTTAACAAATTTTTATAAAGCCCTGAAAAAGTTTGCCGGGGCCAAAGACCAAAACGGTATCTCAATGGCATATAACAGCCTTGCCATTATTTACACGCAGATTGGCGATTTTAATAAAGCATTGGATTATCTTGAAAAAGCAAAAGATACCTATTCCAAAACCGGGGATAAACGCAAACTCTCGCGGGTGCTTAACAATATGGCAGACATATACAGTGGCCATCTGAAAGAATACCGCAAAGCGGAAATCCTCTACAATAAAGTGCTCAGCATAAAAGAAGAACTGGGGGACAAAGAAGGAATTGCCCTGGTAAAATGTAACCTTGGTATTATGAATAGCCAAATGGACAACTTGCAGCAAGCATTGAAATATTTTAATGAGAGCCAGGCCATGTACCTTAAAACCGGGGATAAATCCGGATTAAGCATGGTTTTTCAAAACAGGGGAAAAACTTTTCAAAGTGCAGGCATGTACCATAAGGCATTGAAAGAGTTTCAAAAAAGCCTGGCCATCTCAAAGGAAACAGGGCTTAAGAGTTTTACTATCAACAATTATCTCGGGTTGCTCAAATGCTATGCCGCCTTGGGAGAGTATAATAATTTCAACAAATATTTTAATCTTTATGAGCGAAGCAAAGATACTTTGGCACTGAAACTGGAAAAGATAAAAATCAGTAAGCTGGAAGCCAAATACAAGAAAATTTCACAGCCTGTGCCAAAGGAAAACAGAACCGCTGTCCCTGACAAGGCGACGACAGGCCAGCCGCCTTATCTTTTGCTTTTTGGCCTTGCATTGGCAATTATCGTTTTGATACTGGTGTTATTTCTTTACAGAAAAGCCAAAAAAGAAGTATCGAAATATAAAATAGAAAAATAAACCGACGGAAATTATTTTGCCGGTAATTCTGTTTTTTTCTTATCTTCAGCCCATTATAATTTTGTCTTTTGAGCCAACACAAAATGGATAAGACCTCTCAATTTCAGCTGTTTTCAGACCCATGGAAATACTATGCCATAATGTTGGACGACATAGCCTCGGCAAAGGAGTTTGTCTATCTTGAAACATTTCGGCTTGCCAACGATGTTATGGGCGAACGGTTTCGGGATAAGCTGACACGGGCAGCAGAAAGCGGCGTAGAAGTAAAACTGCTCATCGATTACTGGGGGGGAAGTAGTGTCCGTTCCGGATTTTTCGACAAACTTATCAAAGCCGGTGGCGAAGTGAGGTTTTTTAAGAAAATTAAATATAACTTCGACTTTTTCACCAGAAGCCATCGCAGAAATCACCGTAAGCTATTGCTTATTGACAATAAAATCAGCTATATAGGTTCATCAAACATTACCGGTTACAACCTTAACTGGCGCGAATCGGTATTGCGTATGCAAAACAACATCACTCCCATATTTAAGAAGTCGTTCCTTCAGGATTTTAAAATATACAACCGTTATATTTTCAGCAAGGCCTATTATACCCGTCCCATCAGACATGAAAACTTCGAGATTGTCAGGGATGTGCCCCTCATCACCCGAAAGAAGATTAACAACAAATTTATTGAATACATCAAGCAAGCCAAAAAGTCCATAGACATCGAAACGCCCTATTTCCTTCCGGGTTTTATGCTGCGCAAAAGCCTTATGGATGCAGCACAACGCGGGGTAGAGATTAATATCTTTTTACCGAAAAAATCCGATGTGAACCTGATAGACATCCTGCGCAACAAATATCTGGGGCCGTTGTCCAGGAAAGGCATCCATTTTTTGTTTTATGAGTCCAACAACCTGCACGCAAAACTCTTTCTCGCTGATAAAAAGCATTTTGCTGTCGGCTCCTCCAACATCGATTACCGAAGTTTTCGGTACATGTTTGAGATTATGCTGTTTGGCAGTCATCCGGATATAGCGCAGCAGGTTGTTCAACATGTCGATGAGACCCGGAAATCAACCATTCCATTTATTTATGGGCAATGGAAAAACCGTCCCCCCATAGAGAAGTTCTTTGAGTGGCTGCTCCTTCCATTCCGGCACCTGTTGTAAGACTTTCCACACGCTTAATGAATCCCTGAAAAACTTCTAAGTAAAACCCTGAATTCTCCCTTTTCAGCGATAAGGATACATGGAATTCAATTACTTTTGTGCGGTAAATAAAAAAGAGAGTTCATTATAAATTATATAAAATTAAAGGACATGTCAGAAAAACTCACTTCAAAAAAGGCCATGGAACTGGAGGACAAATACGGTGCACACAATTACCATCCGCTTCCGGTGGTTTTGGCCAAAGGCAAAGGCCCCAAAGTGTGGGATGCCGAAGGAAAAGAATATTTTGATTTCCTGTCTGCCTACTCTGCTGTAAACCAAGGCCATTGCCATCCGAAAATTATAAAAGCACTTACCGATCAGGCACAATTGTTGACCCTCACATCACGCGCTTTTTATAATGACACGTTGGGTGCCTATGAAAAATACATAACCGAATATTTTGGTTACGACAAAGTACTTCCAATGAACTCAGGGGCAGAAGGCGATGAAACGGCCCTGAAACTCTGTCGTAAATGGGCCTACACCCGTAAGGGAATCCCGGAAAATCAAGCAAAGATTATCGTCTGTGCCAACAATTTCCACGGACGTACCATTACCATTATTTCCATGTCCACTGATCCCGAAGCCCGCAATGACTTTGGTCCCTATACTCCCGGATTTATCACCATACCTTACAATGACATTCCCTCTTTGGAAAAAGCACTGGAAGAGGACAATGTGGCCGGATTTCTTGTGGAGCCTATCCAGGGGGAAGCCGGGGTAATGGTCCCGGATGAAGGTTATCTGAAAAAAGCTTACGATTTATGTAAAGCCAAAAATGTCCTGTTTATTGCCGATGAGGTACAAACCGGCATTGCCCGTACCGGAAAGCTGCTGGCATGCGACCACGAAGGCGTTCGCCCGGACGTGCTCATCCTCGGAAAAGCCTTGTCGGGAGGAGCTTACCCCATCTCAGCTGTATTGGCCGATGACGATATTATGCTTACTATCAAACCCGGTGAACACGGCTCGACTTTTGGAGGGAACCCCATTGCAGCAAAAGTAGCCGTTGCCGCTCTTGAGGTCATCAAAGAAGAAAAACTGGCTGAAAGGGCAGAAAAACTTGGTAAAATATTCCGTGGCGAGATGAAGAAAATATCTTCGGATATGATAGAATTGGTCCGGGGCAAAGGACTGCTCAATGCCATCATAATTCGTCCCAAAAATGGAAAAACAGCCTGGGATGTCTGTCTGAAAATGGCGGAGAACGGTTTACTGGCAAAACCCACCCATGACCATATCATACGTTTTGCCCCTCCTTTGGTCATTAGCGAAGAAGAACTTATGCAGGCCGTAGAGATTATTAAAAAATCAATTCTTTCTTTTTAAAAGTCTGACATGTAAAATATTAGGGCCGGAAACAAAATCCGGTTCTTTTTTTATGGAAAAATCTCATACAAAAAAGCTTCGACCATGTGGCCGAAGCTTTCTCAATATTAACCTAAAACCCTCATAAAGAAAGATAACCCAAAAAATTAACCTGCACTTTTCAGGGAACCCATACAATTCAAAAGATAAACGGCCGTTAATTTATTATATATTTGTAAAAATTATTTAACTATTTTAAAATTTATATCATGAAAAAATATCTTTCTCTGGTTTTGTTTGTCATAATGGGATTTTCAGCAGTAGCACAAACCAATTCAACTTTTACACGGACAGCAGATGACTTTTGGCGTATGGAAAAGCTGGAGGATGGTTCTTTCGCTAAAAATCACACCTCCATTGCAGGAAGCCCGTATTTGAATAAAGCATTTCAGCAGGGAAAGCTTATCAGTAAATATAACCTGACTTTTCCTGTTATTCCGTTACGCTACAATATCTACACGGACAATGTCGAATACAAATCTCCCAAAAACCAGATATTTGCGTTAAAAGGCCATGAGAAAATCGCCGGCTTTACAATAGACGATACTACTTTTCTTTTTTCGACCTATCTTAAAAATAAGGATAAACTCTCGTCCGGTTATTTTCAGGTACTTGTTTCGGGAAAAACAACAGGGTTGTTAAAATACACCATTTATTTGTTGCAGGCACAGCCCGAACGTCCGTATAGCCCTGCCAAGCCCGAACGTTTTTCACAAAAAACGCTGAGTTTTTACCTAAAGGTCGGGGACAATCCTGCTGTTTCCATCTCACGGGCCAAAGATGTTCTGAAACTTTTCCCAAAACAGAAAAGCCAGTTAAACAAATACATTAAACAGGAGGATATCCATGTACAAAAGCCGGCTGATTTCATTAAACTGGTTAATTACATTAACAGCTTAACAGCTTCAACATCCAATAAATAACCCTGTTTCCGGTTTTTCCAAAGCCATCCGGATTTTAAAACTTAAAAGCAACTTTCAGGTTTATCCTGCGCGTGGTAAGATAGTTGGGAATGGCAAACGAATGGTTGTAAATATCTTTTATCCAGGTGTAAGAGACCGTGTTGTAGGTTTGGAAAAGATTGAATACTTCCAGGCTTATCCACATGGATTTCAGGGTTTTATGTGAAATACGCTTTACTTTTTTGTCCAACGGGTTCCAGGAGAAACCTATGTCCACACGGCGGTAAGGGGGCATGCGCAACGTCTGCTGATAAGGCTGTGCCTGTGGCGGGCCAAAAGGCAATCCCGAACCGTACAACAACCGCAGATGTACCTTAAACTGTTCGTGATGCGGGATATAATCCTGAAAGAAGATGGTGAAATTGACACGCCTGTCGGTTGGCCTGGGAATATATCCGGGTTCAACCTTTACGCTGTCTGCCGCCATCCCCGACTCTCCGGAAGGGAGCTTTTCTCCCTGTGCATTGTAATAATCGTAATAAAAATCGCCCTGTATGTCCTGGGCCGTTTTCATAAGCGACAAAGTAATCCAGCTGTCAATCCCTTTCACAAACTCCCCAAATAACTTAAAATCAATACCTGCCGCATAACCTTTGGCTGTCATATTTGCATAATAGCGAATACGCAGGTTGTCCACTTCATAAGGAATCAGGTTGTCCAGTTTTTTGTAGTAAGCCTCGGTAGTAAAAATAAACGGGCGGTTCCCCATCTGGAAATGATAATCGCCCCCGAGGATAAAATGAATGGAGCGTTGCGATTTAATATCCGGGTTCAGGCTGCCATCCATATTACGCATGGCACGGTAGAAAGGCGGCTGGTAATAAACACCTGAGGCAAAACGAAAGACGAGGTTCGGATTTGAAATTGGCCGGTAAGAAAGGTTCATGCGCGGGCTTACCAGAAATTCGTTGGCATAGTTCCACCAGTAAAGCCGGACACCGGCGGTAAGTGTCATCCTGCTTTTGTTTTTTAATTGAAAATTCCACCGGTCGGAACCATAAACCGAAACACGGTGAATATTCAGAATATTGTGCGCATGGGCATAGTAGTACAAATCCAAATCGCCGCGGGAAGGGTCCGGGTTTCCCGGCTTATCAACAGGGTTGGGGAGGGAATAGCCTGCCGAATCGACCATCTCCCATTCATGGAGCCGGTCATCCACCTGCTGAAACTGATATTTCATTCCCCATCTCAGGAAATTATTCTGACGGGTCATGGAACCCTTGTGGGCAAACGTAAAAACATTGGCATTAAAAAAGTTCCGGGCATGTTCGAGATAAGTGCCCACGCCCAACGTCTGTACAGCCTCACCGGCATCTTTTTTCTGTTCCCTGTTTTCAACCTGCCCAATCCAGTACTGCCCCTGCACATCGTAAGTCTCTGATTCATTGGTATGAAACCCGGCGACAATAAACTTCAGATGGGTGGTACTGTTCGGGTGATAATTGAAAGTCAGCCCCGACTGAAACAGGTTGTATTTATTAACCTCCTGGCCATCAAAATAAACGGTAAACCGGAGGGTTTGCTGCACTGTCCCGAAATCGGTTTGCCGATTGGTTGGGACAACTTTGTATTTATTCAGGGAGAAATAAGTCAGCAAAGAGACATCCCATTTTTTGTTCAGCTTGTAAGTAAAAAGCCCTTGAAAATCGGTAAAATTTGGTTGGTAGTTTCCGTTGGTTTCCAGGCTTCCCAAAAGATAACGGTTGGTTTTGTAGCGGGCACCGATCAAATAGGTAAACCGTTTGCTTTTGTCTGCTCCCCCCACATCAAGTCCTGCACCGAGAAGGCTGAGGGAGACACCTCCGCCAAATTGCACGGGTTTCCGGTAACGGATATCCAGCACCGAGGACATTTTATCGCCGTACTGTACGCCAAACCCGCCTGCCGAAAACGAGATGCCCGATACCAATGCCGGATTGATAAAACTCAGCCCTTCTTCCTGGCCATTGTTCACCAGAAACGGACGATAAATTTCAATATTATCCACATACACGAGGTTTTCGTCATAGTTGCCGCCCCGTACCGAATACTGGGAACTCAGCTCATTGTTGGAGGAGACACCCGGCATGGTTTTTATGAGGCTCTCCACGCCGCCGGCAACAGCAGGTGCAATGAGGGCATCGCGCGGGTTCAGCCGCACTATGTTTTCGGTGCGCAAACGGTCGTCGCGTATCTCCAGTCCGGGCAGGTTCGTCGTGAGCCTGCAAAGATGCAAATTCAGGATAACCGTTGTGTTCGGAGCAGGTTTTAACAGAGTGTCCTGCTGCCGGTAACCAATATAGGAGACCGCCAAATGCAGGACTTTATTGGCCGGTACCTGCAAGCTAAAGGAGCCATCACGACCGGTTGTGGTCCCCGTCTCCGTACCCAGCAACCGAATATTTACCAGCTCGGCCGGTTCGTTCTTTTCATCAAAAACAGTTCCTTTCACCCAGGCTGTCTGCGCCAGCAAACCGGAATGAAAAAAGGCAAAAAGAAGTATCAGGAACACAGAATAAGGAGAACCGGATTTTCGCATCAATACCATATGTTTTAAAGAAAACTTTTAAAAGGCAAATTTATTATTTAAATTAACTCTTTATTTTGTAAAACAGCCCTCTTTTTTCACGCACGGAGACTATCTTTTTCTCGTCTTCGAGCACATCGAGGTATTTGTTAATCTCATTGATGTGCAGGCCAAGAATTTTATGCAGGTCTTCCAGTGTGCAAGGCCGGCGTTTTATGGTTTCGAGGATGGCAGATTCCATGTCATCGCGGTAAGCAACAATTTTTTTGCGGTCGGGGGCAGCAGCGATAATTTTCACCTGTGGAAGGTTCCATAAATTCACAATATCCTGTAACTCTTTGCGGGTAGAAGCCCTGATATTTTCTACGGTCCCCGGACGATCCAGCGTGTTCAACTGAATTTCATCGGGACGAATTTTCAGGAAAGCTTCTTTGAGTGCCCACAGGTTTTCTTCCGTATCATTCAAGCCGGGAATGATAAGTACTTCCAGCCATATTTGGCCTTTGTATTCATTCCTGAAATCGACCAGCCCCTTAATGTATCCCGGAATATCCAATTTGCGCCAGGGACGGTTTACTTTCCTGAAAGCCAGTTCTTCGGCGGCATCTAACGAGGGCAACACCACATCTGCTTCCAAAAGTTCTGCACGGACATTTTTGTCATAAAATAATGTTCCGTTGGTGAGTACGGCTACCGGAACTTTGCTGTTGGCCTTTACAAAATGCAGCACATCGCCAATACGGCTGTTTAGCGTAGGTTCGCCCGATCCGGAAAAAGTAAAATAGTCAGGACTGGGATTGTGCTTCAGATAATGCGCAATCTCTCCGGTTACCCCGTCATAAGGAATATACTCTTTCCTTTCGGTGGTCAATTTCGTTGTCCGTCCGCATTCACAATAAACACAATTGAGCGAACAGACTTTGTGCGGAACCAAATCAATGCCCAGTGACATGCCCAGCCTTCGCGAAGGAACCGGGCCAAAAAGATATTTGTACATAACTGTAAGTTTCTGAATATAAATGTTTAATTATATGCAAGCCGTGTTTTCTCATCCGTAAGTGTTGGCTTGATAAACTCCTGCCATTCGGGCGTATCCCATGTTTTCAGGGCTTTGTGCGTCTGGTAATATTTTTCGGGAATGGGATGGGTGCCCACGACAACTTTCATCGCATATTTTTCTTCTATGAAACGCTTAAAATGATCAATATAAGGACAGGGCGGATGGCCCACCACAAAGCCGGTGGCAAAATGAATGGCTGTTGCCCCGTTTTTTTTCATCTCTTCGGGCGCATATTCAATGTTCCCTCCGGGACAGCCGCCACAGTTAGTGTAGCCCACAATTTCCACCTCATCTTCACCGGGATAGATACTGAAGGCACCTTCGCGGTTTTGCAGGGAACGGAAACATTTCCCGCCGGCGCAATTCAGGTAACGGTCGCAAATGATAATGCCTATTTTTGTTTTCATCTCTTTATAATTTTGTATTTAATAGTCAACCAATGTATTATTTCTTATCCGTCACACGGCAAAATATTTTTACAACCTGAAAGCTCTCACAGAAAGTTTTACAAATTTACACCTTTTAAAACAATGTCTCCTTCCTGTACTCCTATATCCCGTGCTATGACCGGACATTTGGCTTTTAGCAGAAAGAATATGGGGCGTTTTTCATCCGACAAACCTTCATAATTCCCCTGTCCTTTGCTGATAACAAGGTCTGCTTTCTGATAAACCCCCAAAAATTCCGGAGTACTATATCGCAAAATAGTTCCCGGAGCCTTACTGCCTGAGTCAATTAATTCTGCTACTTCATCCAATCCTGATGCAAGGGCATCTTCCATGGTTGCATCATTGATAATTGGCTGTGAGC
This sequence comes from Bacteroidales bacterium, assembly GCA_015493525.1. GTDB lineage: Bacteria > Bacteroidota > Bacteroidia > Bacteroidales > F082 > Sulfidibacterium. The sequence goes on from WGCY01000046.1 coordinate 38,465, forward strand.
GGACAGCAAATTTTACAGACTTATTCAACTGTTTTATTAGCAACTTATCAAAAACCGACTCTCCGGCATTATCACCTATATATAAAACATTTTCGGCCTTGTGCAGTGCTTTTTTAAAAGCTTCATAATCAAAAACAGCAAAGTCTCTTGAAAGAATTTCTTTTATATCAGCCACCAGGTTAAAAGCTTTGTTGATACCAAGATCAATCACATTTCCCGCAATAGCAATTCGTATAGCTGTTAGTAACGGGTCTTTTGCTTCGGCAACCATTTTCTCCAATTCGGGATATAATGCCCTTGCTTCGGCAATATGTCGCTGTTTTATTTCCCGGTAAGGATCTGCTACACCGGTAATCTCCCGAATCTTTCCATAAACCCTGATTCCCGATTCAGCAGGTGTATTCTCCATTGGTGTATCCTTAATTATACAACCAACTTCATCGAGCACCTGCTTAATTACTTTGTCATTATTGGTAGCAATTCGTGCCGCACGCAGTGCTTGTTCCACAAAACAGGGCAGGCAATCCAAATAGGTTTTCATATCCTTTTATTCTTTAGTTCAAACACATTGCCAGCCTTATCTTTGATAAACAGCAAATCTCCATTTTCTCTTTCCTTACGTGTCACCGGATAACCAATTTCGATGCATTTCCGGACAATTTTTTCCCGATCTTTCACTTGGAGGCACAAATGTGCATATCCCGTGTTTAACGGCTTATCATATAAAAACAGCTCCAGCAACAAATCTTCAGATTGAACAATATAAGCATCCGTTTTGTTATCAATTCCAAAAAAAAGTTGAGATATTTCGCGAGTTATGGGAAAATCACGTTCTGAAACGAATCCCAGGATATTTTTATAAAAATGCTGTATTTCACTGGCATCGGTAATATTTATTCCAACATGATTCAACTGCATAGATTCCTTTTTTAAAGCCAATACCCACGTAACGGCTGACAAAAATAGTCAATCCCAAGAATCGTGGGAATTAGACATTTCCTGTTTTGGACAAAAAGAAAAGAGAAGCCTTCCCTTTATCAGGATTTTTTAAGCAGCTCTTCGCGAATCATTGTATGGCCACATTTCGGACATTTCAACGTAGTACATTTAACTCCTTGTTGATGAGGAATCTTTGTTCCGCATTTGGCACAGACGCAATATCCGCCAACGCCAAAACTACCCCCACGGTTTCTGCCATGGCCGCCGCCATATCCAAGCCCCTTGCCGGGTGCATCATTGTTTCCAGTTAAGCTCATTGTTTTGTATTTTTATGTTCGCCACAAAGATAATGAACATAAGTTCAAAAGTCAATAAATTTAACCATAACTTTACATTGGCATCGTGTTAATTTACGGTAAACGAATATTTTTGCTGTACCAATTATTGTAACAAGCTTTTATACTTTCATTTATGAGACTTTTTACTCTGAGGGTTTGTCTGATTTTCCTCATCTTCAACATGGTGGGCCCGGTATCTCTTAAGGCACAGGATTCATTAAAACAGCCGGTGAGCAGTCCCAAAAAGTTTTCAGATTATATCAAAATATCAGGCCTTTTTTATCTGGCTGGGCAATACAGGGTACAGGATCAACAAAAAAACTTTTCTTTTCTTGTTCGCCGGGCATATTTGACTGTCAACGCGAAAATATCTAAAAATCTATTGGTTCGGTACACACAGGATATCACCATTGATGACCAGGGCGATGATGCCGGAAATATCGAAATACGGATAAAGTACCTCTACCTTCAATACCATATCCCTGACTTTTGGTTTATTACGGACAGCCGGTTTAAATTTGGAATTGTCCAGCGACCGTGGCTTGATTTTGAAGAACATATCAATGCTTACCGGGTTCAGGGAACCATGTTCATGGAGCGCAGTTCTCTTTTTAACTCAGCAGGATTTGGGATGAGTTATCAGGGACTTCTGGGTGGACGCCTAAGTGGTGAGTACATAGAAAAAATTCATCCCCATTCTCCCGGGAAGTATGGCAGCTTGGCACTTGGATTATACAATGGTGGTGGTTATCATCAGTTTGAACGCAACCTGAGCAAGAATTTTGAAGTGAGAATAACACTCCGTCCATTTCCTTCCACCGTTCCCGGTTTGCAATTTTCTTATCTCGGTATTTTCGGGAAAGGGAATTTACCTGAAAAACCTGATTTTGTTTTAAACGCAGGAATTGTTTCTTATGAAAGCCGTTATGTTACTGTAACCGCCCAATATGAATCAGGCAGAGGAAATAGCTACGGAACCTTTGTGGACAGTACTTTCAGGGCCTTGCCCCAACAGGGTTTTTCTTTCTACAGTGAATTGAAAATCCCCAAAACGGCTTTTGCTGTTTATGCGCGCTATGATCATTTTTTGTTAAGACAATGCGATGTTGAAAAGGTCAGTGAGCGTCAGATTTACGGTGCCAGCTGGCGGTTCTTTAAGCAAAACAAACTGGTTTTCAGTTACCAGAACGGGAATATTTATGGGAATGGCCATGCGGATATTTATGATCTTTCCCTGGATGTATCCTTCTGATGCTAAACCGGTCTATCTATCCGGTTGTCCCTGCTTTTTTTCGAGTTTTACCCGGTAAGCGGCCGTAAGGAAAGCGGTAAAAAATCCCAGTGCCCCGTTGTTGATATTGGATGGAACATTGGCCGGCGGCCCGCTGAACAACGGATTCTTTTTACCGACTTCATCCTGTAAAGCCACCATATAATTGTAGTATTCTGCTGTAATATTGGAGGCCAAAAGGGTGTAATAATCACCCACTTTCATCATCCTTTCATCGAGTACCTGTACCACCGCACCGGAAACATAACGCCCGTCAAAATAAATATCCTGCCGGACAACTTTTTGTAAAATGCTGTCCGTTACAATTTTGCCGTTTACCAGGCTGTTAAAAAGATAATAATCCTTTCCGGGCAAATCCTGGCCGAAATAGCGAACCATCCACTTTTTAAAATCCGGTGCATATTCAATTTGCAATGAATCAATCCGGACGTGTAAAGGCGGGACCACTGTCCGGCTATTGTAAACGGTATGCTTTCCAATGGGATGCTGTAGCCGAATTTTCAGGTTGAAAGTATCGGAAGCCACAAGATGAAAAGAAGTGTCTTTCAAAAAATAAAGGCCCGGCTGTGTGGCCGATTCCTTCAACGCCCACTGTTGTGTTTTGTGGCCCACCATTACCGTCGCCCGGCTTACGGGCGGGGGAGGCTCGTTGGAAAAATAGCCACTGGTCTTTGAAAGCTTTACCCAGGAAACAGAATCGCTGCCAAACAAATAGCCCTCCACCACAAGCTTCTCATCACCGGGCTTCAACGGGATGTCCACCCGTTTGGTACAGGAAAAGGCCAGGGCCGCCGCCATCAGGATAAAAGTAATATTTTTGATAGGATTTTTCATCTCAAAATTTAAAATTATAGGTTACGGTAGGCACAATTCCAAACAGATAGGTCATTTCGGCATAAGTAGCGTTGGGTACCTCCGGATTGTTCTGGAAATTGATAACCCACGGATTTTTCCGGTTATAAGCATTGTAAATGGAGAAATTGAGCTGGTTATGCCATTTTTTTGGCCTTTTGCCGGGCAAGTCCCAAATCACGGCCAAATCCAGCCTATGATAATCGGCCATGCGGTAACTGTTGCGGCCCGAATAAACCGGGACAATGGTGTGGCTGTACTGAAAACGGCTGACAGGAAATGTAACCGGTTGCCCGGTAAGGTAAACCCAACTCATACTCAACCGGACAGCCGTGCTTAACCGATAACTCAACGTCAGCGAAAAATCGTTGGGCCGGTCGTAAGGTGAAGGGTAGGCTTCGCCGAGGTTGATTTCCGGAATTGCCCGCATGCTGCGCGAGTAGGTGTAGCTGGCCCATCCCGTTAGTTTCCCCGCCGTTTTCTTCAACATCAGTTCAATTCCGTAACTGTACCCACGGCCTGTTCGCAGTTCGCCATCGAGGTACTTGTTCAGCAGCAAATCGGCGTGGTCTTTAAAATCGATGGCGTTGTGAACCCATTTGTAATATAATTCGCCGGAAAAGGTATAAGTACCCTGCTTAAAATCTTGATAATAGCCGACAGCCACCTGGTCGCCCACCTGTGGTTTGATGTTGGGATTGGCCGGAAACCAAATGTCCATGGGATTACCGGCCGTGGAATTCTGCGCCTGCTGTACATATTGATAATTCCTTGCATAGCTGGCCTTTACAGAGGAGCTTTTGTTGATGCGAAAAACAATTCCCAAGCGGGGTTCAATACCGACATAGGTATTGAAAACTTTTTTTGCCACGTAAACCGTGGAATCGGTTACGTTAAAATTTGCATCATAATGGAAAATAGTGGCCGGCCCCAGGTTATTGAAAAAAGAAATCCGAAGACCGTATTTGAGGGTAAGCTTTCCGGTTTTCTGCTCGTTGCTCACATAAAAAGCACTTTCCAGTGCATAATTGTCAGGCAGCCGGTATTCGTCAATTACTGCTTCTTTTCCCGTGCCGGTGATTTTACCCGGAAAAAAATCGTGGTAAACCACGGAAAACCCAAAGTTCAGCTTGTTATTTGGATTGATAAACCAGTCGAAATTATCTTTCAGTGTAAAATCGGTCAGTGCCGACTGCCACAAAAAAGCCCGTGGATTATCTGCTGCAAGCCCCAGGTTATAGTTAAACCGGTTGACGATAACCGAGATATTGGAGAAAAGTTTTTCGTTGAAAATATGGTTCCAGCGAAAAGTTCCGGTGGCGTTGCCCCAGTTCATTCCGAAGAAATCGTTTTTGAACACATCTTTGCCGAAATATCCCGAAAAGTAAAAGTGGTTGTTGCCATTGAGCGAAAAATTCAGCTTTGTATTCAAGTCGTAGAAATAGAGCCTGTTTTGCCGCAGTTTTTCATCATGCGAGAGTTTCAGGAACAGATCGGCATAGGTACGCCGTCCGCTTACCATAAATGAAGCTTTGTTTTTCACGATGGGCCCTTCGAACATCAGCCTGCTGGATACCAGTCCGATACCGCCCTGACCGTGAAAAGTTTTGTTGTTGCCCTCTTTCATGCGCACCTGCACCAGTGAGGAGAGCCGTCCGCCATAAGCTGCCGGCATATCGCCTTTGTAGAGTTTCACACTTTGCACGGCATCCGGATTGAAAACCGAGAAAAATCCCATAAGATGGCCTGCATTGTAAACGGTGGCTTCATCCAGCAAAATCAGGTTCTGGTCGGGCCCGCCGCCACGGACGCTCATCCCCGAAGAGCCTTCGGCGACGAACTTCACACCGGGAAGTAACTGTAAGGCTTTTACGAGGTCAACTTCCCCCATAAAAGAAGGAATTTCGGCGATATTTTTCATGTTCATTTTTGAAACGGACATCTGTGGCAGCCGAATATTCTCGTGTGCCGATGCCGATTTTATCTCTACCTCTCCAAGCCGGCTGGAGATGGCAGACAAATCCGTGTTTATCAACGTATCGTGCCTTAGCCCTATGGCAATTGTCCGGCTTTGGTAGCCTACATACGAAAAGACAAGGTGATAATTCCCGCGGGGCAATGTCAGCGAAAAGAAACCATAACTGTTGGAGGCCGTTCCGGTTTTCAGTTCCGAAACAAACAGGGTAGCCCCGGATAATAGTTCGCCGCTGTTTTTATCGCGGATATGGCCGCTGATAGTGAGATGAACTGCTTTTTGTGCCAACAGGCGATGGCCGGCAGGGTTCAAAAAGAGAACTGCCAACAAAAGAAAACACAGCCTGTGCAAAAGGTGTTTTTTGCCCGTCATAATTTTGCCCGGAACGTTATCCCGCGACAAACTACCGTTATATTTTGATATAGTTTTTATATCCCAGTTCAATACCAAAGGTGTTCTTTATCCATAATTTCAATTTATATCTTAACGACAGGTTGTTAAAAGACATATCATATTCAAAATTCCAGTTTTTCCTTTTAATTCTGGGAATCATAACTTTAGGATGGGTTTTTGTGAACTTGCTCAGTGAATCAATGGCGGAATAATCGAAAGCCTCTGATTTTACCACATTTTTACTCACCCAGTTATCGCTATGCCAGAGTTTTGGGAAGGTTTCCTGTTTTCGCTGCATTGCTTTAGGCTCTTTCACCCAGCCATAATGATAGACCCAGGCATCGATGGCCTTCACCCTCAATTTTTCATTGTTGTTTTTTCTAAACCCCTGGGCATCCCGGTAGGAATAAATCTTTTTATTATTTTTAATAACGCGGATTTCGTGCCTATACCATCTGGGCGAAGACCCCACATAATCATAAGAACCGTAAAAGTGTAAATATTTGAATAACAAGCCATCTACCCGGTCATCATCTTTCCATTTAAGCATTTCATCCCGAATGGTTTTGTGATAATCTTCGTGTATAACCTCATCGCCCTGGATGTAAAATGCCCAATCCGAATCATTGCCAATCTTTTGGAAAGCCTTGTCCGTTTCAACGGCCAAAACGCGGCCACCTTCCCTCAGGGAGTCGTCCCATTGGGTTTGCATGATTTTTATTTTTTCCGAACCGATGTTTGAAATCAATTCCAGGGTTTTGTCTTCAGATTTGCCCACGGCCACAACAAAATCATCGCATAGCGGCAATATGGAAGTAATGGCTTCCACAACAGGATAGTCAAATTTTAAGGCATTTCTGATAAAAGTAAATCCGGTAACTTTCATTTCACATAATTTTTCAAAACTTGTCAACTGCAAAAGTATGGAATAGAAGCTGTCAAAAACACATTTTGGCAATTTCATTGTGAAACAACCGGCTATTCAAAGCTTGAAGCGTTTTAATTTTGTCTTCCGTATTGACCAGCAGCGAAAAATTGTATGGACTGGCACCGTAGGAAATCATACGTATAGGGATGTCGCTGAGGGCTTCAAAAAGTTGCCGGGCATAGCCTGGTTCATGGGCATGAATTAGGCCCACCACACCCACCAGCGTTTTCTGTCCTTCAACTTCCACATGGCCAAACTGCTGTAATGCAGCAACAATTTCCTGCAAATGCTCCCCATTATCAATGGTAATGGAAACAGCTACTTCAGAGGTGGTAACCATGTCGATGGAAGTTTTGTAAGTTTCAAAGACCTCAAAGACTTTTCGCATAAAGCCGTAAGCCAGCAACATTCGGCTCGATTTTATTCTGATGGCGATAATGCCATCACGGGCAGCCACTGCTTTAAAGCCCCTTCCATCCTGGTTTGCGGTGATTTTTGTTCCGGCATCCCCGGGGTGCATGGTGTTTTTGAGCAAAACCGGTATGCCGGCTTTCTGTGCGGGAAGAATGGTCAGCGGATGTAGAATTTTAGCTCCGAAATAAGCCAGCTCGGCAGCTTCGTCAAACCTGAGATGGCGGACAGGCCGGGTATTCTCCACAATACGCGGGTCGTTGTTTTGTACCCCGTCAATATCGGTCCAAATCTGTATCTCCTTTGCATCGAGGGCAGCACCAAACAGCGAAGCCGAATAATCGCTCCCGCCACGGCCGAGGTTATCTATTTCCCCCCGTATATTCCGGCACACAAATCCCTGAGTTATAAACACCTGTGTTTCAGGATGTTTCTTCAACGCTATCCACAGCCTTTTTTCAATTTCATTCATTACGGGTTCGTGGTCGCTGTCCAGCGGAAGAAATGTGGTCGCATCGAGCAGGACAGCCCGGCTCCCTTGCTTTACGAGCAGCTGATGAAACAGGAAAGTTGAGAGCTTCTCGCCACAAGAGAGAATTTCTTTTTCAACTTTTGCGAGGGGAAGCTGCATCAGTTTCCTGGTGATGTCGTTAAACAGGGTGTTGACATAAAACATAGCCACGGCAGCCTCCTCTCCAAGAAGTTGCAATACGGTCAGGTCGTACTTTTTTTTCAAGTCATCGGCTGATTTCAGTGCAATTGTTTTGTTTCCCTTCACAGCATCGGCAATCATTCCCGCGAGTTGATCAGTGGTCCCGCCCATGGCGGAAAGGACAACCAACACAGGGTATTCGCCGTGTACAATTTCTGCAATTTTCTTCATCTTCTCTGCCGAGCCAACTGATGTGCCCCCAAACTTTAATACTTTCATTTTTCCAGGTTTTTAAACATTAAAAAAGCCCGATCGTATGAATGACCGGGCTTGTATTTATTTTTTATCCTTCGTGAATATCCATCATAACAACAACCGCCGGCCGTAGTTTCCCCTCCGTTTCAATTGTTTATTTTGTTTAATGGTATTCATCATTTCGTTCTATATCCTGCAGCAAATATAGATAATATTTTTGGTTACTATCCTGCGGTAAATATTATCAAAGTACTTTGTTATTTTGAACCAGGCACGAATTGTTGAAGCCTGAAACCTTTCCCATCAAATACGCCATACGAAAAGTGGGAGATCCAGTCGCCGAGGATGATGAGTTGTGTTTTGTTGTTGATGTCTGTCATAACAGGCATGTGGCGGTGTCCGAAGACGAAATAATCTATTTCCGGAAATGCGAGAAGTTTATCTTCGGCATAGCGAAAGAGCATCTCCCGTTGTTTATCGAAAGATGGTTCCTCCTTACCGGCCTGGCTCATCTTTGCCAGCCGGCTCCTTCGTGAGAAATAGCTGCCCATCCAGGCTCCCACGTCGGGATGCAGCCAGCGAAACAGAAACTGGTTGGGGCGGAACGAAAAGACAGCTTCCAGAAATTTATAGCTTCTGTCGCCGGGGCCTAACCCATCGCCATGGGCAAGGTAAAAAGTTTTTCCCATAATATTGCGGACCACCGGCTTGCGATAGAGTTTTATGCCGGTTTCTTTTTCAAGATAATCGAATGCCCATAAATCGTGGTTGCCCCGGAAGAGGTGTACCGGGATTCCTGCATCGGTAATCTCGGCCAGCTTTCCCAACAGCCTGACAAAGCCTTTGGGGACAACGTTTTTGTACTCAAACCAAAAGTCGAATACGTCTCCCATAAGGAATATCTCCCCGGCATGGGGGCGTACAGATTCCAACCATTTTACCAATAGTTTTTCTCTTTCAAGACTGCTGGCGTGGTCGGGGATTCCGAGATGGAAGTCGGAGACAAAGTATGTGTTTTTTCTTTCCAAGCTTATAATTTACAAGCCTTTAATGACATCTTTTATAATGGTTATGAGCTTTGGCGTAACCTGTTCCACAGCGGCAAGTACCTCCTGATGTGAAATTTCTATGATTTTTCCTTTTACGCCAAGGTCTGATATAACCGAAACGGCAAAAACAGGCATGTCCATATGCCGTGCCACAATTACTTCGGGAACGGTGGACATTCCTACCGCATCGGCCCCAAGGGTACGAATATAATAATATTCAGAGGGCGTTTCGTAAGTAGGCCCGGTAGTGCCGGCATAAACACCTGTTTTGTAGCGAATACCGTGTTGCCGTGCCACACGGGTGGCTTTGCTGAGCAACGCTTTGTCATAGGCTTCGCTCATGTCCACAAAACGGGGGCCCAGTTCCTCATCGTTATGCCCGATAAGTGGATTAGGCAACAGGTTTATGTGATCTGTTATGAACATAATGTCGCCTACTTCAAAATCGGGGTTTACTCCGCCACTGGCATTGGAAACAAAAAGGTACTCAATGCCCATTTGTTTGAACACACGAATGGGGAAAGTTACTTCTGTCATCGAGTAACCCTCGTAATAGTGAAAACGGCCTTGCATGGCAACTACTTCCACACCGCTCAGTGTTCCGAAAATCAATTGTCCTTTGTGGCCTTTAATGGTAGAAACCGGAAAGTTCGGGATGTCGGTGTAGCTTATCTTCGCACTTACTTCAATATCGTTGGCCAGGTCTCCCAATCCTGAACCTAATATAATGGCTATCCGTGGTTTAACTTTTATTTTTGACTGAACGAATGCTGCTGTTTCTTTGGCTTTCTCTAACATAATTTAAAATTTGCGTGTTAAAATCTTTTCCATCCTGTCCGTGAAATTTTACCTCAATGGGCAGATAAACCATGGGCAGGTCTTTCAGCAGGCGAAGATAGGGAGAATTTATTAACCGCATGGCATCTTTCTCGGTTGTTACTATCAACTTGTGGCTGGTAAATTGTTGCTCCCATGTTTTTTTTATCAGCAGAATATCTTTTTCTTTAAAATCGTGGTGATCCGGAAAATCAAGGGTAACCAGTTCGCGGCAATGGTACCGGAGTTTATCTTTCAGGGGATAAGGATTGGCAATTCCGGTAAACAGGAGAATGGTGCTGTATTGTTTCTCGAATTTTATCTTTTTTAGTGATGGAATGCTGACAGGGCTGCCGTATTCCAGATAGGAATAATAAAGTTTTTGGCCCGGCTGGGGAGACAATTTCTCTTCGACCAGCTTTTTTATGAGCGGGGAAAGGACCTTTTCTGTTTTGGTAACGACAATAATATCCGCCCTTTTGGCAATTCTTTTCAGGTCACGGAGCCTGCCTGCCGGAAAAAGGTAGTCGTCGGCATATAACCGATGGTAGTCTGTGAGCAAAATATTTACCCCGGGTTTAATAAACCGGTGTTGCATGGCATCATCCAAAATAATGACTTCCGGGGGCGGTTCTAATTTCAAAAGTTTTTTTACGCCCCGCACACGTCGTTTGTCAACGGCAATCCGGATAGAGTTCCCCAGATTATGCAGGTATTGCATCGGCTCATCGCCAATATTTTCAAAAGTGGAAGTTTCATCTGCCAATACAAAACCGCTGCTTTTTCTCAGGTATCCACGGCTCAGGATAGCTGTTTTGAAATCATCCTGAAACAGACGGGCAAGATATTCGGTATGTGGTGTTTTGCCCGTTCCGCCAACAGAAATATTTCCCACACCAATAACGGGCACATCAAACGATTTTGCCGGTAACAGGCCAATATCGAACAGAAGATGCCTGAAACCTATCACCAACCCGTACAAAAGTGCAAATGGATACAATAATATTTTCAGCATGAAGTAGATGAAAGTTAACTAATTCCTTAATTTTGTGTAAAATTAATAAAATTCTGAAATGAAAATTAAAGAAATAATTCATTATTTGGAGCAGCTGGCCCCGCTCCATCTTCAGGAATCTTATGACAACAGCGGATTGCTTATCGGTTCTCCGGACAGCGAAATAAAAAGGGCACTCATTACCTTGGATGTAACGTATGATGTTATGGATGAGGCTGTACGTAGCGGGGCGGGGCTGATTATTGCCCACCATCCGTTAATTTTTAAGGGCCTGAAACATCTGAATGGTGGAAATATGGTGGAAGACCTTGTGATAAAAGCCGTAAAAAATGATATCGCTGTTTACGCAGCCCATACCAACCTCGATAATGTGGCTGCGGGTGTAAACGGCCGTTTGGCAAAACAGCTGGGGCTGACGGAAACCAAGGTGCTGCTGCCCTCGGGAAAGTTGTTTAAACTGGTGGTTTTTGTTCCCGAAAGCCATACCGGTGTAGTTCGGGATGCCCTGCTAAATGCCGGTGCGGGCCACATAGGCCGTTATAGTCATTGTAGTTTCGGCGTGCCGGGCGAAGGAAGTTTTAAAGCATTGGAGGGTACGCATCCATTTGTGGGGGAGCAGGGCAAAATTCATTTTGAAAAAGAGGTGAGGTTAGAGTCAATTGTCCCCGAGATGCTGGTGGAGGAAGTTTTGCAGGCTGTTTTCGCAGCGCATCCCTACGAAGAAGTGGCGTACGATATCTATCCGGTGGAAAGGACCGGTACGGACGCGGGTGCAGGTATGGTGGGCGAGTTGCCTGTGGCCCTGCCTTCCGGGGAATTTCTCCGGATGGTGAAAAAGAAACTGGGAGCGAAGCAGCTTCGCCACGGTATGATGGTAAAGCAGGAGATTAAAAAAGTAGCTATTTGCGGGGGCAGCGGAAGCTTTTTGATGGAACGGGCATTTAAGGCAGGTGCTGATGCATTGGTTACAGCCGACCTGAAATACCATGATTTTTTCCTCTACCCAAACCGGATGCTGCTGGTCGATGCCGGCCATTACGAAACAGAACAGTTTACGAAAGATTTATTATTTGATTTATTAACCAAAAAATTTCCTAATTTTGCACTCCAAATTTCAAATATTAACACAAATCCGGTTTCATTCTTGTAGATAATTGAAACATAAGGCATTATGACAAAAAAAACAAAAAACACAGCGGAAAGTCAGGAAGTAAGTGTGGAACAGAAACTGACAGCATTGTATAATCTCCAGCAGATTGATTCCCAAATTGACAAGATAAAAATTGTGCGGGGCGAACTGCCTCTCGAAGTGGAAGACCTTGAAGACGAAATTGCCGGCCTGGAAACAAGAATGGCCAATTTTCAGGAAGAAAAGGATAAATTTGAACAGTTTATCAAGGAAAAAAATGAATCCATCAAAGAGAGTAATGCCTTAATAAAAAAATATACCGATCAACAGATGAATGTCCGCAACAACCGCGAGTATGATTCTTTGACAAAAGAGATTGAATTTCAAAACCTGGAGATTCAGCTCTCGGAAAAAAAGATTAAAGAGGCCAAATTTCGTATTGAGTCTGTTGAAGCGGATATGAAAGAGGCCAATGAAAAACTGGAAATGCGCCGGCAGGACCTGGCTGCCAAGAAATCGGAACTAACGGGTATCATTGCCGAAACCGAAAAAGAAGAAGAAGAGCTGGTGAAGAAATCACAGGAAAATGAAAAATTTATTGAAGAAAGGTTGCTGACTGCATATAAACGTATCCGTAAGAATGCACGCAACGGGCTGGCCGTTGTGAAGATTGAACGCGATGCCTGCGGTGGATGCTTTAATAAAATACCCCCACAGCACCAGTTGGATATCAAACTGCATAAAAAGATTATCGTTTGTGAGTATTGCGGGCGCATACTTGTGGATGAAGACCTCACGAAAAGTGATGCAGGGGAAAACGAATAGCATTTACTTAAGCTATATTCTTACAAGCGGGCTGCCATAGTCCGCTTTTTTAATGTCGAAGCTGTTTCTGGATTTGTCCGGCTATCTGTGTGCTTTCCTCATCCAACCGGAAAATGAGAGGGGAGGCCATGTTGAATTTTTCGATAACCTGTGCCAGCCCGTTTTCACGGATGGTAATGAGGACAGGGAAATTGGTTTTAATCAAATGGTTAAGGGAAGAATACCACACCTTTTCCTCCAGCTCATAACGTCCGATTTCGTCCATGATGGCGAGGGCATTTTGATGTTTCATCCCCTCTGTGATAATTTGTTCGCCTTTTTTAATTGTTTCAGCAAGAAAGACAAAACCGTTCCCGGATGCCGGTAAATTATCCGGCCGCTTGCAAAGCAGGAAACTTTGCCCCGAATTTATATCATTGATATAGAACTTGCTGCGTAGTCCGTTTTCCCAATAGCCTGTGGCATAAAAGCCAAACAAGGGCCGTTTGCCTTTCTTTAGTAGCCGGACAACTTCTGTCAGTTTGGTAGTTTTTCCCTCTCCCTGTTTGCCGGTAATTATAAATACGTTTGAAGTTTTCATTCCACAAAACTATTCATTTTCCTGTTTTATGTACGGAGTGGTTATCTTTGCCGCATGTTTTATCCAACAAATAAGCTATCGGATATCAAAAGGGAGATGGTTGCCCGCTTGTCCGCACTTTACCCACAGCGGGAAGCAGAGAGTATGGCAAACATGCTTATTCAACACTACTTCGGGCTGACGCGTGTTGCACAACAATTACAGATAGAAAAAAGGCTTTCTGAGTCGGAGTTGCTGACCATAAATAAAGCCGTGGCCCGTTTGCTGAAAGCGGAGCCGATTCAGTATGTTTTGGGCAGGTCCACCTTTTACGGCCTGGAAATGGATGTCTCTGCCGGTGTGCTGATACCGCGTCCCGAGACAGAAGAACTTGTGGACTGGGTTGTAAAAGGCAACCATAATGAACAGGCTGATATCCTGGATGTTGGTACAGGAAGTGGCTGTATTGCGCTGGCACTAAAAAACACGTTTGCCGGAAGCCATGTTACGGCTGTCGATATTTCGGAGGAGGCACTTGCCGTCGCCCGCAAAAACGCAGAACGTCTTCATTTGGATGTTGATTTTATCCGGTGTGATATTCTGGATACCCCTGTTTGTCAAAATAGCTTAAAAAAAGAATTCGATATTGTGGTAAGCAATCCGCCTTATGTTTTGCAAAAAGAAAAGGGGCAAATGGCCGGGAACGTATTAAATTATGAACCGCATGAGGCACTTTTTGTGGAAGATGATGATCCGTTGTTGTTTTACCGGAAAATCATTCACTTTGCAGGACAATCCCTCAGGCCGGGTGGCAGGCTCTATTTTGAGGTAAATGAAAAGTATGCCAACGAAACGGGTTCCCTCGCTGATAAAAATCTTTTTGAAGCCCCCGAAATATCCACCGATTTTCGCGGAAAGGAACGATTTGTAAGCATTGCCCGGCGTTCATAATACCGGCTTCCGGCTTTCGGATTCCGGAGTTAATTTAATCCATTGTGCGGTAACAACTGGTTCCTGTTGTTGACAAAATCGCGTTGGGCTTTGTATAAATTAATGGTTTGCAGCAAGAGGTTTTTGCTTTCATCCAATAAATTTAAGAATAGGATACTGTTTCTGGTACCGACTTCTTTTCTTTTTATCCGTTGGATTTGTCTTTTCCTGTAGGTCTCAATGTGTTTCAGCCCTTTGGCTTGTTCCTTTTGCAAACTTTCCTGATCTGAATAATCATTTTTCAGTACGCCGGAAAGACTGGTCTTTAGTACTTTCTCAATATGAAGGGAGAGGTGTTTTAATTCCTCAATCTGGCCAGGTATTAACGGTTTGTGGTTGTTGTCCACATGTTCAAGGGCATGGGCTGAGAAGAAAGAAATACTGTGCACCATTTCACGCATGTAGTCCATGGCCTGAACCAGAAAAGATCCGGAATCGATGCTCATTTCATCCAGCCGTTCAATCACAACGTTGATGTGGTCTTTGATATATTTGGTCCTTACGGCCATCTCATCAATCTCTTTCTTTGTTTTCCTGAGCTTTTTAATATCCTCTTTATCAAGGCCTTCTATCGTATGCCGGTATTCGCGGATAATTCGTTTCAGGTTGCCGGCCACCAGTGTGAGAAAACGCTCTGAAACATTCTCTTCGGTAACCCCATAGACTTCTTCACCGACCTCTTCACTTTTTTCCGTTTTGTTTTTGTGCACAATGGCAGAGCGATAGATTAAATATCCAACTAACACTATGACAACGAAAATGCTGATACTGCCGAGATAGGCAAAGATATACACCATGACAAAAGCGATGATGAAAGCGGTTAATGCCGTCAGGAACCATCCGCCTATTACTGAGAACACACCGGATATTCTATATACGGCACTCTCACGGTCCCAGGCCCGGTCAGCGAGGGAAGCTCCCATGGCCACCATAAAAGTTACATAAGTGGTAGAGAGAGGGAGTTTCAGCGATGTGCCAAATGCAATAAGGATACTGGCCACCACCAGGCTTACCGAAGCGCGTATCAGGTCGAAAGCCGGCGGGTCGGAAACTTCTTTGTCCATTTCCTCCTGATAAGGTTCAAACTGTTTCTCGATAGCCTGAATGACAAATCCCGGGGTAATCTTTCGGATGCCTTTTGACATGTGAATGGAGGAACGTACCAACACTTTGGAAAGTGTATTGGGCCTGAAGCGTTCATCTCCGGCATCTTGTCGGCCCAGGTCCACCGAGGTCTTAATGACCGACTTGGCTTTTTTTGAAAAATAAAGCGTGAGCACCATGACCAATCCCGATAGGAGCAGGAAGGAGATGGGTGTCGGGACTTTTCCCATGAGGCCCACCATGCCGAGTGTGGCAGGATCAGCTCCCGGATGTTTCAGGAAAATCAAAAAAGCATCGTAGCCGGCAATAGGCACGCCGATAAAGTTGACAAGGTCGTTACCGGCAAATGCCATGGCGAGGGCAAAAGTTCCACCGAGCACAATGGTTTTTAAAATATTTAAGCGAAACAGCCAGTTCAGAAACTGGAGCAGAACCGTCCATCCTATAAAACTGTATAGAATAATTAATCCCGCATGGCCTGAAATCCATATTTTGTTTTGGTCGGAGATAAAGGTGGCATTGGTAGCTCCTTTTACCAGAATAAAATAAGTAATGGCACTGAAAGCAATACCGCCCCACAGGGCACCAAACCACTTCACACGCTGCTTGTAATTGAACGTAAAGATAATGCGTGCAAAATATTGGATGATGGCACCCACAGTGAATGCAATGGCCACAGAAACCAAAATGCCCGAAATAATGGCCAATGCTTTTCCTGAGTTGATAAAAGATCCCAGTGTTATGTTTTGGTGAATATCGGTAATGATTTTATTCTCAAGCAGGTAATGTTTAAAGGCAAGCATGGCATCGGGGGAGGCCGAAAGTTTGACTGTGGCCATGGCTACTGCTGCCCCCAGTAGCTCAAAAACGATAGAAACGGTAGTAGAGGTGGGCATGCCGAATGTGTTGAAGGTGTCCAAAAGTATCAGCGTGGATACCATCACGGCAATAAACATGATGATGATATCCGAAAAATAGAACATTTCCGGATGAAATATTCCCTTTCGTGCCACTTCCATCATGCCACTCGAAAAAATTACCCCGGCAAAAATCCCCAGTGCCGCTATGGCTATAATGACCTTGAACGAAGAAACCTTGGAGCCGATGGCCGAATTTAAAAAGTTTACGGCATCGTTGCTGACGCCAACAATTAAATCAAAAATTGCCAGCAGGAACAGCAGCCCCACCATGACGTAATAAAAAGTTTCCATAGTAATCTATTATCTGTTTGTTAGTGGCAAAAATAACCGATAACCAATTTCTTTAACGGCTTCCAATGTTAAGAAATTATTAATTATTCTTTCGTTGTGTTATGTATATCGTTCTAAATCAATAATATACATGTTAATATCCGTATTATGGTAAAAGGGGCCGGTCAACATTGTGAAGACAGGTAACATTTGGATGTGTAATCGCTATGACTCCCTCTTTTTGCGTGGATATTTTTTATGGAAAAATTCTTCCTGACTTTGTTAAAATGAAAAATATTGTATATTTGCGCTCCCGAAATGGTGGATGTAGCTCAGTTTGGTTAGAGCATCGGATTGTGGTTCCGAGGGTCGTGGGTTCAAGTCCCATCTTCCACCCACCTAAAAAAAAACGCTGTAAGCTTTTGCTTACAGCGTTTTTTTTTAATTATAATTGCCAAATTATTAGTTAATATTAACTAACTTCGCCAAAAATTAACAATGTAATTCCGAGTTTGGAGAATCTGAAAAAAACATATTGCGTACTTTCGCTGTTTTAGTGCCTGTTTTTGAGATAATAAAGAAACAAAATATTGATTCAATATCTTATGGAAGACAATACGCAAGAAAAAATAAATAGTAAAATGTCGATTGAGGAACTGTTTAATGCTGAAATTTCCAAAAGTGAACGCCTGCGTGCAATAATTCTGATCGGGCTTTTAGGTCTTGAGGCGGTGCTTTTAATCATCATCTATTTTTTTTACAGCGAAGAGTACCTTCACATGTTCAAAACACGTATTGCTATTTATGCCATTTTAATTTTTACAACCATCATAATTATTTATGAATTTTTGGTTCATTATTTATTGGGTAAAAAAAATAAATCCTTTTTGTTGAATCCCCGGGTTTTCGCTTATTTTAACAGTTTTTCGGAAGTTACCCTGCTCAGTATTCTTTTAATTTTCATTGTGGAATATTCAGGCCAAACAGTTATTTTACAGGCGCCGGCTACCTTAACCTATTTTATTTTTATTGTTCTGTCCACATTCCGGCTTAACTTCAAACTATCCATTTTCACCGGAACGCTGTCTGCTTTTGAATTTATTCTCATATCCATATATTATTCAACATATTTTGCTGACAGGTTGGTTGATACCGTTCATCCCAACCTGACGGGGATGCAGTACCTGGGGCAGGGACTAATTATGATCATTACAGGAATAGCCGCCGGGTTTGTGGCTGATCTGATTAAAAAGAAGATGATTGTTTCCTGGGAGAATGTCCGGAAAAAAAATGAGGTAATTGATTTATTCGGGCAACAAATTTCCCCACAGATTGTAGACAATATTCTTAGAAAACATGATGAACTTTCCGGATCAAGAAAAAAAGTATGCATTATGTTTCTCGACATACGGCAGTTTACCCCCTTTGTTGAGCAGCACCAGCCCGAAGAGGTCGTTGCTTACCTGAATACTTTATTCGGCTTTATGATTGACATCGTACAATCTCATCAAGGGGTTATCAATCAATTTCTGGGGGATGGGTTTATGGCTACTTTTGGGGCGCCGGTTTCAGCCGAAAACAGCAGCCAGCAAGCTACGGAGGCAGCTCAGGAGATAATTGACAAAATAAGCACCGAGTATAATCAAGGAAATATACCAAAAACACGTATCGGCATAGGACTTC